>JAJQHD010000051.1 GCA_021199855.1 Oscillospiraceae bacterium
ACATCATTTGTAGCATACTTCATTCCTTTGTAGTATTCTTCATCACCTCCACCTTCATCAACGTCACTGCCTTTAACATAAGTAACTATCTGCGTTTGTGTTTTATAATATCCAAGGTAGTCAGCGCACATTTGTATACAAGCAGCCCAGCACCAGTTGGTCTTTTCCTGCATATAATGAGTAACATCAAGTGAAGCGCTACTTTCAAAATTAATAGTACTATAAGTTCCTGAAACCACTATATCAAACGAAGAAGTATTCTCAATCTCGAATAAATAAGCACCCGAAACTGAAAAGCGCAAGTTGCTTGATACTGTTGATGACGTTTTTGTAGCATAATAGAATCTACCATTCGACAAATTATATCCACCTATTTTAACTCCTCCTGTTGGCGTCGGTGAAAAGCTGAGGTCAACACGAATATAATCGCCCGTTGCAAGATAAATCTGCTTAGTGTCAATAATAGAATTGCCAGCTGTAACTGTCCAATTAACTGAATATGTGTTTATGGTGTACCCGTCTCCGACTTCTGTGCTGATTAGCGCACTTCCTGTCATCTCATCTACATATTGCACATTTTCGCTAAAGCCAATATCATCTATTGACAAATCTTCAAATGAGCTCTCGACATTCAAACCACTTGCTGATACAGTTGTTACCATAAGAACCACTGCTACCAAAGCAGATATAAGCTTTATTATTTTTCTCATTGTAAATCCTCCTGATTTTTATTTCCAGCCACCCCGACCCATCCTACAAGCCTGTACACTGAATGTAAGAAGTCTCGGCAAGTAGACTGTAAGTTCATAATATCAGGAGGAAAATACATTGTCAACCAACTTTCACGAACTGCAAAAACTTTCAGCAATTGCAAGAACTTTCACCAACTGCAAATTAAAATCTATGGACATGAGAAAAATTAGATGCTACAATTATATCTATCACAGCAAGGTAAAAGCCTAAGCTGTGAAATAATATAATTAAGAGGTAAATACTATGAAAAACTCAACAAGAAAACTACTTGCCATACTTGCAACATTGGCAATAGCACTTTCAGTCACCGTCAACCAAGCACCATTACTGCCAGACCTTACCACTCCGCAAACTGAAGTTGAAGAGCATTACAATAACTCAGATAACAAGGAGCCTGACTGCAAGCCTGAATGTGAAGATGACTTTGATAAAGATGACATAAACAAATATTAAAGATGATATTCATCAATCAATTTCTGAATGTGTCTTTCAAGAGTCGGGGAAACTTGCATATGCTTTGACATAACTTTCGTAAGTTCAAGAGAATCGTATGCAAGCTTTTTGGCTTCTGACATATCTCCAATCTCGCCACGCCTTGCGAGGGACCAAGCACAATTGTACATTGTCTGTGGCAGGGTATGTTTCAAGCCGGTATATCTGTGCCAAAAAATACCGTCACGGGCTACAGCAACGCTGTCATTATACTTTCCTGTCAATCCATACATCTTTGATAGATTGTAGCAAAGAATAGTCAAATGGTTTGCTACAATGATTTTGTCTTCTATGTAAAACTCCATAAATCTCTTCACATGACTATCAATAGCAATAGCTGTTTCGACTTGTTTAAGCTCGAAATACGCAATTGCTATATCGGCTAATATCTGGCATTCCATATTAGTCATATATGAAGGCAGATTATCCGGGCGATAATTTACAGCCGTCATACGAAGCGCGTTCTCAAGCCTCTTGAGTTCTTCCTCAACAGATATTTTATTATCCTTTCGAGATAGCTCAGTTTCCAAAACTATAAGTCTTTGCTCATTCATAAGAGAAATATTATGACTATCCTCATTAATCCTGGCACGTGTTTCGCGAACGATTCTCCAAGCCTCAACTCTGTTGCCCAAAACATCAGCTTGATTCGCCTTGCGTATCAGCTGACGAACAGAGTAATCATCCTCGCTGATTATCTCGTTAATAGAATCAGTCGGCATCCCCAATCTTTCAAAAAGGCTGGGGATGTAGCTACTTTCACGAGTTCCTGCATACCCATTTTCAATTCTCGAAAGCGAAGAAGCGCTATAAATGCCTAGACAAAGATCGTCTTGACTTACTTTAAGTTCCTTGCGTCGGTCTTTTATTAATTTCCCGATATCTATTTTATCCATAATTGCTCCCTCCTTGAATCCTGCTACTCTTATTATACCACGCCTAAAATCCTCACGCAAGGCATGAAACCGGAACAAGCTGAATATGATATAGCAAACGTACGAGTTACGCACTTTTCATTATGTGGGGACATGGCAAGCGAAAATCAGCACCCGCCAGGAGGAGATTATGGATTACAAAGTTACAAAAGAAAACTTCACTGTACCGCAAAATCTGGGTGGCGGAATCACGCAACAGTCGGTGGAGCTTGACTACATACTGCCAGACTACTATCCCGAGATTTTCAGGGTCTTGAACGTCAGAATCCTGCCGAGCATTCCGGCAAGGTCTTTGAACGGCACAAGGCTTGAATACGAGCTTTCGGCAAAGATAAGGCTCACCTACGTTTCTGAGTCGGGAGAGATGTGTGCGGCGGAGCAGATTCTTACTTACAATCGCTCGACGGAGCTTTCGGCTTCCGCAAAATCGCCGAAGATAAGCATTTCGCCCTATACTGAAAGCGCAAGTTGCAGAGTTTCGGGAAAGAGAAGAGCCGACATCAGAGGGATTATTTCCGTTTCGGTCGTGGCTACTGCCGATGAAGCAAGACAGGCGGTTTCGGAGGCTTCGGGAGACGGATTGCAGCTGAGGAAATCGCTCGTCACATATCCGTCGAAGAGAATCGCAGTTACAAAGAGAATCACGGTTGTGGACGACGTGAACTTGGGGCAGTCGAAACCGGCGGTGAAGACGGTTATCCGGGCGGACGCCGCAGTCATCACTGCCGACAAGAAAATTCTTTCGGGAAAGCTCCTGACAAAGGGCGAAGCGGAGGTCTCGCTTCTCTATGTTCCGGAAGACGGTTCGAACAAAGCGGAAAATATACGGTTTGCGGTTCCCTTCTCGCAGATTTCGGACGTTGAGGGACTGGACGAAAGATTTGACGTGATGATTTCGGCGAATGTCTCGGATTGTGAGATTAAGCCGTCCGGAAAGAGTGGCACTAACTCGGTCAGCTGCGAGCTCAACATCGAGATTAATTGCCTCGCAATGAGGTTCGAGAGCGTTCTTATCGCCACCGACGCCTATTCGACGATGTACGAGTCGAGCCTCGAAACGAGTGATGAGGATATCGAATGTGTGCCGACGGAGATTTCAGAGAATTGCAAGACAAAGGCTTCGCTGACATATTACGACGGCGAAATAGTTTCCGTCATGTGCGCCGGCGCTGAGGTCGGGAAGCTTGACGCAATTACCGGCTCAGACGGGAGTGTTTCTGTCAGAGGAAGAATCACCTATTTCGCCTACGCCGAGAACGAATCTGGCAAGCCGATTTATCTTGAAGGGACGGACGAATTTGAGAAGAAGCTTCCTGATGAGGCTTCGAGCTGTTCTATAGACGCCCATGCGACGGTCGCTCAGTCTGCATACAAGCTGACTTCTTCAAATGCAATGGAGATTACCGCAGATATAAGACTGAAAGGATATCTCTTCGGGTGCAAGTCCCACAGGTTCATAAGTGGAATTACGGTTGACGAGGCAAGCCCGCTTGACAGGGACTCCGACATTGCGATGAAGCTCTACTACGCCGAAAAGGGCGAGGAGCCGTGGGACATTGCGAAGAGGACGCACACAACGCTATCGGCTATCACCGAAGAGAACGACCTGGGCGAAGAGGTCTTGCAGGAGCCCAAAATGATACTCATACCGATTGTAGATTAGGAGAATATGATGACTACCGATAAACTTTATCAAAGTATGGCAGAGAGAACTAACGGCGACATCTACATCGGTGTCGTAGGTCCCGTGAGAAGCGGAAAATCGACCTTTATACGTCGGTTTATGGAGAACCTGGTTATACCGAACATCAAGGAAGGGTATCTGAAAGACAGAACCATTGACGAGCTCCCGCAGGCTTCGGCTGGGAAGATGATTATGACTACCGAGCCGAAATTCATCCCGGAGGAGGCTGTGCAGGTGACGTTAGGCGACGTCGCCAGCGTAAGTCTTAGGATGATTGACTGCGTCGGATATGTGATTCCGAGTGCTGTAGGATACATTGAGAACGATTCGCCGAGAATGGTTAGGACGCCGTGGTTCGAGTCAGAAATTCCATTCAACATGGCGGCGGAAATCGGGACACAGAAAGTCATCACCGAGCACTCAACCGTCGGGATTGTTATCACTTCCGATGGCAGTGTAACAGAACTTCCAAGAGATGAATATGAGGAGTGCGAAGAAAGGGTTATAAGCGAGCTTAAAGACCTCGGGAAGCCGTTTGTGGTTCTCATGAACACTCAGAACGAAGTCAGTGAAGATGCAATTTCGCTTTGCTCGGAGATGAGTGAGAAATACGGCGTGCCGATAATGCCGATTAATGTTCTCACAATGACGAAAGAGGACATCGAGAGTATTTTGACAGAGCTTCTCTATGCCTTCCCCGTCAAGGAAATTAATGTTGTGATGCCGAAGTGGGTGAGCTCTCTCAAAAAGGGTCACTGGCTGAAGGCGGAGCTCTACGACTCGATAAGAAAAGCCGCACCGGAGCTCAGGTACATCAGGGATGTGAAGAAGCTTTCACAGGAGGTCGGGTGTTGTGAAGATGTATTGACATCTGAGATTACTAAGGTTGATTTGGGAAACGGAACCGCCCGGCTCGGCGTGACTCTCGACAACAGGCTGTTCTATCGGATTCTCAGTGAGGAGACAGGACTGGAGCTCACATCTGAGGACGAACTGATGCCCAAAATCCTGGAGCTTGTGAACTTTAAAAACCGGCTTGAAAAGTTCTCGGAAGCTTTGACTGAGGTCGAGCAAACCGGGTATGGAATCGTTATGCCGACTGAGAGTGAACTCACTGCCTTTGAACCGGAGATAATCAGGCAGGGAGGAAAGTATGGCGTCCGGTTCACGGCGAGTGCACCGTCGATTCACCTTATCAAGGCGGACATCGCCGCAGAAGTCGCTCCTATCGTCGGGACGGAGAAGCAGTCGGAGGAGCTGATACAGTATCTCATGACCGACTACGAGACCGACCCACTGAAAATCTGGGAGACAAACATTTTCGGGAAGTCGGTTTCGGAGCTTGTCGAGGAAGGCTTGGAGCAGAAACTGGCAAGGCTTCCGGACGACGCGAGAGAAAAGCTCAGAGAGGCAGTCGAGAGAATAGTCAACGAAGGCTGTTCGGGGCTGATTTGCCTGCTCGTCTGAGCATAAAAATACCCACCGATTTTGTTCGGTGGGTTTTGCTTTATGTCGACTTATCCTTCTATCATTGCGGTTTCGTAGCCCATAAGCTCGATTGCGGAGAGTAAATCGTCGGTTATCTCACAGCCGGTTATCTTTGGGATGATGGTTACTCCTGTTCCTTCAAGAGATTCTTCAACGAGATTGAAAACGGTTCTGAACAGATAAGCGGTGTTGAGCCCTTCAAAGGACACTTCCGTGCCGTCGGCTCTCGAAATTCTGGTGCCAATATTGTCGGGGTTGAAGTTGACGTAGATTACGCTTGTGCAGAGGGAATCAGTGTCAGTAAGAATTTCGGCGTCGCCGGAAATGATGTCCTCAGCATCGACTTCTATATAGAATTCTTTTGCACTGCCGAAACTATTATATACCGTCTCGGCAAACGAGATAAGGGTTTCATAACGGGTTGAAGTTGCGACATCAGTGCCGGAGAAGTAGTTTCGGATATCCGAATTTCTGAACGGTGGGAACTCGATTTCACCGGCTACAAGTCCGACGAAGCCGGCGTCGGTAATCTCGGAAACAAGGTCTGTGATATACTCGGCGGCTAACGAGCTGTAGGGAGAAATCCACGGCTTGCCGCCGTTTGCGATGTTGTCGTCGTACCAGCGGGTGTCAGTGCCGGAAATCATGTAGGCAAGGGTTTTGTCGTAGGTTGATGCGATATTGTCGGATAATGTCGAAATTCGGGCATATGCCGTCATGCCGTAGCCACTTATGGTCGAGACAAGGTCGCTTAGGTCTGAGATACTTCCTGATATGACTGCCCCCGACTCTGTTGCCGTTGTATTGGCGGACGAATAGGTTACCGTTCCGCCTTCTGCTATCAGTTCGACACAGACGCCGATGTATCCGTTTTCGGCGGCATAGTCGACGGCTGAATAGACATAACTTTCATAGTCGGCGATGTCGCTGGAGTATGAAATATAGTAGATATTGGTGCCGACAGCTACTGTCGGCTCGGGCTCCTCGGTTGTGGCTTCGGTTGTTTCGGATGTGGCGGCAGTTGTCGTCGCCTCAGTTTCGGTTGATTCAGAACTGCCAGTTGAAGCGTCTGTAGTAGCTGTCGGGGAGCTTCTTTCCCCAGAGAAGAACTCGACAATCGGCTTTCCGACGCTGTACCCCACAAAAACGAGTGCCGCAAGAAGTATTATCATAAAGATGATACCTAAAACGGAATTGCCCTTTTTGCGCTTCTGCTTGAACATAGGCTTGGATTTGTGTTTTACCTTGTATTTCTTTGCCATTGGATTCTCCTATCTTCCCAGTGCGTAAACCACCATGGAGACGACGCCTATATATAATACGTATATCGGAAAGCCCGAGAACGAAGCGGGAACCTCATCCGAATTGAGCTTTTCGTAATTGACGGAAAGAATGTATGCGGCGAGCGTGAAGCCTAAGCCCACTTCGAGAGCAAATAGGACTCTCTCGCCGAGGGTGCCGGCGTTCAAAGTGTTATTGAACAGGACGCTGAGAACAGTGCAGTTGAACGCTGACAGATGAATATATCTTTTGAAGCGCTTGAACGCTTTTTTTGAAACGCACCATATCAGGATGAGCGTTGCAATATAAACGGCTCCAATAGATAGTATATACAAAGTCGGCATGAATCTTGCCGAAACATCGCTTTTTAGCATAAGTCCTTCAAATGCGTATGCTATCATGCTCGACAGGACGGAAAATTCTGTTATGAAAAGTCCGCAGAAGAAGATCTGACCGTCGCGCTTGGAAAGGCTAATTAATGTGCTCGTTCCGAACGCAGTTGTGAATATTACGTTTTCGAGAATAATGGCGAGCATTGCAGCTCCGATTGTCTCTAAGAAGACAGCCATTAATTTGCACATCCTTTCCCTTTGGTTTTAATTTTCACTCTGTCGCTTTCTTGCTGGGAATGTGA
This sequence comes from Oscillospiraceae bacterium, assembly GCA_021199855.1. Classification (GTDB taxonomy): domain Bacteria; phylum Bacillota; class Clostridia; order Oscillospirales; family Ruminococcaceae; genus Faeciplasma. The sequence continues at coordinate 7,268 of JAJQHD010000051.1, forward strand.
GAAGCCAGCGGAATGTAGCCGCCGTGAGCGCTAAAAGTATGAATCCGCCATAGACCGTTCCGACTGACGGAATACTCAGCGGCAGGAACTGGACTCCAAAAAGTCCGCCGTTTGTTAAGAGTTCACGCATGAAGCCGAAGAACATGAGAGCCAGGTCGTAGCCGATGATATAGAATCCGCAGAGCTCAGTCATATAGCCGCGCTTGAGGCGGTAGAACTTTGATTCGGTCTTCATTGTTATAAACGAGTTTGTAATCAGAAGTGGTGCATAGATTCCGAGTGCCGAAAACTGCGCCGGCATTATATTCTCCATCAGTATCGCCACAGGAATATAAACCAGCGAAGCAATGAGAGTATAGACTATTATTCTGACAGTGTAGACGAGCTTTCTCGGAACGAACGAGCAGATAAGAACTGTAAAGAACGTAACAAGGCTGAAAACAATGCATAGTGCCAGGGCACTCTGGAAGCTGGTTGCGACCACTACTGCGGGAGCTATTATAGAACCGCTTGAAAGGAGGGCATTTGATGTCAGAACCGCTTCCCTACCGGCTGTACTTGCCTGGGAGGATGCGAGCGATTGAAGCTCACTTATATCGGAGACGGTTGTAGGCTTTCGCTCTGGGAATCTGAAGCCTTTAAACTTCATCAGGGTCACTCTCCTTTTCTGTTTCTTGTGTGTCGGGAGTGGACTCCTCATCAGCCGCTTCTTCGGGAGAATCTGCGCTGGATTCTGCTTCTTCAGACTCTGTTTCTTCAACAGTTTCTGAAGTTTCGGAGGCTTCAGTTTTATCGGAATTCTCCGCATTGTCAGGAAGATTCTCATATTTCCTGAATCTGCGATATATCTGGCGCTCGCGAATCTTCGTTGTAACGAAGTCTCTGAACCGATCGAGGTTATCGATTACAAATATTGCAAACCTGTCAAACTCAGACGGGAATATCGACACTATCATAAGCGCGAGAACCGAGCTGTCCTCGTAGCCGGAGTATTTCCTTAAGAGAAACGCTGTCAGTGCATATGCGATGCCATAGAGAGTCTGCCCGAAGCCATTCGATGGCGTGAAGCACGGGTCGCAGACCATGAATGTGAGGACATACATGAACGAACCGGTCACTATTGCATAGAGTGCCGCCTGCCATCCGGTTGCGGAAATAGGGAAGCAGATGAAGAGGAGAACCTCTGTTGCAGCCGACGAGAAAAGAACCGGCGCCGGGATGTCCCGGAAGCAATAGAGTGCTATTGTGCAGATGAGAACCAGTATGATACAGCTCGTGCCCATTGGTCCTGCAAGTCTTCCCCAGACGATGTCTAGCCAGCTTGAAGAGCTCACAGAGACGTCAACATAGTGGGTGAATGAACGGTCAAGAGCATCTCCGATGCTGGACGAAAGAGAAAGGCTTCCGAATATGGTCGGAGTCGGATATCTTAAGACGCTTGATGGCCAGCAGAGGGCAGAGAACAAGTATGCAGTGGCTACCGGGTGGAATATTCTGTTATGGTGTCCGCCGAAGGCATACTTCATTACCGAGCCCATAAAAGCGCTTGCGAAAATCATGACGCCATACGGGACGGATGCAGGCATCAATAGCGCAAGCATGATTCCGTTTGCTATGGGTGACGTGTCCCGCCAGTCGTACTTCCGGCGCATTAATGATGTGCAGATATACTCCGCCAGAACGCTGGTTACAACGGAAATGGCAACAACAATCCAAGCCCTCAGCCCATAATAGTAGTATGGCAGTATGCAGAGAGCGAGCAGGAAGCAACAGAGTCTTGAGTATCTGTTGCGTTCAGTTTTTCCAATTGAAATTATAGCTGTTTCTGAAATGGTGGTATACCGTCCTTAATTAGTCTTTTAGTAGCCTACAATTATGAGCCATATCATCAGCTCTGAACAGGTAGGAGCCGGAAACCAGGATATTGGCTCCTGCTTCTCTTACGAGATGAGCTGTTTTATCTGAGATTCCGCCGTCGACTTCGATATCGATATCGGAAGAATACTCACGAAGAGCTTTGATTTTATCCAAAGTCTCGGGGATGAAGCCCTGACCGCCGAAGCCGGGCTCAACAGTCATTATGAGCGCCATGTCCATAAGACCGACCAACGGGTACAGAAGGCTCACGTCAGTTTTCGGCTTGATTGAGACGCCAGCCCGAAGTCCAAGAGCATGTATCTTTTCGATAATCACGACGGGATTTGCCGTTGCTTCTAAATGAAATGTGATTCCGTCGGCGCCAGCTTTTGCAAAAGGCTCCAGGTATGCTCCCGGGTCGCTTATCATGAGATGAACGTCGAACGGAAGGCGGGAGTATCTCCTGATTGACTTCAAAACAGGGACGCCGTAGCTGATGTTCGGGACAAAGTGACCGTCCATGACGTCGAAATGTATCATATCGCAACCGGATTTTTCCGCGCGAGTAAGCTCGTCCGAAAGATTGCCGAAATCTGCTGAAAGAATTGATGCTGAAATTTTAGTTTCCATTTCTTCCCTCCGAATAATACCTGACTATCCACCATCATTATACCGCAAGTGCCTGTCAGTTGTCAAACAATCTTTGGTTACAAAACGGTTACTAAAAAACGAATTATTACCGACTTTTTCCTGCAGTCTCGGTGAAATTGCTGAATCCGAAAAGCCGCCATTTTCGGCGGCTCTGTATATAAAACAGCAGTATTGCCGGCTTTTCTCTCCCCTTATGAAACTGACTTATGAGCCGTCCTGCTGTTAGTTTATACTATTCGGAAGTCGTCCAAAATGTTAATGGAAAATTTCAGGCACCAAAAAGGGAGCGGATAACCGCTCCCTCATTATATCAATTTATCACCATATGCTGTTGAACTTTGCGTTCATCGTCGCTTTGGTATCAGGTTTTAACTTAGCTTACTTCATCACGCTTTTTGGTCTTAAAATAAACCTTACGTATGAACCAGAGTTACTGTTAAAGCTTGGTATCTATCTTTGATCATGAACCTCAGATCTTAATCTTAGATCCCTTATTTCACTGATGCGACTACAGCCAATTTAAAGTCTTTGTTGGACTCACCCTCTCACTGCTGAATTTTGATTTCCTTTTTGTAAGACAGTTTCATGGTACATCAAATCCTTTCGGGCTTTAAACCTTTTGATTTGGATTTTCTTGATTAATATGGGCAAGATATTTGAGATTTAATCTCTCTTGCTTATCAGCAATTTCCTTGCTGTCAGCAACTTTACGTTGCTCTTCTATCTTATTTCAGATAGGTTACAGAATCAATTTCAGAGCTTTAATCTTAGCTTGAGAAAATGGTTTCGTACCTAAGAGAACATCTCGTAATGTGTCAAGTCTAAAGATTTGCTTTACTTTTGAATCTGTGAGTCGAGAAAGTTATGCATAGATTGCTGGACTCACCTCTTTCAGTTTATTTTACCCGCAAGTTCCGTTTCTTGCTACTGCTAATACTTTCATAACAATCGCTCCTTTACTTTCTTAAGACGCGGTGTTATTTTGCCTTTGGTGGTTTTTGATAGCTCCCTCAGTTCTTGCTTAGCAGATTGCTTACTTGTTTTACAAGTATTGTTTCACAAGTGCCGCCTCGCTTTAGAAGTTATCCTGAGGTTTTCTTACCTCTTCATCGGAACCCTCTCCCTTTTAGTTTTCAGTGACTTTTTTTATTTATCTCTCTTCTATGGTTGTATTATAACACACCCGGATTCAAATGTCAATAGGTTTTTCAAACTTTTTTCAAATTTTTTTGTGGAATTTTTCTGAAGACCAAGTGTTAGCTTTTGAATATAAATTTGAGCGGTTTCTACACAAAAGTACCATTGACAAACCGGGCAGTTTTCACTATAATATAAGCATACCCATTTGTAAAGGAGATAACCACTATGGATGAAAACGAATATATGCCTGAAATCTATACTCTCGAAGACGAAGAGGGTAATGTCGGAGAGTACGAACTCATCGACATCTACGACGAAGGCGACAACACCTATTATGCACTCGCTCCCTACTATGAGAACCCCGAGGATCTCGTGAACGACAACGGCGAGTTCATCATTCTGAAAGTAGAAGACACCGGCGACGAGATTACTCTTGTTTCCATCGACAGCGAAGAAGAGTATGACAGACTCGGTCAGATCTTCATCGACAGATTCGACAACTGGGACGACGAGTGTGAATGCGACTGCGAAGATGACGACTGCGACTGCGACGACGAGGATTGCCAGTGTCATCATCACGAAGAGTAAAAACTTCGCATAGAATAGCTCAGGTGAGTTATACTAACCTTAGAATCCATTCTGCCTTGCTCGATTAAGCATGGTTTTTATAATCCAACACATATATTTAGGGAATCTCGCTCCGGGCGCGGGGATGCAGACCTCCCAAAGTACGCACGGCACTCTGTGCCCTGTTCAAGTACGGAGGACGAAGGGAGCACGAAACGTCAGGGCTGATACCCACCTGCTTCGTGCGGGTTTTATGTATCATGTGGCGACAAGGCGGAAGCCCCCAAAAATTAACGGCTGATACTCAAACAGTACCAGCCGCTTTTTTCATGCTTATTTCAAACAGATGCGAATATCGCCGCTATGAAGCATCCGAGAGCAACAATAGCACAGATTGTGATAATGATTGCCGCCATCTTCTTCGAGAGCTTGCCGCTTTGCTTCACTTTTGAAAGAATATCTATTGTGTAGAGGAATGATACCAACAGAGCGCTGAATGCCAAGCCAAGTGTAGCTCCCATAATGAAGTCTACGACCGGAAGATGGTCGGAGTCGTCGGTCACCATAACTATGAAGCACAGCACAACCGCAATAATACCCACTATACTCGTTGTTCTGACCCGCTTTAACAGTGTCGCCTTGTCCTCTTCGGCATATTCGGCAACCGCCTTGAGGTTTTTCTTTTCTTCGCTGGAAGTCGTCATGTTCTCGCTTTTCCTTTCTCCGTTGATGATTTCACGGATGTCGCAGTCATAAAAGTCCGCAAGCTCGATGAGTGTGCTTATGTCCAGCAGGTTGCTCCCCGTCTCCCAACGTGAAACCGTCCTGTTTGAAACATAGAACTTCTCGGCAAGCTGTTCCTGTGTGAGCCCCTTTTCTTTTCGGAGCTCTTTTAAAAATTCGCCAATTTTCTTCTGATTCATGTTTTCCCTCCTTTCCTGCCCTCAAGAATGGCACTTCGGACAGAAAAATAACACGACATAAAGCGAGAAATGCCGTGTTATTGATAACTTTTCAATGTCTATCAGTCCACCGCTCGGGTTTTATTCGCCTTCTTCGTGAACCTGACAAGTTTTGCCTTGTCAAGGGCGACCATGATGGCGGGGATGAGAATGAGCTGAATTATGATTCCTGGGATTGCTTCGAGGACTGCGCCTGAAATAAAGGCACTCCATGTGAATCTGTTGCCCCTGATGCCGAGAAGGATTATCTCGGCGACACCCCAGACGAGTCTTCCGGCAATCATGGCGGCTATCAGACTGCGATACAGCGAAACTATGCACTTCCACTTGGATGCGGCATAGAGGATGCCGATTACTGCGCCGTAGGTTGCAAGCTCAAACGCCATTGCAATAGCCGAAGGATAGAGCACCGGTCTGCCGAAAAGCAAGCTTCGGAGGAGTGGGGTTATGAAACCGACTGCAAGCCCGTGCTTCCAGTCACAGATGAGTCCACAGAGAAGAACTGGAATATGCATCGGGAGAAGCATGTTGCCGATTTCGGGAATCTGCCCAGTCAGGAACGGGAGAAGAAGACCGATTGCCAGGAACATTGCGGATAAGGTGAGGTTGATGAGGCTTTTGTGGGATCTTGTCATTGGTGGGTTACTCCTTATGGATAAATTAAATTAGTTTGCAAGCCCTTTTTTCTTCCTATACTCAAGATAGTTCTCCAAGATGAGGGTTGCGGCGACGGTGTCGATGACATTTTTGCGCTTTTTGCCGCGGACGTTGGTTTCGTTTAAGATGCCGATGGCTTCGACTGTTGTGATGCGCTCGTCCCAGAGGGTGGTTTCAATGCCCGAGAGTTCGGAAAGCTCTTGAGCAAACTCTTTGCACTTTTCGGCACGCTCGCCTTCTGAGCCGTCCATGTTTTTAGGCAATCCGACGACGATTAGCTCGGTACCGAGTTCTTTTGCTTTGTCGGAAATCTTTTGCAAAAGCTTCTCACGGTTCCATTCGCTTATCGTCCCGACGGGAGAAGCGATGGATTCGCTCTTGTCGCAGGAGGCAAGACCGGTTCGGGCGTCTCCATAGTCAACGGCTAAAATTTTCACGGGAACTTCCCTACTTTCTGCTTCTTCCTAAGAACGCCGCGCCGATGATTCCGGCGTCGTTGCCGAGAGATGCACGGACAATTTCGGTATTTCTCGAGCCACGCTTGGTGTAGACCTCGTTTGCGACTTGCTCCTTGAGTGGGATGAGAAGAGCGTCGCCCTCGTTACAGACGCCTCCGCCGATGCAGAGAACTTCCGGCTGGAAGATGTTGATGACGTTTGCAATGCCGGTGGCAAGATACTTGATGTACTTGTCGACGACCTCCTTTGCGGCTTCGTCGCCTGCTCTCATGGCGTTGAAGGCAAGTCTGCCGGAGACGTGGTCGCCCATCACTTCGTGCATTTTTGATTCGGGATGTTCAGCCATCGCTTCTTTTGTCATTCTGATGAGTCCCGTAGCGGACGAGTATACTTCAAAACAACCGTGCCTGCCGCAGGTGCAAAGAGGTCCGTCGACTTCAATGACGGTGTGACCGAGCTCGGCACCGGCATAATTGAAGCCGGAATAGATTTTACCGTCTATGACGACTCCTCCGCCGACACCGGTTCCGAGAGTTATGCAGACTGCGCTGTTGGCGTTCTTTGCGCTTCCGGCGACGTATTCGCCGTATGCCGCCGCATTGGCGTCGTTCTCAGCATAAATCGGCTTCCCGAGCTCGTTATAAAGAAGCTCGCCGACGGGAATGTCGTAGAAGTCAAGGTTGTTTGAATACTCGATTACTCCCCTGTCACTGTCGATTGTTCCGGGAGAGCCGAGACCCACCGACTCAATATCGTCCATAGTGAGACCTGCGTTCTCGACTGCCTCACGAGAGACTTTTGCCATATCTTTTATGATTTCTTCGGCAGGTCGGGGACAGTTGGTGCGGGTGGTGGCACAGGCGATTATTTCGTAGTTTTCGTTGACGACTCCGGCGACGATGTTGGTGCCACCGAGGTCAATTCCAATATAGTATTTCATTCTTAGGTTACTCCTGTTCAAATGCGTATGGTTTTATCCGAGAAGCTCGTCGAGCTCGTCAATCAGGTCGCCGAACATCTTAAGAGCTTCATTGATGGGCTCAGGAGAGTTCATGTCGACTCCGGCAATTTTGAGAAGTGAAATCGGGTCGGTGATTGAACCGCTGGATAAGAACTTCAAGTAGTTCTTCACAGCAGGCTCGCCTTCCTTGATTATCTTCTGTGAAAGAGCGATTGCGGCGGAGAAGCCGGTGGCGTACTGATAGACGTAATAATTATAGTAGAAGTGAGGAATTCTCTCCCACTCAAAGGCGATTTCCGGGTCGACGGTGATGTCGTCGCCATAGTACTGCTTGTTGAGCTTGTAATAGAGGTCGCAGAGATAGTCGGCGTTGAGGGTTTCGCCACGCTCGGCGGCTTCCTTTGTCAAAAGCTCGAATTCGGCGAACATTGTCTGGCGGTAGAGGGTAGTTCTGAACTGCTCCAGGAAGTAGTTTATGAGGTATGCACGCTCTTTTTTGTCAGTCGTCTTCGAGAGAAGGTACTGCATGAGAAGTGCCTCGTTGCAGGTGGAAGCGACCTCGGCTACAAAGATGACATAGCCGCTATAGCAGACCGGCTGGTTCTTCTGTGAAAGATACGAATGAAGAGAATGTCCCATCTCGTGAACAAGGGTGAACTCGCTGTCGAGATTTTCCTTGTGGTTCATGAGGACGTAAGGGTGAGGTCTTGCGCCGGCGGAATACGCTCCCGAACGCTTGCCTTCGTTTTCATATACGTCAACCCAGCGGTTATCAAAGCCTTCTTTGAGCATAGAAACGTAATCGTCGCCCAGAATCTGCATTGCGTCCAGGATATCTTTCTTCGAGTCCTCATAGGTGACCTTTGCGTCAGCATCTGGAACCAAAGTTGTATATAAATCGTACATGTGGAGCTCATCTACGCCCATCAGCTTCTTGCGGAGGCTCATGTACTTGTGCATGTAGCCCATGTTGGAGTGAACGGCGTCTACTAAATTATGGTATACGGAAGTCGGAACCTCGTTGCCAGCTAAAGCCATCTCGAGTGTCGAATTGTACTTCTTGGCTCTTGCCATGAACATCGACTGCTTGACTTCGCCGAAGTAGAGGGACGCAAAGGTGTTCTTGAACTGCTCATAGGTGCCATAGAGCTTCTGGAAGGCGTCACGGCGGAGCTCTCTGTCGGGATTCTCGACGAGTGCTACATATGAGCCATTTGTAAGAGGATGTTCATTGCCCTCGCTGTCAACGGCAGACGGGAACTTCAAATCTGTACTCTCGAGAGTGCCGTAGACGTCGTCGGGGACTCCTCTTACCTGCTGGCTCATCGCCAGGATCGCTTCTTCGGCGGCGGAGAGAACATGGTCCTTTTCGATTCTGATACGGTTAATCGAGATTCTGTAAAGCTCCAGATCGGGGCAAGTCTTGTAGAAGCCTTCGAGCGTCTCGTCCGGAATTGAAATAATCTCAGGAACAGAGAACGCGGCAGAGGCGGCGATGTCCTGATAGAGCATCATTATCTTCGAGTAGAAGTCCTGATACTTCGGCTCGGCAGTATCCTGGTCATACTTGCGCATAGCGTAGTTGGCGAGCTGGTTGAGTTCAAGAGAGATTTCGTCGTCAAGCTTGAAATACTCCAAAAGTGATTCAGCACTTTGAGAGATTTTGCCCTCAAACGAAGCAATCTTCTCGGGGATAGCCTTTGCTTCTTCAAGAGCTTCGAGCCACTTGCCATCGGACTCAAACAAATCACAGAGATTCCAGGTGTATTCCTCCGGGACCTCGCTTCTTTTCGGCACTGTTCTAACTTCTGCCATGGTGTTTTCCTCCTGATAAATATTTATTTCGCCTGATGGCGGTTAATGTCCGGAGATTATTTTACCACAACTGAATGGAAAAATCAACTGTTTATAAAAGGAGAAGCGTTCCCCGAAACCGGAGAACGCCTGAAAAAATTGAAAAGGAATTCTTATCAAACTGACTTACGTGTCTAAATTATCTCTTCTTGGTAGCAACTACAGCTGCTGCAGCGATTGCCATAGGAAGAACTGCCATAACGATACCGGTGTCAGGAGAAGAAGTGGTCTCTTCAGTGGCAGAGCTGTCGGTGGATTCTTCGGTGGAAGCGTCAGCTTCGTTGTCAGCGGAAGTGTCGTCGGTAGCATCAGATGATGTATCAGCGACAGTGCCGGTTACAACCTTGACGCCATAAACAACTGCATCACCCTCGTTGAAGTCAACGCCGAAGTTGAGGACATCGTCAAGAGAAAGACCAGCGTCGGTATAAGCCGCGATAAGAGTTGCGGCATCGAAAAGTACGACATAGTTTCCGTCAGAATTGGTGGTGACACTTACAGTGTCGGTGATGTTAGCCCAGGTGTAAGCACCGTCGGCATAAGCCTGGAGAAGTACTCCGGTAGCGGCTACATCGGCAGTTATTTCAATCTGTGCGCCGTCGGTCTGGATAGCTTCAAGGAATTCAGCCATAACCTCAGGATACATGTACTCGGTGATAAAGGACTTATACCATCCAGATACGGATACGCCGTCAGCAAACTTTCCGTAAACTACATCATTGGCTCCTTCTTCAAGGACATAGAGGTCATCAGCAAAAACGCTGAGTGAGAGTGTGCAGATCATGAGAACTGCAACTGCGATTGCCAAAATTTTCTTCATTGTTGTTTCCTCCATAGTAATATAATATTCCAGGATTCCTTTCAGAGACCCAGTACCATTATTATAAAATGAAAGCTGATGCTTTTCAAGTACTTATGGCAAAGTCGTTAGTTTTCATCAAACATATCTTAGAAAACATCAATATTTTGCACTACTGTTGCTGTACAATCCGGCTCTCCCTCCGAAGGGTCGGCTGTCGGCTCAAAAATTGAAATGAAAATCGAGAATCGAAGAAAAATCAAAAGAAATCAAGAGAAATCGAAAGAAATCGGGATATATTTAAAAAAAGTTTTCAAAAGGGCTTGACAACTGAAAATTTGAGTATTATAATATCGAACGTCGCTTGAAAAGCAAGGCTTTGTGCCCCCATTTCAAGGCGCAAGGTTTATTAATTCCAATAGGAGGAAATTAAATGTCAACATTTATGGAAAAGCCGCAGAATGTTGAGCGCAAGTGGTATGTTATCGACGCCGCTGGCAAGCCTCTCGGAAGAGTCGCCGCCGCAGCCGCTACCATTCTCAATGGCAAGCATAAGCCCACCTACACTCCTCACGTTGATTGCGGAGACCACGTTATCATCATCAACTGCGCACAGGCAGTTCTCACCGGAAACAAGATTAACAAGAAGGTTTTGAGATGGCACACTGGCTGGATCGGACACCTCAAGGAATACAAGTATTCCGACATGATGGAGAAGGAGCCGGAGAGAGCTATGAAGATAGCTGTTGAGGGTATGCTTCCTCACAACACCATTGGTGCCAACTCCGCAAAGAGACTTCGCGTTTACAAGGGTTCGGAGCATCCTCATGCCGCTCAGCAGCCCGAAACCATCGAGCTTTAAGAAGGAGGATGAAACATGTACGAATCTAAATCAGCTTATTTCTATGGAACCGGCAGAAGAAAGAGCTCTGTCGCAAGAGTAAGACTTTATCAGGGAACCGGCAAGGTTACCATCAATGGTAGAGACATCGACGATTACTTCGGTCTTGAGACCCTCAAGCTCATCGTCCGTCAGCCTCTCAAGCTCGTCGGAGCAGAAGGAACCTTCGACGTTGTCTGCACCGTCTCCGGCGGTGGAGTTACCGGTCAGGCAGGCGCTATAAGACACGGTATTTCAAGAGCTTTGCTCCAGTACAACCCCGAGCTCCGTCCTCAGCTCAAAGCCGCAGGCTTCCTCACGAGAGACCCTCGTATGAAGGAAAGAAAGAAGTACGGCTTGAAGGCTGCAAGAAGAGCACCGCAGTTCAGCAAGCGTTGAGCTTTCTTACGGAATATTCAGATCTATTCAAAAATCCCGCAACCGGTTTCGGATGCGGGATTTTTATTTACACTTGTTTTATTGCCTTACTTTCCATCCGTCCAGATCTCATTGAAGATTTCTTCGGTTATGGCTTTGTAGGGATGACCGGCACTGTCGAAGAGGGCTTCGTTGTAACAGGCACTGCCTTGGGCTTCGGTTATGTTTGAATTTGAAAGGTCGTATTCAACGGCAGGAGTGTTAAACCAGCCGGAGCCTTCGCTTGACCAGGTATCGGATGATGTCAGTAGCCATGCCGGCTCCCAGTAAAAAGTCCCGATGCAGTTATCTATCTGCGCAGCAGCCTCGTTAAGAACGGTTATTGCCTGAACCTAACCGTCTTCACTCGGAGTTCCGAAAACACCCTCAACCTCGTCGCCATAAGAGCCGCTTGTTCCGTAGGAATACTCTGCAATCATAGTGAGCTTTCCGAAGGACTGGGCTACTGCGTTAAGGCTTTCAGTCAGATTCTCAAGCGTTCCATGCCAGAACGGATAGTAGGACGATGCAAAGATATCATAATCTGCACCCACTGCTGCAAGCATGTTGGCATAGCCATAGTAGGTCGTCGGGTCAGGGCTCGTGAAGTGAACAGCGATAAGGATGCTGTCATCGAACTCTCTCACAGCTTCGCAGCCCGATGCGATGAGCTTTGCTATATTCTCATTTCCACTTTCGCCGGCAAGATATGAATTTGTTTCATTTCCCACAGAAACGATACCGATTTCAACTCCGGTTGCTGCAATTTGCTCCAGCGCTTCGGTTGTAAATTCAGCAACAGCTACCTCTTTCTCTTCAAGAGAATAATTCTCCCAGGCTTTCGGAGCATAAGAGCGGCTCGGGTCGCTCCAGAAATCAGAATAGTGGAAGTCGACATACAGAGTAAGACCCAGTTCTGCACATCTTTCAGCGATCTCGCAGGTGTATTCAAGATCGCATACTCCTCCACCGTAGCTGTTTTCGGGGGTTTTCTCCTCACCCTCGGCGTATGGGTCGTTCCAGACTCTCACACGAACATAGTTTACTCCGGCATCTTTCAATATAGCTAAAAGATCCTCTTCTTCGCCGTCTGCGTTATAGTAGACAACTCCACTCTTTTCGAGGGAAATGAGTGACGAGACATCGACTCCCTTGATCCAGTTTCCATCGTTTATAACGGTTCCGTTGTAGGTTATGCCGTCAAAATCTATAGAGCCTGAGCCCGTTGCCCCTGCATATTGAATATCCCAGTTTGCCTCCTCTGGAGAGACGCCATAATCTTCTGAAGCCCCACCTAAAGGATCACTTGCATCGCTTGAAGCACTTGCTTCACCTTCTACCGCAGCATTGCTTCCCTCTATCGAGTCCTTTTCACTTGCGCTCACAAAAACAACATTGTCGATGTCTCCCCAATCGTCAGATTTGAGGTCTCCCGAAATCTGAATCGTGACGATATCGCCAGCTGTGACTGTGATTTCATTGGTAATAGCCGTTGTCCAGACGTCCCAGTCGAGAGTCGGAGTTATGTCGAGAGATGCTGCTTCTTCACCGTTGACGAGTATATTGAACATCAGCGTCCCTTCAAACGTGTTTGAGCCTTCGTAGTAGATTCCACCAACATAAGTCCCGGCTTCTTCAATCTGAATGTACTGCGATAACGTGAAGGTTGCACCAGAATATGAGTACATTTTCACAAAGTAAGAGGTGTTGACAGTTGCCCAGGCATCCGTCTGAACATAAATCGTTCCGCTCGTAGATTCCTCGACCGTCCAGCCATGAAGATCCTGCGTTTCAAAGTCACCGTTTACAAGCTCAGAATGGTATTCGATCTCTTCCGAGATTTCTTCAACAGTCGTATCGACAATCACATCTTCGGTTACAATTGCTTCACTGATATCATTCTCGCTCTCCTGCGAGCCACAGCTTGTCAGCGTAAAGACAAGCACTATTGACAGCATAAGTGCCACAATTCTTTTAATATTTCCCATGTTCAAAAAAATCTCCTCCTGCTTTAGATTTTCTATGATAAGATTATTATACTCTGCATGGTGCAAAAAGTCAAGTTCGTGATTTTGGCTCTTGCAGTCCACTCAAAAAAGTGCTATTATAAGATGTACAAAATTGAGATTCAGGAGATACTAAGATGGCTAATATTATTGCGGTTATATGGGATTTTGACAAGACGCTGGTGAGCGAGTATATGCAGACGCCGATTTTTGAGGACAACGGCGTTGATGGGAGCGAATTCTGGAAGGAAGTCGACGCATTTGCCGAAGAAATCAAGAAAACCGGAGTTCGGGTTAATGCGGACACTTGCTACCTCAATTTTCTTATAAAGTATGCCCAAAGTGGGAAGTTCAAGGATTTATCGAACGCAAAGCTTCGTGAATACGGGCAGAGGCTTCGGTTCTACAACGGCGTGCCGGAGATTTTCGACAGCATAAAGAACGTCGTGGCGAAGGACCCGAAGTATCAGGAATACGGAATAAAAGTCGAGCACTACATCGTCAGCACCGGCACCGCCGAGACGATTCGGGGCTCAGTTGTGAACGACTATGTCGAGGACATCTGGGGCTGTGAGCTTCTGGAAGCTCCGAACGCCGAGGGAAAGCCGGTCATCAGCGAGGTTATCTGCGCTCTTGACAACACTTCCAAGACCAGGGCTCTGTTTGAGATTAACAAGGGCGTTGGGAAGCAGGACGGTGTCGACGTCAACAGCACGCTTGCTGAGGAATACCGCAGGGTCAAGTTCAAGAACATGATTTACATTGCCGACGGTCCGAGCGACATTCCGGCATTCTCAGTGGTCAATAAAAACGGCGGCTCTACATTCGCAATCTATCCGAAGGGCAACATCACCGCCTTCAACCAGGTCGAAAAGATGCGCCACGACGGCAGAATCAATATGTACGCCGAGGCGGACTATTCGGAAGGCACGACGGCTTACATGTGGATTTGCAACAAGGTTCGCGAATACGCTGACAGAATCTATCTTGAAGAAAAGGAGCACATCGGCAAACAGGTTTCCGCCGCGCCGAAGCATCTCGATTAAAAAAGTTCCCGTAGACGAATCTACGGGATTTTTTATGCCATAAGTTTTCTAATCGCGTCCGCTATGATTGCGGCATGGTCGAAGGCAAGACCTTCGGAATTTATGATTTCGGTCGGCATACCGTCTTGCGAAAATCTGACGGAACCGGAAAGCGTGTCTTCACCGTTTGTGAGGGTGAAGGTGCAAGTGTCCGATGTAAGCTTATATTCAAGTGAAAAGAGTTTTGCATCTGAGGCATCGTCTCCGGCTTTTGGGTTCACTCCGTTTTCGAGATAAGCGTAAAATGCAGTGGAGACTACCCAGGTTCTTGGATCTCTGCCGGGCTTGCTGTAGACTCCGATTAGAAACATTTTTGTCTCTGTTAGTCCGGTTTCTTCGTTTAATTCTCGCCTTGCCGCCTGCTCCACCGTTTCATTCGGGTTTACAAATCCGCCCGGGAGTGCATGACAGCCGAGGAACGGGTGTCCTCCACGCTTTATAAGCAAAAGCTTCAGATTGTCCTTCGTCCCAGTAAAGATGACTGCGTCGGCAGTCAGGGACGGACGAGGATAGTTTTTCGGGCTGTAGCTGGCAAGAAATTCGGCTTCGGTGAGCCCGTTTTTGTCTCTTAGTTCCATAGTGGGTTCTCCTTCTTTCTTAAAATCTCCCTAAACAGCTCAACACAGACCGAAACCTGTGTTGAGCGAAAGGAGTCAAATGGAATTTGCTGATTAGAAGTCGACTTCGGTGTCGTAGTAGCAGCACTTGAGGAGCTTCTCCATCTCTTCCTGAGTAGGAATACGAGGATTGGAACCGGTGCAAGCGTCGCCGATAGCATTCTTAGCGATTTCGGGGAGTCTCTCAAGGAATACTTCCTCGGGAACGAAGCCCTGCTCGCAAGGATAGCTGTCAGCACCGTAGTTCTTGATGCAGTGAGGAATGTTGAGCTGGTCATTCATGTCACGGAGATAGTCGATGAGGAGCTTAACCTTCTCGTCGTCATTCGAGCCGCCGAGACCCATATAGTCAACGATTACGCCATAACGCTTCTTAGCGGTCGGGTCCTTAGCATTGTAAGCAATAACCTTAGGAAGGTACATAGCGTTTGCGGCACCGTGGATGATATGTGCGCCGTAGTCAGCGAAAGCGGCACCGGTCTTGTGAGCCATTGAATGTACGATACCGAGGAGTGCATTCGAGAATGCCATACCAGCGAGGCACTGAGCATTGTGCATCTTAGCTCTTGCATCCATATCGCCGTTGTAGGAAGGAATGAGCTCCTTCATGATCATTTCGATAGCATGGATAGCAAGCGGATCGGTGTAGTCGCAGTTAGCGGTGGAAACATAAGCTTCGATAGCGTGGGTCATAGCGTCCATACCGGTGTGAGCAACAAGCTTCTTGGGCATGGTCTCAGCCAAATCAGGGTCTACGATTGCGACATCAGGAGTAATCTCGAAGTCAGCGATAGGATACTTGATACCCTTGTCATAGTCGGTGATGATGGAGAATGCAGTTACTTCAGTAGCAGTACCGGAAGTAGAAGGAATAGCGCAGAAGTGAGCCTTCTTACGGAGCTCGGGAATACCGAAGACCTTGCACATGTCCTCGAAGGTGCACTCGGGATACTCATACTTGATCCACATTGCCTTAGCGGCATCGATAGGTGAACCGCCGCCCATTGCTACGATCCAGTCAGGCTCGAAGTCGAGCATAACCTGTGCGCCGTTCATAACGGTGGTAACGGAAGGATCCGGCTCAACGCCTTCAAGAACCTTGACTTCCATTCCAGCTTCTTTGAGGTAATCCTCAGCTCTCTGAAGGAATCCGTTTCTCTTCATTGCGCCGCCGCCGACAACAATGATTGCTTTCTTGCCCTTAAGGGTCTTAAGGGTCTCGAGCGAGCCTTTTCCGTGATATAAATCATGAGGTAAAGTAAATCTTGCCATTATATTTGACCTCCATGTAATATTGTAATTAAGTTCTCAGGCTCGCGAGGTGTGAGCCTTTTGAACCATATTTATTTTAGCATAAATCTGCCCGACTTGTAAATAGAAATAACCTGCTTTTTAAGCCCTTTTCACCTAAATTTCAGACAAGAAAACAACAAAGCCCTCCGTTTTTGAGAAGGCTTTGTGCTACTTGTCAATATGGTTTTCGACCATTGGCTGAACTTGAATATCTGATAATGCGAGTTCAATTGTCTTCTGAAGCTTCGAGAAGTCTGCGACTATCGAAAAGGGCTTTAAAATATAGTCGTCTTGGCGGTATGGGACGAAGTAGTAATGCTTCATGTTCTCCAGAAGCCCGATGTTCTTTGCGGCGCCTGCAAGGGCGTCGTTTGTCGAGACAGCTATCACAACCGGTCGCTGATTCCTGAGATGGCTTTTGACTGCCATTGTAACCGGAGTGTCGTTTATGCCAGTTGCGAGCTTGGCAAGGGTGTTTGAAGTGCACGGGCAGATTACAATCAGGTCAAAAAGCCTTTTCGGACCTATTGGCTCAGCAGACTCTATCGTGTGGATAATTTCATGCCCGGTGATGTTCTCTATCCTGGCTCGGTTCTCCTCCGCCGTTCCGAAACGGGTTGAGAGATTATATGCGTTGAAGGACATTATCGGCGTCAACTCGTAGCCGGCTTTGACGAGCACTTCTGCCACTTCAAACGCAGATCTGAAAGTGCAGAAGGAGCCGGTCACGGCAAATCCGATTCGGGGTTTGTCTGTCATCTCTGCTCGCCTTCTTTCAGATGCCGGAGAACCACCTCTGCAAGAGCTCTTCCGGATTCCTCGGGGGTGTATTTTCCGGGAACTCCTGATGCAAGAATTGCGGGAATTCCCATCTCACAGGCTTTGTCGAAGTCGATTCCGTATGGCTTGGAGGCAAGCTCCAGAATGAATGCTCCTCTCCTGACATGCGTCAGCTCTTTCTCGCCGAAAACTCTTGCCGGAATGGTGTTCACAGTCACGTCGGCATTGGCTATTGCTTCGGGAGCGATGAAATCAGTCGGGTGCTCTTGGCTTCTCGCCGCTATAGAAATTCTTGCTCCCATTTTGCCAAATAACTCGGCGCAAGCCTTTGCTACTCTGCCCTTCCCTAAGATAAGAATCTTCGAACCGCTGACTCCGCCCGGGGCGTTCTTTGTGATAATCTGTGAGGCGCCCTCGGCGGTGAGCCTGGCGTTTGCAAGAATCAGGGCTTCGTCCGAAAACCAGTTATGGACGGCGATTTTTCTCGATTTGAGAGAATTTACAACTTCATCGTCCATCTTGCCTGCAAAGACTGCGCCGCCGTCTTTTACAATATTCAGTGCGTCTGACAGGTAAACTTCCTCGCCATTCTCTCCTACAGAGCCCGCAATCGTCTCTCCCTGCACCGGCTTGTATGGCAGTAGAAGCACGTCGCACTGCGGGATTTCTCCCGAAAAAGTTTCAGTTCCGAGAGCAAACCGACGGACAGCGAAACCGGGTTCGAGAGCAAGTCTCCCGGCACAATATATCTGGCGGGCATCCCCGCCTATAATCAAAATGTTCAATCTAAAACAGTCCTTTCGTACTTTGTTGGTACCTGTTGCAGTATATGAAGAATTGGGGGTTGGGGTGAATTCTGAAAATAGGGTTGCAAATGAGAGCGAAATACTATATAATTGATGCAGAATAGATTAAGGTGGTATTCACGCATGTTTGAAGAAATATTCAGGCGCAGGAAATTAGTTCCTGAAAGGCTTATGGAATATGGGTTTGAAAAAGTCGGCGGCGAATATCTTTTTCGCACTGACATTATGGGCGGCGAGTTTTCCCTGCTTGTAACTGTTGGCGAAAACGGACACGCAGAGACTGATTTAACCGAGACAGACAGCGGTGAGGAGTTTACTCTATACAAAACCAATGCGGCGGGTGCGTATATCGGAGATGTCAGGAATGCCATTTCGGATGTTCTTGCGGATATTTCTGCGAAATGCTACCAGCCATCTGTTTTCAAAAATCCTCAGACGCTCCGGCTCATTGAACATGTCTCGGAAACATACGGCGATGAGCTTGAGTTTCTTTGGGAGAAGTTTCCCGACAACGCCGTCTGGCGAAGAAAGGACACAGGAAAATGGTACGGAGCCGTTCTTACGGTCGCCAAAAACAAGCTTGTTGGTTCTTCGAGCTATGTAGCAGAGATAATAGACCTCCGGGTTCAGCCGGAAAAGCTGAGCGAGCTTCTCGACAAAGAGCATTACTATCCCGGCTGGCACATGAACAAGAAAAGCTGGTACACCATCATCCTTGAGGACGAAATCCCCGACGAAGAGCTTTTTCAGCGCGTCAGGGAGAGCTTTGTGCTAGCGGTGAAGCAAAAGGAAGCATTTTAAAAAGAGCGGCTTGCGGGTCGCTCTTTATGCGTTGATTTAATCTTTACTGTCGTGTTTTATAGCTTTAGATGATTTCTCCTCTAGTAATTTTATAGAATCGAGATAATCACGTTCTACCGGACTAAGCGTTCTCGCCTTATATTTTTTGTACTCAATAGTTGCTTTATCTACCGCTTGTTTATGCGTTACGCTACCATTGCCTGAAAGAAGCTGTTCTCCGCTCAAAGTTAGAATTCTGTCAAGATGTTCTGACCAATCTTTCATTGTCATGACTTGCTCACGTTCCGCTTGTCGTTCCGCAAAATCAAGATAACCAGATACAAGCTGTCCCATTGAATGAAGCTCTTTTTCATTAAGATAATTTTTGGCGATTACAGCCTCTTGAAGTGTTGGCTGACTTCCTGCGAAAGTGGTAAGTCCCATAAATTCTTTTTCAGCGTCAGCTCTGTTATAGATAACCTCCGCTGCTGTTTGACCGTGTATTGCATAATGGATTTTGTTCTGAACCTTTTTAAAAAAATTCTGTGAAATCTCCGCTTTGGGGTCATAATCGATACTAGTAGCATCTAGTAGCATCTAGTAGCATCTAGTAGCATATATTTCTAAAATCTGACGGTAAAAGACTTTTTCAGAAGCACGAATGTCACGAATTCGCTCCAATAACTCTTTGAAATATCCGCCACCCCCTAATTGTTTCAAGCGGTCGTCATCAAGCGCAAATCCTTTTTTCATATATTCTTTCAGTACTTCTGTTGCCCAGATTCTAAATTGGGTTCCACGTCTGGACTTTACACGATAACCAACGGAAATTATGACGTCAAGATTATAGTATTCTATATTGCGTTCAACCTGCCTGTCTCCCTCAAATCGAACCGTTGCAAAATTTGCAACAGTTCCCTCTCGTCTAAGCTCGCCTTCGGCGTACACGTTTTTTATGTGTCTGGATATTGTGGATTTGTCCCTCTGAAACAGCTCTGCCATTTGCTCAATCGAGAGCCAGACTGTATCATTGTCAAATGTAGTCTCTATCTTAGTGAGTCCGTCTTCTGTTGTATAAATCAGAATCTGGGAATCGTTCATTTTATGCATCTCCATCCGTATCATAACTTTAAAATAAGTATAACATATTCCTTTGAAATTAGCAAGAAGTAACCTGAATATAACTTGCTTTTGTTTTGGGAGTATGGTATACTGAGTCAAAACAAGTTTGGATGTGATTGGATGGAAATTGTAAAGCCTGAAACCAAAGATTTGTGGTTCAGAAAAGGGCTCTTGGCGGATGAGGAGACCATGTCGTTCAACTCAAGATGGGGCGGAGCTATTGAGTTCGGCGAGGACAGGTGGAAGGACTGGTATACCAGATGGATTGACAATGCCGATAGCAATTTTTTATACCGTTATGTCAGAAACGATGAGGGACAATTCGTCGGAGAATGTGGTTATCACTACGATTCGGACGAGGATAAGTACCTCGTGGATGTGATAATCATGGACAAATTCAGAGGCAATGGCTACGGCAGGTATGCCTTGGACAAACTGTGCAAAGAAGCTAAACTGAACGGAATTACGAAAGTCTATGACAACATCGCTATCGGTAATCCCGCTGTAAGGCTGTTTGAAAAATGCGGGTTTAAGGAAGAATACAGGACGGATGAGTTTGTTATGGTGGGGAAAGAGATATAAAAAAGGATTCGTAAAAACAATGATTAACATTTTACTTGAAGGCTACGACATTGCCGTGCCGTGGCTGTTTGATGAATTGAAAGCATATATCAAGCCGAACCACAAGGTTACGGTTATCACTCTTGCCTATCGGGATAACCATGTGAAAAACCCTGAGAACTGGAACGCTCTTTACGGCAAGTACAACGGTAAATATTACGACGGTATCGTTGGTGGCTTGACTGCATACGGTATTTCCGAGGATAACATCGATTTCTTAAACTATTTTACCGACAGTAAAGAAACTGCAAAACAAAAAATCGAAAATGCCGATATTCTGTACTTCCTCGGTGGCTTGCCGGACAGAATGTTTGAGCGAATCAAGGAACTTGATTTATATGATGCGATTGTGAACCATAAAGGCATCATTATGGGATATAGTGCCGGAGCTCTGATTCAGCTTTCGGAGTATCACCTTTCTCCCGATGATGATTACCCCGAATTTTCCTACTATGAGGGTCTTGGCTATCTCGATGACTTTTATCTGGAAGTCCACTATGAAGGCACAGATATACAGGATGCTTCTATCCGTAGAGTAATAAAAGAGCGTGGCAAGACAGTTTATGCTACACATCTAGGTAAGGGAGCGATTGTAGTTGATAACAGGGATGTAAAAGTGCTTGGTAAGGTTGAGATATACAATTAAAATCCCATTTGCAACCGGCGGTTGCGGGATTGCTTATCCGAATATATAGAGTTCTACCCACTTTGATGGTATGCTTAGGGTGAAAGGAGGAAATATGGCTTTATCGGAAAAACTATATGCGCTTCGTAAAAAGAGCGGTCTTTCGCAGGAGCAGCTAGCGGAGGAGCTTAATGTATCCCGGCAGGCGATTTCAAAATGGGAGTCGGGCAGTTCAATTCCAGAAAGCGATAAGCTTGTCGCCATCAGCAACTACTTCAATATTTCGCTGGATTACCTGTTGAAGGACGGTGAGCCTTCGCCAACAGACGAAAAAGTAACCTCTCCGACGGCAAACCGTACTCAATGGATTCTGGGAATTGTCGCCTGCATAGGCGGGGTTATCTGCCTGATTGTATGGGGGTTGTTGTCGATACTCAGCCCGACTGCATCGAACCGGATTGGCGAATCGTCGACGATTTCCATAGACGGGAATGGTGTTTTCTTGATCGCTTGTATAGCCGCCATTGTTGTCGGCGAAATACTGATCTTTAAAGGCTCGAAGCGGAAATGAAGGGAGTAATTCGCATGAAAAAATTGTCTGTCATCTTTGGAGCTCTGGCTGTCGTTCTGTCCGACATCATGTGTGCCGTCGTGGCGTACAACTACTGCGCCATCCGCTGGGGAATGGAGTACGCAGGATATAGCGCACCGCCAAGCGTGGCATTCTTGTATGCTGTCCCGTATGGGATAGGGATTGCCGCTTGTGTTGGGTTGGCGGTTGTTCTCAAAAAGAAGGAGCGACTTTGAGGGTCGCTCTTTTCAATATCAGTTTTTCACAAACGGGAACTTGGCTTCGAGGAAGTGGCAGTATTCGGGTTTTATCTCACTTCCCTATCGCTTTACTCGCAAAACCATTACAGCCAGAATCCACCGCATCTTTGAGAGCCATATCTCCACCTTTCAGCCACAGATTTGCGAGATATAACATTTCACACATGCAGGCGTATTTCTCATAATAGTTGCCGCAAAGTGCCTCATACAAAAGGCGATTCTGTTTGTCAGAGTCTTTCTCAGTGATGGCATCTTCGAGCTTTTTTCTGCACTGCTCGTACACATTAATAAGCTTTTCGCTTCGCCAATCTACTGCGTCAATTTCCGTAGCATCATATGACAGCAAATGAGCAAATCCCTCGTCAAAAGTTATTGCATCCAAGTGGGTAAGATAATCAGTATCATCAGTTATCTCCGTCAGTTCGGGACGGTAATGATGTAACAAAACATGAGTGAACTCATGCGACAATAAGTTTCGGGCAGTTGCCCCAATATCGCAGTTTCCAACATATTTCGTCCAACAGATTAAGTCAAAAATGACATGGCAATCTCCCTGTTCGTCAAGCTCCACTGTCGCATCATACGGTTCAGGAAATCCCACTATCAAATCAACACCGGTATTCTTCAGTAAGTTTTGCCAATCAGGAAAAAGCAAATCCCATAGCCGTCTGTTTACAGGATTAAAGTTATGTGCCGCGGCACTGATTGCGTCATACACTATCTGAGCTTTTTCAAACTGCCCTACATCTGCACTAGGTAGAGTGAAAAACTCACCTTCATTAAATTTCGAAGTTTCGGTCTTTGTAAAGTACCACTCATCACGATAAGCGCTGATATCCAGACCGTTCAAATAATCTGTTGCTATTCTATCGTATATTATCATGCAAGAATCTCCCATCAGATAAAATTTGCCGATGTTTAAAGTATAACATAACTTTTTAGGTTTGACAAGATGAATCGGGATGCCCGCAAATCCCTTCCCAAAAAATCGCAAAAAACTGAAATTAGGGCTTGCTTTTTTTGGCGGGGTGTGATATAATATCAAGCGTTGTGAATCTGGGTGTAGCTCAGCTTGGTAGAGCGCTACCTTGGGGTGGTAGAGGCCGTGGGTTCAAGTCCCGTCACTCAGACCAGTTAAAATGAAGCCTCGCAAATCGCTTGTTTGCGGGGCTTGTCTTGTATCTGATTTGTTTTGAATATTGTTTATTTGTAGCTGGATTTGTGGGCTCTACCACAGTGATGTATTAGGAGGACAGCAAATAATTGGAAGATTATAAGATTGAAATTAAAACTGTAGCACAGGGTGACGCAGAATTCTTATACCTTCTCATGAACAAAGATGCGATTCTTGAGAGGTTGAATGAAGTCCCGACGACTCTTGACGATTGGGCAGAAGCAATCAAGATCTGGGAAGGCGATTCCGATGAGGAAAACTACATAGTTTGGCTGAATGGCGGTAGAATTGGATGGTTTTCGTTTAATAATCTCCAATCTGCTGACAAGGTTGCATATCTGAAAATGGCGGTGCTCCTGCCTGAATATCAGCATCGTGGAATTGGGACTGCTGTGCTGCGAAGGCTTCTCGAGGATTTAAAAGACAGAGGATATAGTACTGTGATGCTTTACACCAACGCCGACAATGTAAATGCTCAGAAGTGCTATCAAAAGTGCGGTTTTACGGTTGTTGAGGAGTTCCGGGATGTGATGGCGGATGGGAGTTGTGTGGGGAGATATAATATGAGGTGCGAAATGTGATTCTTGCACGCTTGATGGCATAAGAAAAAGGCTCGCGAGGAGCCTTTTTTAGTTTGTCTCTTATTCTTACGAAACTGCTATTGCTGTATCACCGATTCTGATGGAGGCAACCTCGTCAAGGTTGACGGGAACGGTCCAATAGTAGTACATTGTGACAATGCTTTCGTCGTCGCTGATTTCTTCAATATATAAGTTCGCCTGAACTTCACTTCCACTGTTCATGTATACATAGACATCGCATAAGTCAGTATATGTTCCGTAGGGAACGGAAGCGGTGGTGTTGTCGCAGATGAACGACACTCCGAACTCGGTGAGTACGATGTCGGTGATGTCGACGGTTACATCCACTGAAACAGGATTATAATAGGTGTCATAGTCCAGCTGTTCCGTCGTAACAGTTATAATTTCGCCGTCTTCGGTCAGAGATATATGGCTGTTTTCATTCCTGATGAGGGTGAATTCAAACATCCAAATAACATCTACATCACCATTATTATTCATGTCGCCAACCCGGAGAGTGCAAAGCATTTCGTCATCACCCTCTTCGCCGATATAATCATAATGACAATCGAGCAGATAGCGTGTAGCTCCACTTTCATCCTGTCCGTAAAAGCTGGATCCACCGGCAGTAAAGCCGATGCTATCTGATGTGAGATAAGAGTAAAAATAGTCGGTAACAACGCTGTCGAGGTCACCGTCAACTTTCAGCAAAAGATAGATTCTGTCCTCCGAAACCGCCGCAGAGTCGACCATTACTGTTACGTCGTCGTAGGTCTCGCTCAACCCGAGTGCCTGACTGAAGCTGTCGACCAATTCCAGATGCTCCTCTGTTATTGTTTCTTCTGTTGTCATCTCCCACCTTTCACTGAACCAACCTGAAATTCCGCCGTTTGCAGCGATAACTCCTGCACCCATCATGAGAACCATGACCATTGCCGCCACTGCTATTGCAAGCACTCTTGTATGCCGCGCCTTGTGTGCTACTGGCTTGTAATCGGAAGCCTGCTCCACATAGGCGGGGTTAATGTCTGTGATTGCGTCTGAAATGATATTTTTCTTCATACTTTATATCCTTCTTTCTGTAGATACTTGCAGAGTTTTGTCCGCGTGCGTGAAAGGCGGACTGACAGGTTGTTCTCGGTTATCCCAAATCGTTCGGCGAGGTCTTTCAGGCTGTCGGAGTACCAGTACCGGCGGACGAAGAGCATTCTTGAGCCCTCGTCAAGAGTCGCTAAGAACTGATCAATCAGGGTTGACAACTCACGTGTTGTTATCTCCTGCTCGACCGTCGAGATTCCCGCAAGGCAGTCCTCAAGCTCGTCAAGTGCCACGTCATAGAAGCTGTTCCGCTTCCCGGCGGTGTTCGAGTGATATTTCGCTATCGAGATGTTCCGGATGATCCGAAATATGTAAGCCCTCAGCGGCTCAGGCTTCTCTGGCGGGATCTTGTTCCACGCTGCCAGAAGGGCGTCGCTCAGGCACTCCTCGGCGTCAAGACTGTTTCCCAAGATGTTCCGGGAAATTGCCAAGCAAGCCGAGCCGTACTTCTCCCTCGTCTCCGAAATTGCCTGCTCCGAGCGGGAAAAGAATAGCTCAATTATCTCGCTGTCCTCCATGTCACATCATCTCCTTTCAACATTATACTATGGATTTGGGGCGGAATCTTACAGAAAGATTGAAAAATTTTCCGAAAAATAAGACAGCAAGCCCGGTTCAGCGGGTGCTGTCTTTAATGAAAATTACATTATCTTGATGTCTCCTTGTTATCCGTCCTGCCGAGAATGTAGTCGGTGGAGACGCCGTGGAAATCGGCAAGTTTGATTAGAATATCCGTTGGAATGTCAAGATCGCCGCGCTCATAGTTGCTGTAAACCCGCTGACTGCAATTCAAGATTTTTGCAATTTCCGTTTGCGTCATGTCAGCGTCCTCTCTCAGGTTTCTTATCCGGCTGTACACTCTCAGTCCTCCTCTCGCAACAATGTCACCTTAAATTATTATACAATTTCTTCGATTTTACTATTGACTTTTAGCGGATTTTCCGCTATAATGTGTTCAGGCTCGTTGTAGGCGAGTTAAATCATGCAGAATCTTAGCGGATTTTGCACTAAGGAAAGGATGCTGATTGTATGTCAGATGCAGCGGTTCTCGGAGGACTTGGAGTCTTTGGAATCATTTTGTTGCTGATTGGTTTGGCGGTTTACTTTATCCCGACGATTGTTGCCGTCAAGAGAGATCACCCGAACAAGGTCGCAATTATTTGCGTCAATATCTTCCTCGGATGGTCATTCCTGGGATGGGTTGTCTCGCTTGTCTGGGCTCTTAAGAACCCGGAGTAAAGCCCAGCATAATGCTACAGGAGCAAAAAAAGTGAGGCTTAAAACAGGAATTGTTTTTTCGGGCGGTTTTGCAAAAGGTGCATACCAAATCGGTGTCTGTAAAGCCATAATGGCTCATCCACTATTTGAGATAAGTGCAGTCTCTGCCGCTTCGGTCGGTATACTGAATGCGTATGCTCTGCTCAGCGGCAGGCTTGACTCTGCAGTGAAGCTATGGAAGTCCGTAAACGCCAAAAGCTACAGGGAATTCTTCGGGAGTATTCTGTGCAAAGGCGGAATTTACGATAACATAGATGATTTTTGCCGTGAAGATGATATGCTTGCCGTTCCTCTCTTTTGTGTTCTTCGGAATGTATCGACTGATACAACCGACTATCTGAGATTTGACAGCTTCCCTCTTTGTGAGAGAAAAGCCCTTCTTAAAGCAGGGATCTCTGTTCCCTACCTCATGACTCCAGTTGCAATAAACAACTCTTACTATTGCGATGGAGCAATGATGGACAATGTTCCGATTTCTCCGCTTGAGAATCTTCCTCTTGATCTGATTATCGTCATTCAGTTCGATAATTATGTCGATTCGAGGGCGGAGCAGAAATTTTCCTGTCCGATAATCTATCTCAATCTTCAAAGGAGCGACATAAGACACAACAGCTTTTCGATGGATTCAGACAGTATCGACGAAATGATAAGCTATGGAGAAAAGTCGGCGAATACTATCATTTCATACATCGAGAAGCACTGTGAAGACTACCCTGACCTGCTTGAGCTTGCTGGGAAAATCAACTGTGGAATGAAACACGGCAGACCGAGTGGCGACGCCATCATGAGAAGAATCAACCGTTTATCAAGACTGTTCTGAAAGGAGTACACAATACAAAATGAAAAAGATAATAGCAATCATAATTTCCGTAATTCTGCTTCTTGCTGCTGCAACTGCTTCGGCATGTGCCATCGCAAAGATTGTGTCGAACAGGAAGCTCATAGACTGTGAAGACGACAACTGTTTATAATAGAGGAGAACTGGTATGGGAGAAGTTATAGGGTATATAATCCTGCTTATACTTTTATTAGCACTTCTTGTGGCTTTGATTGCGCTCTACTTTCTGCCGACAATCCTGGCTGTCAGGAAAGATCATTCAAGCAAAACTATCATCATCCTCATAAATGTGTTCCTGGGATGGTCATTTTTAGGCTGGGTGGCGGCACTTGTATGGTCTCTGGATGATAAAGTGTATCAGCAGAACAGATAATCAGGCAGAATTAAGGAGGAAAGATTCATGAACAGCGAATTGAGAATGCACTACAAAGAGTACTACGGATGGGCAATATGGAAAAAGCGCAGAGCTTTGAGCTTATCTCAGACTGCCTTAGGCGAAATGACCGGTCATACAACGGATGAGATTTCAAAAATTGAATGGGGCAGGTTCAACTTCAATTCTATCAACTCCTTGAAGCTTATTCAAGCTGTAGGATTCAAAAATGCTGAGGAGCTTGAGAAATTTATAATTGACAATCTGCTGAAAAACAGAAAGAAAGACAAAAAAACCGAACTTGAGAAAAAGAGCAAAGACCTCAATCCGGAAGGTAAAACAAAGAAAAGCAAGCCGAAAAAGGAAAAGAACAAGGCAGAAGCGAAAGCCAGGAACAGCAAGAAGAAAAAGCCCTCTGCCAATTAGTACAATCACTTCTGATACCCGCTTTGAATAAGCCAAGCCCCGACGATATACACTGCCGGGGCTTGGCTTATACTATTTTGTAATGTCTGTTTTTTACTTTATGCCATAATAGATGTCGCCATCGTGCCTGATGGCGGCGTAGTAGATGCCGTCAATCTCTACGATATAGACATTCTCCGTCTCCTGTGGGGCATAGTTATACACAGGGATGTCGGTTTCTGATTCAACAACTTCATAAGCATTGTTGCCGGCGGATTCGAGGAAGCCGATAAATTCACCGCAAAGGTCGGCGGTGAGCTCGTTGGGAAGTCCGCAGGCTTCGAGAACACTCCCCTCGCCCGTATCTCCCGCTCCGCAAATCCAGTACTCGTTGCCGTTATAGCAGAGCTTCTGAGCGGTGTCGCCGGTGGTGCAGGCGGTGAAGCAACAAAGTGTTGCCAAAGCTACAAGCAAAGATATAAATTTTCTCATGGTGATTTCTCCTTTCGGATTACTTTCTATAGGTAATACAAATTGAGAAGCGCAATTATTGCATTCGAGAAAATTTTTTGCTTTTTCACTGCTGAGAGGACAGTGCGGAGGGCTAAGAGTTTTCCCGACGACAGTATAGCATAAAAGCGTTTAAATATCAAGGGTTTGTGAAAAATCTTAATGAAATCTTAATAATTGCAAAGCAAAGCCCGCCATTGGATTTAGGTCCGGTGGCGGGGATTTTTATGCCGAAATGCTATAAAAAGTGGCGCAGTCTGATACGACCGCGCCGAAATAGTCAAAAAACTGTGCCTTATAATCAAGCCATGGAAAGCCCAAGCCACTTTCTCACGAGATCGACACTGACGTTAGCCGCCTTTGCGATCAAGTCATCAGCTACACCAGATTCGTGTAAGCTGATCGCCATAGCCTTTGCGTTTTCGAGTTTTCCTTGCTCGTAAATATCCTCTGCTACCTTGCACATTTCGTCGTGTCCTCCTTTCTCACGTTTCAAATAATGAACGCGCTCCGACAGCGGTCCTTGGGTCATATCGTCCGGGTCGGCTGTCTCAAAATATTTCATCAGTTTTGCTGTATCGCTACCGTCATCAATGGCGGCGTTTACAAAAATTACGTGGTTGCCATCGTCATATGGGATTCCCGTTTCTCCGAGAATCTTTTTCACGGGATATACTGTTTTGCCAGCACCCCATATATCCGTCTCGCTGATGTAGATTATATACACATCCGGGAGCTCGTCATAATATGCTCCTTTGTCCAAGATACTCTTGTCAATCATCGAGCCGTAATATCTTATGCGTCTTGCGTGGTCGACGGTGTCCCTGCGCTGGATCTCGATGTTTATCTGGCGACCAGTGCTGTCCTGCGCGTAGGCATCCAAAATCGTATCTTTCGATGTGATATTGAGAAGCCTGTATTGTGACTTCACACTCACTATCTCTATGTCGTCCTTGCCAAGAATTGTGCGGACAACGTGCTGACACGCGCCGATGTCTTCGAGTACAACCGAAGCGAAAGTGTCGCTGAACAGATTTTGCTCCAGCATCCTTTCAGCACCGCACCGTATTATTTCCAAATGGTTTCGCTCATTATCGCCCACAATATCACCCCAATTATCCTACTGCAGTTTCATTATACCACAAACCGGAATATGAATCAAGCGGTTTTATGTGGATTTTGTCAGTAAACCTCGGCGCCAAATCTTCCACTATAGCTATAATCGGCACCGATGCCCACGGGTGGCAGAGGCTGGTGTTCCACTTTTGGTCTCTTCCCCAGGCTTCAAAGCAGGTGGTGGCGCCTTCACGGAGCATATTGACCCAGGAATGGTAGGTTTCGTTCGTCAGGAGCTCGAGCTCGGCTTCGTACTCGCCGAGGTTCGCAAGGGCTTTCAGGACGAAATAGGAGAACTGGACGCCGCAACTAAGTCCCTTTTCTTTTATGAAGTCTGCGATTCGATTTCCATCGGGGAGGATTCCGAAAAATGCCGGGATGGCGTTTGAATGAAGTGCCGAATGCGCTCTGTCCTCCAAGTCGCAGAAGAGACCGGTTTCGTGGTTATAGAAGGCGTTGATATAGGCGGATTTATAGCCGTCGATATTGTGGCGTGGAGGCTCACCAATAATTCCGGCAAGCTCGTTTTCAATCTGCATTGCGCCGATGTAGAAGGCGTTGATGACGTTATGGCACGGGATGAAGCCTTCGCGCTCGTTCGGGAGATTGTAGCCGTCGCGGAAATTGGGCGACCAGTCGACGATGTTCCACTTTCCCATCTCGCCCTCAATCAGACCGTCGGGGCGCTCGAACTGGTGAAAGAAATCGAGAACTCCGCAAACTGTCGGGAAGAGCTGGCAAACGGTTTCAGAGTCGCCGGTGTACTTATAATAGTTCAGAATCTGCAAGGGATATTGGAGCGAAAAGTCGGCGATTTCCTGCATATAGCTTGACGGGGCTACTGCGAGAAGCCCCGGGCAGATGCGAGCGGAATCCGCAAAGTCGAAAAGCGTTTTGCGATATATTTTGGCGTCGCCGGTGAGGTAGAGATACGCAAGTCCGCTGACGGTGAAGTCGCCGAGATACTGTCCCTTTTCCCGGGTCGGGCAGTCGAGGAAGCCCTCCTGAGTGCCGATTTTAAGGGCGTTGCGGCATATCTGCCAAATATCCGAAAGATGCTCAATATCGCTCTCAAGGGCGATTTTTTCATTGAAACGGTGATCCCGGGCGACGATTCGGAAGCTATCTGGATTGAGATTATCTATGTCAGTACTGATATTTATATATCGAAACGCTTTGTAGTTGAAGTAGTCGAGGGTGTCGGTGTCGCCGGAGAGAATATGCTCGTCGAGATAGCGGCAGTTGCAACGAAGGTCGAACTTTGCTCTGTCATTTTCGGCTTCTTCGCCATAGGCGACGGTGAGCTTCTGTCCACGTTTGCCATGAACGGTGAGGCTGAGGCTTCCCGAAACTTCAGTGCCGACGTCGATGAAGTACTCGCCTGCTCTGAGCTTTTTGATGAGCTGGGGTTTCAGCTCGTAGACTTCTACGGTGTCGACGGGAGTGTCTTTGAAGATATGGTCGTCATGAGGGTCTTCGATGGCGGTATCAAAAGTAATAATTTTGTCACGAAAATCTATGTTTTCGGAGGTTACCGTGCCGTAAGAGTTTTCCTGATTGGTTCTGTTATGGAGGACGGCGTATTGCCAGGTTGAATCGGTGCCGAGGAGGAGGTTTCCGTCCTGAAAAATGTCGGCAATCATACCCTGGCGGTTGTCGCCACTGCACCATTCCCGGCTGATTCCGCCCTGACAGAAGACGAGAACCGAGATTTCGTTCTCGCCAATTCTCAGAAAGCGAGAAATATCTGTCTCGTTATAGTTGTAGGAGAAAAAGTACGCCTGCGCCGGTCCCTGACAGGCGAAAACGCCGTTTATGTAGAGCTTGTAGTAGTCGTCGGCGGAGATTCTTATAGTGGTGTTTTCGGGCGAATCAAGCACGAATTTGCGGCGGAAAAGAGTGTAGTAGTTCCTGATACCGCAGTTTTTCAAATCAAAGCTTTCGAGCTCACGATGGAAGACGTTCACCGGTCTCTCCGAAATAAAATCCCTCGTGGTGATCCATTTGCCGTGAAATTTCATATCATCACTCCCCTGCCCGATATTCTATCACAAAAATAAGAAGCTTGCAACGGCTCCCGGAAATCTTTTAGAAATCAGAAGGAAAGCCAATGGCGGATCCGGTTGCTTTTGTGAGTAAAAAAAGCGGCGCAGGGTTAGCTGTGCCGATATGATGTACTCAAGTATTAATTTTAGCCCTAACGTCCGTTACCGTTTTCATCGTCATCATCTGACAGAACAGGCATAGATCCTATGCCACCATCTGTAAATACAAAGCTATTCCCGATAATTGTTTATATAGGGTTTGTCAAGATGAGTGTAACGGTTTATATGTCTATTTCCACCTTCATTACAAGATGACTTTAGCCTTCATATTATGAGTCAGATCTTTCAGGTCTAATGCTCCACTGTTCCCACCCTGAACCTTCAGACTTGTCAGCATATACGAAAGAGTCATTCTCGCTGAAATCAATCATTTTCATCTCATATTTCTCGTACATAATCTATCGTCCTTATCTTTGGGCATTGCCCGTAAAATACAAATCCACTGCAATCAGCCTAAACCGGCTATAGGGGATCGTACCGTTATTCCTTCAGTTGATGTTTATATGTCACTTGATCCTGGATTTACGCTCTGTACGCGCCCATCTTCTCCGCTCTCTACTACCCAAGTGAAAACTTCGGTCTCATCAAACTGAATGCACTTCATCTCATGCTCTTCGTACATGGTTTTTTCCTTACTCATCAATTCAAAATTAAATATCAAGTTCCGGTCCTTCGTCACCACCACCGCCTGGGTTTGGGTTTTCACTCGCTACAACAAAGATATTCTTCTCATACCTGATGATTTCCAATTCGTGTTTCTCATATATAATTAATTATCTCCACCACCAGAGGGGTAATCATCATCGTCGCCACCATCTGGCAAAGAGCCGAAACCACCATCAGCAAACACATCTATCTCGTAAAATCCGACGATTTTCATCTCATATCTCTGATACATAGCGCTTTCACCTTACCAATCGAAAGTAACATCCTCATCACTACCAGAATAGTCTATATCACCGTTGCTGGCAACCACATAGGCATTTGACTCGTATTGAATGACCCTTATGTCATACTTCTCATACATAATTAGTTATCGCCATCTTCATCGTCGTCATCTGGCAGAACCGGCATAGAACCTATGCCACCGTCCGCAAATACGTTGTTCACTTCAAACTGTATAGTTCATATTTCATACTTCTCATACACAATCAATCGCCCTCACATTACTGAAAAATCCAAGTTATGAACTTTACTCATCCAATTCCCCAGATCCATCCTCATTTGAGAATTCCAATTCTGTAGTCCACACATTTTTCTTTTCAAAAGTGAGAACCTTCATCTCGTATTTTTCGTACATAGCTTTCTCCTCTATATGTTAAACAAAAAGGGAGAACTTCTGCCTCCCCCATCCGGCGAAATCATCGGCTGGCGTGACTAACTGCCTCCCAACCCTCTTCTTCCTCTTCTCCGACAGGCATATCACCGCCGGAAACATCAGCAAAGATAAAAGAATTGTTTTCTTCAAATTTCACTATAACAGCATTATACTTCTCGTACACTGAAACCACCTACGAATCCGACCTGTCGGGGTTAAGTCTGAAATACGATTCGCCGGGTCCATCCGACCCATCATTCACCGCAAACACGCAAGCGTCCTCGAAAAGAAGCGATTGCATTTCGTGACTTTCGTACATCATTTTTCCTCTGTCACTATCTTAAATATCACTGCTCGGCTTGCTGACGCTGTCGGGACCATCTATATCGCCCTGATTCGACCAACAAACTACCGACGCCAGCTGGTCTTTCTCGGAAAACCGGATAACATTTACGTTGTGCTGTTCGTACATCTCGCATCTCCTACGAATCTGACCGATTTGGCTTAATGCTCCACGGATTGTACTCCGAGCCGCCGTCTGACATATCACACTGAACGATTATGTCGGTCTCAGCAAATTGGATGACTTCGATTTCATGCTTTGCGTACATAATCAAACCTCGAATCATTACCAATCGCTACTTCCAGATGAACCGCCGGAGCCGTCTTCATCGCCTGACAAGGTTCTTACAAGATTATCAGCTTCAGAGAACTGAACAATTTGTAATTCATACTCCGTGTACATATCTGCCTCACTCGTCGTCTTCTAAAACCGGAAGATCCGGTCCTTCAACCACTCCTTCATCCAACCCGCTGGCTGTGATGAAGAAATTTTCTTTGTAGAGAATGATGTTCATTTCATATGGATTGTACATACTATCCCTACCTATCTACCGTGCCCGGGTTTCCCGAGTGAACCACTTATGCCGCCGGATTCGTCGCCGCTGACGCCGAGGTCAGTGAACACGCTGGTGGGCTCGAAAATGACTATTTTCAGTTCGTGGTTGCTATACATCACTTTGCCTCGTAATTCGGGTTGACGCTTTCGACTTCTCCGTTGCTTCCGTCATCAACCAACCAAGCGCAGACTTCACCGTGGGCGTCGAAGATGATTACATTCATATCGTGACTACTGTACATCATGTGCGCCTCGCTAAATGTCTGAATAGCCCGGCTTGATGGAGTATTGGTCTTCGCCTTCTTCGCCGTCGGACGCCCAATCCATCCCTGTGTACAGGTCTGTGTCCTCAAAAGTGAGGATTTCAATGCCGTGATACTGGTACATGTTTCGCCTCATCAGTAGTCGGAAAGATTTGGATTGACTGAATGCTGGCTAGAACCACCGCCGTCTTCATCGGCATCGGAAGCAAGCCCAAGTGCATAAACATCGGCATTACCGAAGGTGATCAAATTCAAATCGTGCTCGGTATAGTTCACGATGCTCCAGCCTTTCTGCGCCTAGTCCTCAGACTGCTCTGTCCTCAGCCTCCGGCGCTTTTCCTGGATGGATTTTACCGAACGCTGAATTTTTTTGGAGAGTTCGCTGTCGGGGATGGAGTGCTCAAGAACCAGCTTGTTTTCCTCCGCTGTCCAGGCGCGCTTGGGATAAAGATTGGCGGTTTTGCCGTAGTATCTCTTTCTGTCTATCCGCTTGCGCTCACGCGTGGGCTTACGCTTTTCTGTCACTTCGTTCGACACGTTCTCACCCTTTGATGCTTTTTTCTCAGAATCCGAGATTTTTCTGACAGTGAGAAAAATATTTTTCTCAGGCAGGTCAGCCCTCTCAGACCCCTCAAAAAATTTCAATTTACACATATTATTGTACCCCCCCGCACGAAAAGTCAATAGTAAGTTTTTGCACAATAAAACGCCGTTTTGGATTCGGTTTAATATTTCGTGGGGGTGCAAAATGTAAGGTAGTGAAGTGTCCTGACGGGCGGGATGAGATGTCTACTCAAAAGAGATTTAAAACTGCAGGGGGCTTGGGGTGAATACTTCTGCAGTTGTGTCCCTTATCGGCTATGATGAGGTCGGCATTGAACGATAGAAGCTCCTTCTCCAGTCGCCATGTGGATCCGTAGTTGTTGACGATAATCTGGAGCGGTCCCTCCGCGGCTTGTCCAACCCGCTTCAATGTTTCTCTTTTCTTTGCACTCCCGACATTCAAAATGGTAAGTTCATACTACTGTTATGCTTTTATATATGGATAATCGTCTTCCCATCAACATCATATGGCTCTGGAATCAGATACAGCGGCGGATTAATCTTATTGCCATTCAAAAGACAACATTATTGTGCGGTCACACAATCTGAATAGCACTGAACAAACCTTTTCGCTGAATCTCCCATCCGAGCATACAATGCACTTGCAAGAAACTCCCGCTTCTTCTCAGCGTTGTTGCTAATCTTCACAAACTGCAGCACTCCGCCCAAGTCTTCAGACAGTTCAGCCATCGTACCATCACTGATTTCTGCAGGCTCTATCATATAAAAACTGTAATCATATGGAGACTTATTTGCCGTTTCATGCATATGGTAATGTTCTGGGCTTAGATACAGTACAACAGTATAACATGGCAACAACCAACCATTATTCAGGCAATTCCATGTCTCTATCTGCGTGGCATATAGTCCGTTTTCAAACAAACACAACTTTATAGGCAACTCACTGCTTGCTTCTGTCTCTACCAACAGTGCACAATAGCATTTTTCTGTCTTCATTAAAAACAAGTTTCTGTATATATGCTGAAACTTCTCCAAAGTCAGTTTACTGCCGTAGTCTTTGAGTTTGTGGAAGACAGGCATTTTGTCTACTGGAGACATTCCTGACGGATTTATGTTCTCATCTAACACAACGCGATTGAAAAGCTCTGCCACTACCTCTGTTCGTCCAAAATAATCTCTAATGGCATCATCTAAACTGCTCACTGCGATCACCTCCGCCCTATTTTACTGCTTTTTCGACAAATCGGCTATGAAGTTCACTTCACATGAGCCAAAAAATGTGGAGAATGCCTCACAAAAGAGCCTCTGAACTCTACCCTGCTTGCTATAATAGAATGCTTATGCAGGGCATGAATCAGAGGAGGTAAATCATGATTACAAATTATGTTACATTTGGACAACGCATTGGTTGTCTACGGAGGCAAAAGGGACTTTCGCAAGAAGAGTTAGCGGAAAGGGCAAATCTTTCGAGAGAGTTTATCAGTATGGTTGAAAATAACAAAGCGGGACTGGGAGTGGATTCGCTCATAAGCATTGCGAACTCATTAGGGGTTTCGGCTGACGATATTCTTGTGGATTGTTTGGAACGCTCGGTGTCAACGGCAGACAGTGAGTTGCATCGATTGCTTTTGGATTGCAATGAAACTGAGGAGCACATTCTTACGCAGATGGTGAAAGTGCTGAAAGAGATTCTTTCGGCACAGGGAATCTGACTACATAGGAACATATAACAACATCCTGCATAAGACAAAACCGCACTTGGATTTGATGTCCAGGTGCGGTTTGTGTTTATTGGAAAATTAGTTCAGTCTGGAGTTACAAATGCTACACGAAATTCCGACTGAGCTTAAGAATAACTACGCCTTCTCAATCACGCAAGTGTGCTTCTTAGTTTCCTTATCATAATTGATACCAACCATAATAAGATTTCCGAAGTACTCTTTCAGCTTGCCGTCATAGCGTTTCTCTTTAATCTGCCTGATAGCTGTATCGGCGTCCTGATTGTACTTAAGCTCGACTACCATTGCTGGATAGTCTGAATATTTACGAG
>JAJQHD010000005.1:0-25031 GCA_021199855.1 Oscillospiraceae bacterium
TCAGAATAGTTCTGCATACCGTCGTACCAAGCAAACCATCTGATTGTGGAGCCTGATGCCGCTGTTTCCTCAGCGTCCGGCAAAAGAATTCCTGCCGCCGCAAGAATAGCCTCAGCGTCCTGAGTAGCAAATGTAAGCTGAACAACTTCACGGGATGAGCTACCGCATCCAACCAAAGCCATAATCATTAGCCCTGCCATAAGCATTGCGATGATTCTTTTCATTACATTACCTCCTGTTTACCTGTGTTCCAAGTAATTTTTCTTGCTCTAAAATTCAAAAACCGTGCGAATCCGCATGGCAGTTTTCAACCCCGGTTTATCAAAAGAGAAAGTAGAGGTACGAAAGCGAAATTTCAGTGCATTCTCATTATACACCTTTTCACAAAACTTTGCAACTTGTCATAATGCACAAGATGTGAAGGCTAGTTTTGTGCAAGTTGCATAGGTAGCATTGAGAATCTGTAACCCCATCGTAACTTGACAATTTCGCCGTCTTAGAGTAATATATTATAATAGCATTTCTATAAATAAGGGGACTTGGTATGTCAAGATATTTCGGAACCGATGGGTTTCGTGGCGAGGCTAACGTCGGTCTTACGGCGGAGCACGCTTTTAAAGTAGGAAGATTTTTGGGATGGTATTACACGGAGCTGAGGCATCGCAATGGCGACGACAGCCCGGCTAAAATAGTCATAGGAAAAGACACACGTCGTTCGAGCTATATGTTTGAATATTCCTTGGGAGGAGGCTTGACCGCTTCCGGGGCGGATGCATATCTTCTTCACGTCACGACAACCCCATCGGTGGCGCATGTCGTAGCAACGGAGGATTTCGACTGCGGAATCATGATTTCTGCAAGCCACAATCCCTATTACGACAACGGAATCAAGCTTATCGGCACAAACGGCGAAAAGATGGATGAGGAAGTCATCAGCTTAGTCGAGGATTATCTCGACGGCAAGCTCCATGTTTTTGGTGAAGACTTTTCCGAAATCCCGTTTGCACATAAAGAAAACATCGGCAGAACAGTCGACTATGTCGAGGGCAGGAACCGATACATAGGGTATCTCATTTCGCTCGGGATGTTCTCGTTCAGAGGAGTGAAGGTCGGGCTCGACTGTGCAAACGGTGCCTCCTGGCATATTGCGAAGGCTGTTTTCGATGCTCTCGGAGCAAAGACTTACGCCATCAACACCGAGCCGAACGGATTTAACATTAACGATAAGGCGGGTTCAACGCACATCGAAGTCTTGCAGAAGCATGTTCTTGAGAACCACCTTGACGTCGGTTTCGCCTATGACGGCGACGCTGACAGGTGCATAGCCGTCGACGAAAAGGGAAACGTCGTCACCGGCGACCATATCCTCTACATCTGTGGCAAATACATGCGCTCACGTGGGGAGCTCACAAACAACACGGTTGTGACGACGGTTATGTCAAATATTGGGCTTTATAAGGCGTTCGACCGTGAGGGTATCGACTATGCCAAGACCGCTGTCGGCGACAAGTATGTCTATGAATATATGAGCAGTAACGGTTGCAGGCTCGGCGGCGAGCAGTCTGGGCACATTATCTTCTCAAAATATGCAGGCACCGGCGACGGAATCCTCACAAGCTTAAAGCTTATGGAAGTAATGCTTTCCGAGAAGAAAACGCTTTCTCAGCTCTGCGAAGGACTACTGATTTACCCGCAGGTTCTGGTAAATGTAAAAGTAGCTGATAAAAAGGCTGTTTTGAACAGCCCAAAAGTGAAAGAAGCTATAGAAAAAGCTTCCGAAGCATTAGGCGATTCGGGAAGAATTTTGGTAAGAGCTTCCGGCACCGAGCCGCTTGTCAGGGTTATGGCAGAGGCGGAGACGGAAGAACTATGCAGGAAATATACGGATGATATAGTCAAGGTTATCGAGGGATAACCCCTCCACCGGCTTCGCCGGTCCCCCTCCCCTTTCAGGGGAGGCTATAACTGCATCTTTACTACTGTAACAAAGGAGGAAAAATTATGTGTGGAATAGTCGGATATTCGGGAATGAAGCAGGCAGCGCCGATACTTCTGGATGGGCTTTCAAGGCTGGAGTACCGTGGGTATGACTCCGCCGGAATTGCTGTCCGGGATGGTGACGGCGAGATTAATGTCGTCAAAGCAAAGGGCAGGCTGAGTGTCCTCATAGAGAAGACAGATTCGGGAAAAAGTCTTTCCGGAACATGCGGAGTCGGGCACACAAGATGGGCAACGCACGGGGCACCCTCCGAGATAAACGCCCACCCTCACCATTCTGACGACGGCAACGTAGTTGGAATCCACAACGGAATTATCGAGAACTATAAAGAGCTCAAGGAGCTTTTGGAGAAGAACGGCTACAGCTTCTATTCGTCGACCGACACTGAGGTCGCCATCAAGCTCATCGACTACTATTATAAAAAGGGCTCAGGGAGCCCGATTGACGCTCTGACACGGGCAATGACGAGAATTTCCGGTTCATACGCCTTTGCTGTCATGTTCAAGGACTATCCCGACGAGATTTTTGCCGCCAGAAAAGACAGCCCGATTATCGTCGGAGTCGGCGACGGCGAATCATATCTTGCGTCGGATGTTCCGGCAATACTCAAATATACCAGAAGCGTCTATTACATCGGGAACTACGAGATTGCACACCTTTCGGGCGGAAGCGTCGACTTCTACAACATCGACGGCGAGAAGATTGAAAAAGAGCCGAGCGAGATAAAATGGGATGCCGCAACCGCCGAGAAGGCAGGTTATGAGCACTTCATGATAAAGGAAATCCACGAACAGCCGAAAGCTGTCAGGAACACGCTTTCTTCGGTCATTCATGACGGTAAAATCGATTTGAGTTCTGTCGGGATTTCGGATGAAGACCTGAAATCCATCTCCCAGATTTACATAGTCGCCTGCGGCTCGGCTTATCATGTCGGGGCGGTTATGCAGTATGTTATCGAAGATCTGGCGGGGATTCCCGTAAGAGTTGAACTCGCTTCCGAATTCAGATATCGTAAACCGGTTCTTGACAAAAACGGGCTTTGCATCATTATAAGTCAGTCGGGAGAAACTGCCGACAGTCTTGCGGCATTAAGAGAAGCAAAAGCCCGTGGGCTTCGGACTCTTGCGATAGTAAACGTCGTCGGAAGCTCGATTGCAAGGGAAGCGGACAACGTCTTCTACACTCTTGCCGGTCCCGAAATTGCCGTTGCGACTACCAAAGCCTATTCGGCACAGTTGGTCGCCGGGTACTCATTTGCCGTTCAGCTCGCCTATGTTCTGGGCAGGATTGACGATGCCAAATACACGGATTTGATTGCCGAGCTTCAGACTCTTCCCGAAAAGATTGAGAAAATTCTTGAAGATAAAGAGAGATTACAATGGTTCGCCGCAAAGCAGTCCTCTTCGACCGACATATTCTTCATCGGGCGTGGAATCGACTATGCCATCAGCCTTGAAGGAAGCCTTAAAATGAAGGAGATTTCCTACATCCACTCGGAATCCTACGCCGCCGGCGAGCTGAAGCACGGAGCCATCAGTCTCATCGAGGACGGAACCCTTGTCGTCGGATGCCTCACCCAAAGCGAGCTCTACGAGAAGACGGTCAGCAACATGGTCGAGTGCCAGAGCCGTGGGGCATATCTCATGGCAGTGACGACCGAAGGCAACTACAACACCGAAGACATCGCTGACTTCACTGTCTATATTCCTGAAACCGACTCCCACTTTGCCGCATCGCTGGCAGTGGTCCCACTGCAACTGATGAGCTATTATGTCTCCCTAGCCAAAGGCTTGGATGTCGATAAGCCGAGGAATCTGGCGAAGAGTGTGACGGTGGAGTGACGCACCAACCCTTTGTGAAAATAAAAAAAGCTGTTGACAGAACAGCTCCAATGGGTTATAATAAAAGTAGTGAGAGGCTTGCCTGAAGGGGAATTCAGGCAACGGTCACCCTCTCCCACAAAAACTGGTTTTATGTTTGAGACTGCCGCGCTGAATTAATCAGGCGCGGTTGTTTTTTATTTCAGGTGAGAGCCCAAGCTAACACCTACGCTAAGAGCAGTCAGAACAACAAGGAACAACTGCAGGACATCCGAGATAGTCATAGGTATTCGCCTCCCTTCGCAGGGAAAAGAGCAACCTACCTCCCACTGTCCGCATTATATCATATAAATCGCCTCTTGTCAATCAAAAAGAGCGACCGGTTGGGTCGCTCTTTTTTGTTATCAGGTATAGTATTGGTAAAGCCAGCACCTGATCATCCCATTATACAGCTTCCTGCGCTTATCGGCTTTTTTGCCGAAGAGGCGCTCAAATTCTTCGTGAGGGGAGATGATGTAGCAGGGATGGTCTTTTGACGGGGCGAGAACCTGTCCCATCACTTTATAGAGCTCCTCGGCTTCCTTCAGTTCGAGAAGGCGCTCGCCATAGGGCGGGTTACAGACGGTGATGGTGCCGTCTTTCGGCTTGAAAGTCCTGATATCCGCCTTTGTGGCTTTGATATAGTCGCCTACCCCGGCTAGCTTCGAGTTCTGAAGAGTCAATGCAACGGACATCTCGTCAATATCCGAGCCAGTGCCGGTGAAGCCACCGGTTAAGTTTGCCTGCTCTCGGGCAAGGTCTCTTTCAGTCTTCCAGATTGATTTCGGGACGCTATCCCAGCTTTCGGCGGAGAAGTGGCGCATGAGTCCCGGCGCGATTCTCATCGACTTATATGCCGATTCGATAAGAAGCGTTCCGCTTCCACACATCGGATCAACTACCTGACTGCCGGTTTTGACACGAGCAAAGTCGGCAATTGCGGCGGCAAGAGTCTCCTTAATCGGAGCTTCGTTAGCGTCCTTGCGATATCCACGCTTGTGAAGACCGATGCCGGAGGTGTCGAGATAGACCGTGCACCTGTCCTTATAGAGATAGAACTGAATCTGGTGGAGGGCGCCTGTTTCCTCGAAGCGCTCGATGCCGTACTTTTTCGACAGCCTTGTGACTGCCGCTTTTTTTATTATAGACTGGCAATCGGGGATGCTGTGAAGCTGGGAATTGAGTGAGCTTCCCTTGACGGGGAACCGGTCGAACTTTCCGATGAAATTCTCGAACGGCAGGACTTTCACACCCTGGAAGAGCTGTTCAAAGGTCTTCGCCTCAAAGCTTCCGAGTTCAATCATCACCCGTTCTGCGGTCGACAGTTTTATATTCGCCCTTGCAAGCATGTTTATGTCGCCGTCGAAGGAGATTCTGCCGTCGGAAACTTGAAGATTCTCGCCACCTATTCTCTTAATCTCAAAGGACAACACGCTTTCCACTCCGAAAAGGCAGGGACAGCAGTATCTTATCCCATCCATCAGAACACCTCAAATGCTTTAGTAAAATTCTCTTAATATTTCCGTAATATACGTGTAGTTATTCCCTGTCAGCTCGATATAATCGTTGACATCGACGCCGTCGGTGACG
The DNA here is from genome assembly GCA_021199855.1 of Oscillospiraceae bacterium. Lineage (GTDB taxonomy): Bacteria > Bacillota > Clostridia > Oscillospirales > Ruminococcaceae > Faeciplasma. The sequence continues at coordinate 5,449 of JAJQHD010000005.1, forward strand.
ATGCAGGCAGTTGCACTGGAAGATAGAGCAGAAAGGGTCTCATCAAGCTCAGTGACCTCGTGTACACCGGAACATGTCGCCGGGATATTGGTCTTCTTGTAGTAGCCGATTGCTGTGCTTGTGCAGTTGCTTCCGGCGATGAGACCGGTTTCGGTGCAGTATTCACGGGTTACGACCGATGAGCATGTATCGAATGTCGTGACTTCTCCTGCATCGGCAATGTCTCCGAAAATGTTCTTCCACATGACAGCCGAACCGTAGCAGTTGTCGGTGTCGATCTCCTCGGGAGTATCATAGCCAATCCAGAGTCCGGTTACATATTCAGGAGTGCAACCGATGAACCAGAGGTCGCACCAGTCCTGAGTGGTACCGGTTTTTGCGATGAGCTCGACGTTGTCAAGCTTTGCGTTGCGGGCAGTTCCTCTTGAAGAAGAGACAACCGATTCGAGCATCCTGTTCATGACATATGCCGTCGATTCCTCGATGACCTGCTCGCCGGCATATGAGTATGAATAGATAGCGTTGCCGGAGCTGTCGAGGATTCGGGTTATAAATGTCGACTCATAATACTTTCCGCCGTTGCCGAAAATCTGGTATGCGGCGACCATGTCCTGAAGCGTTACGCCGTCCGTAAGAGCACCTACCGACATAGGCGAACGTGCAACGTCTGTCAGACCATCTTCATAGAGAACCAGAGTGCTGAGATGGAGCCTGTAATACAGGAACTCAAAACAAGTGCTCGGAGTCAGAAGCTCTACAAGTTGGGCGGCACCGGTATTCAGCGAGCGCTGAAGATTGTTTGCAACTGTGTTATACTCCTTCGACCAAGATGATGTGTATGCGCCGCTTGTGGAGTAGTTTCTGGGCCATACAAGATAGCCGTTTTCGGAGCTCGAGTCTTCTATGAGCAAAGGCACATCAAGAAGCAGTGTCGACCATGTCACCAAATCGTTTTCAATTGCAAGCGAATAGGAAGCAAGTGGCTTTATCGACGAACCGGGCTGTCTTGTAGACATAGTTGCGCGGTTAAGTCCAAGTGGGCTCTCCTTCTCTCCGATTCCGCCAACTACTGCTAAGACCTGTCCCGAATAGTTCATACAGATGAACGCACTCTGCGGGATGTCTTCGTTTCCGTCCTCAGAGAATGTGTAGAGATCGAGATATTTCTCCTCAAGCTCAATCTGGACATCAAGGTCGACACAGCAGTAGATCTTGTAGCCGCCGGAGCAGAGCTCAGTGTATGCTTCGTTCCATGTCTCATAGCCATAGTAGCTCATGAAGTAGTCGACTGCCTGATAGATAACAGCATCGACATAGTAGGACGAAACGTCGTCGAAGTTTTCGTAAGCCGAAAGGGTCGACGTATCGACTTCTTCTGTCGAAGAAGAATTGTAGTCCATGCTTCCGACGAGATTTAATTCTTCGTTGATAGCTTCCTCATACTCCTCCGTCGAGATGGCTCCGTTTTCGAGCATCTGATCTAAAATATACACACGTCTTTCGTAGTTTTTTTCGGGGTGAGTTATCGGGTCGTTATTGTAAGGGCTCTTTGTGATTGCCGCTATACATGCCAACTCGGCAAGTGTGAGCTGACTTACGTCCTTATTGAAGTAGTAGTTAGCCGCCGCCTGGACGCCGTAAATATTATTGTTAAGAGGCACAAGGTTAAGGTATGCCTCAAGGATATCGTCCTTTGAATAGTTCTTTTCAAGCTGGATTGCGCGATAGATTTCGCGGAGCTTTCTCTGGACGCCCTCAATGCCATCCGCTTCATCATCGCCGGTTATCTGCTTGACAGTCTGCTGAGTGATAGACGAAGCGCCTCTTACGTCATCTGTGATGAATATTTCGAGAACTGCAGTCGCGATTCCATAGAAGTCGACGCCATCGTGGCTGTAGAATCTCTCGTCCTCAGAATAGACGAAGGCGTCCCTCATGTACTGAGGGATTTCCTCAAGGTCAGCCCAGATTCTCTTTTCGCCCTCGCTTGTGAGGGTGTCATAAACAACCCACTCATCTCCCGACTGGGCATAGATATAAGTAGTATAGCTGGAGGAGATGTCCTCAAGGCTAATCTCAGAGGTGTCCTCCATCAGGTTTACAACAAATACGGTTGCCGCGCAAGCGACAATCATTCCTGTTATAATGATAATCATAAGGGCGCACAAAAGAACCGTTCCTATCGTCTTGAGAATAAAGACAAACGGTTTTGTCGCCGTATTGAAGCCTTTTTTGAATTTTTTGAAGCCAGAAGTTTTCTTCACAGCACTTCTCCTCTCTGAAAACCTAACCACGGTTGGCGTTGTGAACTTCATACGCCTATCATTATAGCACAAATCCCTTCGGATGTTAAGAGGGAAAGGGAAATTGTAATGGATTTTTAATCTTTTAAGAGCAGTAAAGCAATAATCAGTTACTAACAGCCACTGCAAACAGCTCATCCGACAGTTTTTCAGATATCAAGCCATTAATCGAAGCCGCATGTCGTGAAGCTGAATCACGATTTCCGAGTATCAATTCGTTAAATTTTTCTTCGCCGTTTTTCCTTCTAAGAACTAAATCAAGAGGCTTGGCTATATCCTCGTCAAGACAATTTCCTTTGAGTAGAGACAGTGGCTTTATCGGTCTGGAGACTGTAAACCCCAAAGTATAAGTTTTTGTTCCCGCTGCAAAAGAGTACCTTATTCGATTTCTCTCAAAGTTCTCCTCAACCTTGGTTCCTTCGGAAAAAACATTTCCGATTTCAGGTAAAACTGATATTTTTCGGCGCACCGAACCTTTTACTTCTCTTTCTGCCTGTCCCTTTCTGTAAAAATCAAAATCGGTCTCAGACAGCGTTCCCTCGACGGCTTTATCGAAAAATGCTTCTGCACTTAGTCGTGTGTTTACCCCGGTGAGGTGTTTATAATTATCCTTGTTGGCACAAACAATATAATAATCGGAATTTTTGAATGCCTCTGAGCACAAAAGATACTCATATCCTACAAAGTTTTCTAAATACACCTTTGAGGATAAAACTATAGCATCTCTGACCCTCGTCTTAAAACCAACCTGCTTCTCATCACACATATGTATATCTGTTTGCCTCCTCTGTTGTAAGGGGACAAATCATTCCTTCCTAACTATAAAAAATCAGGGGTAGCACAGGGCTACCCCGACTAATTTTTCACAGTTTATTCTGCACTGGGAACGGGTTTTAGGTCTCCGTCCCGACCTACTTGGAGCAGGTTTAACGTCTCTGCTCCGACGGTAAACATTGGCTTAATGCCAAATGTTAAGACCAAATTTAAGTTTTAAGCTTTCATCCAATCCCATATATATTATACACGACATCAAGATGAATGTCAATACTATTTTGGCAAAACAGGCGGCAAGAATGCCGCTTGTTGAATGTACAACGTAAACCGGGAATATTAGATTATTCCTCAGCCTCAGGAGCCTCATCCTCTACGGGAGCAGTCTCCTTTGCGTGCTTGTACTCACCCTCGGGGAGAAGAGCTCTGATGGAAAGGCTTACTCTCTTGTTAGCGATGTCGCAATCGGTAATCTTTGCCTTTACAACGTCACCTACTGCCAGGAAATCGGAAACATTTGCAACTCTCTGGTTGGCAATCTGGGAAATATGGATAAGACCGTCGATGCCGGGGATAATCTGAGCGAAAGCTCCGAAGCCGGTGATGGAAACAATCTTGACTTCAACAACCTGTCCGACAGAATAGTTCTTCTCGAAGATGACCCAAGGATTGTCCTCAGTCTTCTTGTAAACGAGAGATACCTTGCCGGTTTCCTTGTCGATGTCCTTGATGGTGACTTCGATGTGGTCGCCTACTGAAACAACGTCCGAAGGATGCTTGATTCTTGCCCATGTAAGATCCATTCTTCTGACAAGTCCGTCAACTCCGCCGACATCAACGAATACTCCGTAGTCGGTGATGGACTTGACTTCGCCTAAGATGGTCTGTCCTACTTCAGCGTTAGCAAAGAATGCTTCCTTGCGCTGTGCTCTCTCTTCGGCAGTTACTTTTCTGATGGAGCCAACAGCTCTCTTTCTCTGCTCGTTGAGCTCAATAATCTTGAATCTGACTTCCTTCTTAAGAAGTGTGTCCATAGAGTCTGCTGCTCTGACGCCTGTCTGGGATGCAGGAACGAAAACTCTCATTCCGTTGCAGGTGACTATAACGCCGCCCTTGATGATGTTGGTAACAACGCCTGTGAGAACCTCGCCGCTCTCATAAGCCTTCTTGACATCGTCATAACCCTTCTGAGCGTCTACCTGCTTCTTTGAAAGCATTGCGATGCCCTCAACGTCGTTGAGCTTTGTTACGATTACGTCGATGGTGTCGCCGACCTTAACTACGTCCTCAGGCTTGGCATTAGGATCGCTTGAAAGCTCGGACAGTGGAATATATCCGGTATGCTTGGTGCCGATATCAACTATAACTTCAGTGCTGTTGACAGCTGTTACTACGCCGCTTACTCTCTTTCCGGTATATATTTTCTTGAGGCTCTGTTCAACTGCTTCTTCGAAGTTGAACTCCTCCTCGTTTGACAAAATCTCAGTCATGTCTTTTTTTACCTCCTCAATGATATATGCCGGGGTTGATGCGCCGGCTGAGATCCCAATAGATCTCGCTGTAGAAAAATCAATGTCCTTGAGCTCTCGTGAATCTTCGATAAGATAGCATCTTGAGTTAGCCGAGCAGATATCATACAGCTTCTTTGTGTTTGAGCTGTTTCGCCCGCCTATAATCAGCATCGTATCGCATTTACGGGACAACTCACTTGCCTCCGACTGCCTTTTCTCGGTAGCCGTGCAGATGGTGTCATAAACAGTGATTCCCGAAAATTCCGAGACTTCCCCTATACACTGATTCCACATTTTTATATTATAAGTTGTTTGCGAAAGAATTGCAACACCTTTTTTTGATTTTTCACAATTCTTTCTAAGAAGCTTAACAAGCTCAACGCAATTCGGGAAGACTTCGGCGTCACCTTCGCTAGAATTGTCGCTCCAGCCTAAGATTCCCTGAACCTCCGGGTGATTCTCATCACCTGCTATGAGTACAAGCTCGCCTTTTCCGGTTCTTTCCTTAACAAGCTTATGAATCTTTGTAACGAACGGGCAGGTGGCGTCAACTATGTTCACCCCGCGGCTTTCGAGCTCGTCGAAAACGGCTTTTCCAACACCGTGGGAACGGATTATAACCGTGTCGCCTGCTTCGGCTTCCGACGGAGATTCAATAACGCTGATTCCGTGCTTCTCCAAATCTGCAACCACAGACGGGTTGTGGATAAGCGGTCCCAGAGTGTAGATTTTCTTGTCTGTGCCTTTTTCCGCCGTCTCGTAAGCTATCTTCACCGCCCTGTCGACTCCGAAGCAGAAGCCGGCGGTTTTCGCAACTGTAATGCTCTTATTCATCTATCAAACCCTTGACTTCGTTCAAAATTATGTCCCTCGAATGTCTGAGCTCCGATGAGCTCAGCGAGTTGACTTTGAGTTTATAGTAGGGAATCAGCTTGCCATATCTGACGGTTAAGAATGTTCTTCCGAATCTGGTTTTGCGTCTTGTGATTCCTACAGGCAGAACGTCTGCGTTCGCCTCGCTTGCGACGAATGAGACTCCGCTCTTGAAGGTTCCCAATTTTCCGTCCTTTGAGCGTGTTCCCTCGGGGAATATGGTAAGATTGTAGCCTTTGTCAAGCCATTTTATGGCGGTTCTGATTGCCGACTTGTCGCTCTTGCCACGCTTTACGGGAAATGCATGGAAAATCTTTAGGGCATGGGCAATCTTATAATCGAAGATATCCTCTTTCGCCATATATGCCGAGATGTTATTAATCTTCGCACCAACGGCAACCGGGTCGAAAACCGTGTGGTGATTAGGTGCGATGACGTATGAACCGGACTTCGGGATATTCTCAAGCCCTTCATACCGTACCTTCATCACTATTCTCAGGAGAAAGAGTGCGAATCCGCGGAGGAATCCGTAAAAAAAGCGGTTTACTGCGGGAGCCATCCCTCTTTCGGGTCGAAGTGCGTTGAGTCTGGTGTCTACAATTTCAAGAACCGCCGAAACTGCGCCGTTTATGTCTAAGTCTGAAGTGTCAAGCTCGACTGCATCATCGGCTTTTTTTAGTGGTGCCGCCGCTCTGTGCGAGTCGTTATAGTCGCGCTCATTGATTTCCTTCAGAATCTCCTCATAAGAGATGTTCTGACCTTTTGCAATGTGCTCTTTGAGTCGACGGTTTGCTCTCTCCTCGGCGGAAGCCGTCATAAAGATTTTGACCTGTGCATTCGGTAGGATTACGGTGCCGATGTCTCTTCCATCCATGACGATGTTGTGCTTTTCAGCCATGTTTCTCTGCAAGTCAAGGAGGAATTCCCTGACTTCGGGGATTGCCGAGACGCCAGATGCCGCCATAGCAATTTCGGGAGCTCTTATCGCTTCGGAAACGTCCTCGCCGTTCAGAATAACACGCTGTGTGCCGTCGATATATTTGAGTTCAAGCTTGATTTCGCTTAAAAGCGGAACTACCTCGCTTGCATCATTTGTCTTTTTCCCGAGTCTGAATGCATAGAGCCCGATTGAACGGTATAGTGCGCCAGTGTCGACATAGACATATCCTAAGGATTTTGCGACCTCCTTAGCTATTGTCGATTTTCCGGCACCACTCGGTCCGTCGAGTGCAATGTTTATTCCCATATAGCTTCACCATCCTGTGTTGTATTTAAAATCGCCTTAGCCGCCGTTTCAGCGGTTGCAAACGCTATCTGCAAGTTATATCCGCCCGTCATCCCGTCGCAGTCGATTATCTCTCCCGCAAAATAGAGTCCGGAAACTATCCTTGACTCCATCGTGGCTGGATTTATCTCTTTGACGTTTACTCCTCCCCGGGTGACGATGCCCTCTTCGATTGGTCGAAGTCCGGTTACTGTAAGAGTCAAAGCCTTCGTAACTTTTGCAAGATTTTCTTTTTCTTCCCGTGTAATCTGGTTGCAGAGCTTGTCCCTATCTATTCCGGAAAGCCTGACCATATCGACTCTCAGTTCTCTTGGGAAAAGCTTGCCGAGAGATTCCGAAAACGGAAGATTCGGAGTTTCGTCGAAATCCCTCTGGATTCTCTTTACTAGCTGTTCCATGCTGAGCCCGGGCTTTAAGTCTATCACTATCTTATAATCTTGTTTATCGTCAATAAAGCAGGACGCAGAAAGACTCAGCGGTCCCGCAATGCCGTATCTTGTAAAACTCATCTCGCCGAGGTCTGAGTAAATCGGCTTCTTCCGGCTCCCGCAAAGCGGGAGTGTGCTTCCATATAAAGACAACGTGACGTTCTTTATTGTGAGGCTGTAGAGCTCCTCAGAGAATCTTTCTTTTGTCTCAATCGGGACTAAAGACGCCCTCGGCTCTGAGATAGTGTGTCCACACTTGCGAGCAAGTGTATATCCGTCCCCGGTCGAACCGGTTTTCGGGTAGCTTTTGCCGCCGGTGGCGAGTACTACATAATCGGCTTTATACTCTCCGTGCTCACCTTGAACGCCCGTGACTCTTCCGTTCTCGGTTAAAATCTTAACTGCCCTGTCCTTCACGACTCTGACTCCGCTCTTTTCAAGAGCTGCCGCAACGTCAGAAGCTTTGTCGCTTACCGGGAACACTCTCCCGCCACGCTCGGTTTTCAAGGGAACGCCGTGATTCTCGAACCACGCCATCGTGTCCTGCGGAGACAGATTGTCAAGGGCGCTGTAGAGAAACTTCGGGCTCCGGATTACGTTTTTAATGACCTGCTCTACGGTGCAGTTGTTTGTTAAGTTGCATCTTCCCTTGCCGGAAATACGAAGCTTCCGGAGAGTTTGTCCTGTCGGTTCTAAAACTATAGGTTCAAGTCCCATTTCTTTGAGTCTTGCTCCGGCGAACATTCCGGCTGAACCGCCGCCGATTATAACAATGTCAGACGCCACGGTTTCCGTCCTCATTCTTCTGGTAGACGTCGTACTCGTCCCAGATTTCTTCAAGAGTCGAAAAACTCTTCTCGACTTCCTCATGGTTTTTAAGCGAAACCGCCGCAATGAGGGCATTAATCAGGCTCATCGGGGCGACCAGCGAATCCACAAAGGAAACCATATCCGACCGGGCAAGAAGCACGTTCCCCGAATTTTCAGCAATCGGAGAATCGAGGCTGTCGGTGATGGCAAGAGTTCCTGCTCCCTTTTTTCTGGCATAGGCAAGTGCCTGAACCGTCTGGCGGGAATACCGTGGGAACGAGATTCCTATAAGCAAATCTCCTTCGCCAAGCCGCATCAGCTGTTCAAAAAGCTCACTCCTGCTTCCCTGGCGAAGTGTCACAACATCCGGGCGCATAAGCTGGAAGTAATAGCCCATGAAGGAAGCCAAAGCCGCAGAGCTCCGCACTCCCAACATGTAGATGTGCTTCGCATTTATAATGCTGTCGACTGCAGCGTTGAAATTCTGCTCGTCCGTCTCTTCAAGAGTCTGGCGGATGTGCTCGATGTCGTTTTTCAAGACCTTGCTGAAAACGTCCTCAGGTCTGAGCCTTGACTGCTCGATTCTCTGAACGGCTGTGAGCTTGTTTCTGGCGGCTTCTCTTAGTGATCGCTGAAATTCCGGGTATCCCGAAAATCCCAGATCGGAAGCGAACCTGACAACCGTCGATTCACTGACACCTACGCACTCACCCAGCTTTGCCGCAGTGAGATATTCCGCCTTGTCATAGTGGTCTAAAATATATTCTGCAATCTTTCTGTGACCTTTTGAAGCGGTCTTTTCCCTTTCACGAATCAGATCGAAAAGGTCTGCCTGGTTGTTCACGTTTCTTCACTCCTATGCTTGAATAGCCTTTTTTGCTTCCCTATAATTCTTTCCCGACGCTCGCGTGTCAGGTCTTCCCGGATTATGAATCCAGTTTCAGACTGCTCCAGAACGTCACCCTCATGTGTGCCTTCGGGGAGCTGTCCCTTCGGCACATCTATATGACCGTCACCATCTTCTTCAAGAACGGCGAATTCGCCTTCAAATCTGTCAATAGTGTAAAGCTTGCCCATCTTATTCTCCATTCTCAGCAGTGATACTCAAGCCATCTTTCAGGCAGGAGAAGACCACCGTTCCGTCAACATCGGTTCTGTAGATATTTTCGGTGTACTGTTCCAGCCGGGTGACGACGTCCGAATTCGGATGGTTATAGCTGTTGTCGCCACACTCGATTACGCAATATTCCGGGGTGACGGCGTCTAAGAAAGCATAGGAAGACGACGTCGAGCTCCCATGGTGAGGAACCTTCAGGACGTCGACGTCGACATCCACGCCATTCTCAACAAGCTGTGTCTCGATTGCTTTCTCAATATCTCCTGTGAACAGGAAGGAGCTGCCATTACAGTCGAACCGAATCACCAGAGAGTAGTTATTTAGATTCGATGAGTCATAGTCAGGAACCGTTATAGTGAGCGTTCCGCTCCCGAAATCTATTGTCGTACTCTCGGCGGCGTACAAAGGACAGCCCTTTTCATCGATGGCGTCAAGAAGCTTCTCATAGGCGTTTGTCGTCGGGACATACTCGTCGGGAAGCTCGGGCATGATGACTTCGCCGATCTCGATGTCAGAAGCGATTACTTTCCGGAGTCCGCCTATGTGGTCGGAGTGCGGATGGGTTCCCACGACATAGTCAAGCTTCGTGATACTGAGCTCGCTTAAGTACGCGACAACCGTGTCGCCATACTCCGATTCTCCCGCGTCGATGAGCATGGTAGTCCCGTCATCGGCGATGATGAGCTCACAGTCTCCCTGACCGACGTTGATAAAGTGCACGGTGGCATAGCTTTCATCCGAAACGGTCGGCTCCGGCTCCTCTTCATCATCAGAAGAGACCGAAGAGCTGACAGTACTGTCAGTGTCAGTCTCAGGAGCCTCCGGTTCCATAAAGAAGTGGTCGACGCCGACATAGATGATAAATAGTGCAACGATCAGCACCAGCGCCGCCGGCAAGCTTATTCTGTTTTTTCTCTTTTTTGCAGGACTGCGCCTGCGATGAGTTTTGGGCATAATTATTATCTCTGATAAATCTTGACTAGTTCCGCCACCGTTTCCTCAAATGACTTTTCACCGTTCAGGCAAAGGCGAAGCCTTGCCTTGTCCTCGTCAGTAAGTGGCATACCTTCCATTGCCATTGTGGCATTGACGTTGGCTATTATTCTTTCGGGATTGATATTGTCCATGATAAATCCTTATTCCTCACTATCATCACTTGAAGCCTGCGCCGTCCCGCCAATCATCGCTCTTCTTTCGAGCCACTGTGCTTTTGTCATCAGCACCTGCCTCGGCTTTGCTCCGTCAGCAGGACCGACGATGCCCATCGATTCGAGCTCGTCCATCGTGCGGGCGGCTCGGGCGTAGCCTAATTTCAATCTTCTTTGCAGGAAGCTTGTGGAGGCTTGTCCGGCTTCGACTACGGCTTCGATGGCGCGCTCGGTCATATCGTCGATGCCACTGCTCGTGCTCTCTCCCGTATCGGAGGAAGCCTTCTCGCCCTTGGAGACGGGGATGTGCTTCTCGATTTCGCTTTCAATCTTTTCGTCGTACTGCTGTTCTGCAGTCTGGGATTTCAGATATTCGACAACTCGCTTTATCTCGTTTGTTGCGACAAATCCGCCCTGGATTCTCGTCGGCTTCGACTGCCCTACGGGCTTATAGAGAAGGTCGCCGTTGCCGAGGAGCTCTTCAGCTCCGCCTTCATCCAAAATTACTCTTGAATCAATCTGGTTTGAAACTTTAAGGGCAACACGTGAAGGGATGTTCGCCTTGATAAGACCGGTAACGATGTCGACTCTCGGGCTCTGGGTGGCGACAATTAAATGCATACCTGCGGCTCGGGCAAGCTGAGCAAGTCTGCAGATGGACTCTTCAACGTCCTTCGGAGCCGCCATCATGAGATCTGCCAATTCGTCCACGACGATAACCATCTGCGGGAGCGGTTTCAGGTTCTCGCTCTCTTCGGCGAGTTTATTGTAGTCTTTAATATCTCTGACACTGTTCTCGGCAAAGATGCTGTATCGTTTCAGCATTTCTGTGACAGCCCAGCCGAGGGCTCCGGCGGCTTTCTTTGCATCAGTTACAACGGGTATAAGCAAATGCGGAATCCCGTTATATACAGGGAACTCGACTTGCTTCGGGTCGACCAAAATAAGCTTGACCTCTTCGGGGGAAGCGTTGTAGAGAATACTCATGATAATTGAGTTGGTGAAGACCGATTTACCGGAGCCGGTGGTTCCGGCGATGAGAAGGTGCGGCATTTTCGAAATGTCGCCGATGATAATCTTGCCGTCGATGTCACGCCCGACAGGGAAGCAAAGCTTGCCCTTGGCATTACGGAACTCGTCGCTGTCGATGAGCTCTCTTATGTAGACGGTCTCACGTTGTTTGTTTGCAATTTCGATACCGACTGCGGCTTTTCCGGGGATGGGGGCTTCGATTCTCACGCCGCTTGCCGCAAGGTTGAGGGCGATGTCGTCCGCTAGACTCGTAATCTTCGAGACTTTGACGCCCGCCGCAGGCTGAAGCTCATAACGGGTGACGGACGGACCGCGGCTGATGCCGACTATACGGGTTGCGACGCCGAAGCTCCGAAGAGTCTCGACAAGAGTCTGCGAGTTCTTCTCCGACTCCATTGCGGTGTCCTCGGCGGAGGCTTTTCTCTCAACCGGATTAAGTAAGTCTATGGGAGGCGCGTTGTAGGCGGAAACGGAGCTGTTCTCCATCTCGATAAGTGCTGTCTGACCGCCTTCGGTGACATAGAGCTTGTTTTCCGGCTCGGGCTCCGGCTTCTTTTCTTCGACAACCGGCTCAGCCTTGACTTCAGGAGCTTTTTCCTCAGCCGGCTTTTCTTCTTCCTTCGGGAAGATTTCTTCGCTTGCCTTTATCGTGATATCGTCGTCCGAAATGAAGTCGGCAGGCATTTTTTCACGCTTTTTCTTCGACTTCTTCTGGGGGAGGTTTTTAAGAGCCTCCTGCTCATCATCCTCTAAGAATTTGGCAACGTCGATTCTCGGCTCATTCGCCTTTTTCTGCTTTTCTTTCTCTTTTGCCTCGGCTTCCTGCTTTTTGCGCTTTTCTTCGTTCTCGGCTTCACGTTCAAGCCGCTGGGCTTCTCTTTCATCAGCCGAATCCGACCAAGCCGCCTTCGCCTTTTTGAAAAGACCCGCGATGAACTTTCCTATATCGACAATGGTGATGTTGGTAAGAAGCATCACAAACAGAAGCACAAGAAGCACTATAACAATAAGAGCGCCGACATTTCCGCAGAGAACGTGGAGCGCTCCACCTATGAAGATGGAGAGAGCACCGCCGCCGCTGTGATTTTCGACGCCGTTTTTGTAAAGAGCACTGATGATTGTTCCGAAGCTGTCGCCCAAAAATGCGGGAGTCTTTGATATGAAACCGTTGATAATCTCAAACATCGGGCTGACGAGGAAGATTAGCACCGTTCCCTGAACGGTTTTGATGGCAGCCGCACTGCTCGATTTATCAATTGCCAGCATACATGCGACATAGATGATTATAGGCGCAACAAACACAGCGGAAACTCCAAAGAGTCCCCACATGACATTATGTAGAATATTCCAGACAGATTCGCCATTAATCCACGTCAGGCAGAAGATGAGTATTCCCACAATGGAGAATACTATCGAATAAACCCTGTTCCTGCGAAGCCGCTGAGCCTCAGTAGCTTTAGACGAAGCCGAAGTGCGCTTTCTGGTTGTTGTCTTTTTCTTTGTCTGCGCCATTATATCACCTTTATAAAATCACTTAAAGCCTCCCCTGAAAGGGGAGGGGGACCGCCGCCGAAGGCGGTGGTGGAGGGGTTTACCCTATAACAAACGGATGCCCTACGATTGCTTCGAGTATTGCGATGAATATTGTTACAATTCCGAGGATTCCGGTGTAAATCCAGAAAATCTTGAACTTATCCGTCTTGATTATGTACTGGATGAGCCTGATTGCGAGGAAGCCTACCACTGCGGCTACTATGAAGCCGACAAGGCATGGGAAGAAGCCTACTGAGCTTTCACTTCCTATCGCTCCGCCGATTTCGGTTATGCAACCGGCGATGATTGCGGGAATTCCCAGAATAAACGAATAGCTGACGGCGGCGTCTCTTGAAAGTCCGCAGAAAAGTCCTGCCGAAATAGTAGAACCGGAACGGGAAACGCCGGGGAGAAGTGCAACGCCCTGGAAGAAGCCTATCTTCACGGAGTCAGAGTATTTCAAATCGGTCATCTTCTTCGATCCCTTCGACTGCATATCCGCCATGAAGAGGATTGCGGCAGTGTAGAGGAAGCAGATTCCTTCCATCAGGATTGAATCGTCCTCCGCAAAGCTCTCGAAGAAGCCCTTGAAGATTGCGAACGGGATGAGCATTGCCGTCGAAATAATGAACATGAAGACGAGACGTCTCTCGGGGGAGGCGTTGTCGACAGAGAATTTCCGGGTGAAGATGTCCTTTATCATCAAGCCGAACTCTTTTATCAAATCCCAAATCTGTTTGTAATATACAGCGCAGACGGCGACAAGTGTGCCCAGATGCAGGACAGCAGTCAGGACAAGTCCCTCTTCGCCGCTATTCCCGGAAAAATGCTGGAACAGCGAAAGGTGCCCCGACGACGAGACCGGCAGAAACTCCGTCAACCCCTGAATGATTCCTTGCCAGATTGCTGATAATATCGACATACGCTCAAGTCCTTTCTATTGTAAGTGCGTTCCTGGTGTATACTTTTTGTCAAGATAGAGCCTCGGATCCGTTGAGAACAGGCTCTTTATTACTTTATTTTTGCCGGAGACGGTATATTCTACTTTTCCGTTCCGGATGTCCATAAACTGCGTCGGCTTTTCGCCTTTTGTGAAGATGTCATACTCGGAGATTATTGTGTAGAGCACGGCTCTTCGCCTTCTATCATCCGATACAAGCACTCGATTGCTTCGCTCAGTCCTCCGACGGAATCGATTATCCCTTCTGCAACGGCGTCTTCGCCTGTCAGGACGCTTCCGACGTCCATAACGAGTTCACCGGTTCTCAGCATTAGCTCCTTGAATCGTTCAGCCGTGATGCCAGAATTGTCTGCGACGAACCGGACGATTCGTTCCTGCATTTTCTCAAAATAGGATAGCGTCTGCGGAACTCCCAGAACAAGTCCCGTAAGCCGCACCGGGTGAATCGTCATGGTGGCGGATTTTACGATAAACGAATGCCTTGCACTGACTGCAAGCGGCACGCCGATTGAGTGTCCTCCGCCGACAACTATTGAAACGGTCGGGGTCTTCATCGACGAGATGAGTTCTGCCAACGCAAGCCCCGCTTCGACGTCACCGCCGACGGTGTTTATTATAATGATAAGCCCTTCGATGGTTGCGTCCTGCTCGATGGCAACCAGTGCGGGCATGATGTGTTCATATTTTGTGGTTTTGTTCTGTGGCGGAAGGATATAGTGCCCTTCAATCTGCCCGATAACACTCAGGCAGTGAATCAGGTGCCGGGAATTCTGAATCGCAATATCCCTGAACTGCTCCGAAAACTCCGCCTGCTCCTCGGTGACCTCAGTATTACTTCCCATTTCATCGCTCATGTAATCAACTCCCGATTGGTTTTTGATTAGCATGTGCGGAGCAAGTGAAATTATGCAGGAAGACTATGCCTGATTATTCATATTCAATTATACTCTATAAAACCGGAATCGTCAAGGAATTATCGGGATTTTGCGGGAACAAATTTATTGGAGTCAGGCTTAAATTTCTGCAAATTTATTTCACGGGTTAGTACGGTTTTCGGCAAAACTGCACAAAAACTTATTATTGCGACTTTATATTAAAATTGTTATAATGAAATTTGGAAGTACACTTGTTGAATATCGGGTTTATTTGACACTTGTATCCCCTATAGAAAATTTTGAAAGGAAAACATCAAAATGAAAAGACGAATTATAGCGCTGGTGCTTGCACTCATAATGATTATGGCGCTCGTAGGCTGTGGAAGCTCGACGAGGCAGATTGTGCAGATAACCCTGTCGTCGGAAGACTCTCAGGCAATTCTCGCCGCCGCAGGAATCCGGCTTCCCGACACTGAGGAAACCGCCGCTTCCGGAACCACCGTCAAGTGGTACGCATGGTACGACGACTTCCACAACTACTCGGAGGACGAAGTTGTCAACACCGGTTACTACACCTTCACCGAAAAATACGGCTGTGAAGTACAGTGGATTGAGTGCACCTGGGACCAGAGATTTGACGACCTTGCAAATCTTGTACTTTCGAGCAGCTCTCCCGACTGCTACCCCGGAGACGTTGAAACATATCCCGACAACTGCATCAAGGGAATGTTCCAGGCTGTCGACCCGTACATAGATTACACCGACCCGCTTTGGGAAGGCACAGCAGACTTTGCATATTCGAGATTCTCACTCGGCGGTCATGTCTACATGATTATCACCGACATCACAACCGAGCATGTTGTCGCATATAACCGCCGTGTCATCGACGAATACGGCTATGACGACCCTGCTGAGCTCTATTGGAACAATGAGTGGACCTGGGATGTCTTCCTTGACATGTGCATCGATTTCTCTGATGCCGACGATGACAGATACGCACTCGACGGCTGGGCTTATGACAACGCCCTGATGGAATCAAGCGGCACCGACGTCGTTACATATGACGTTGATCTGGGAGCATTCGTGACGAATCTCGACGACCCGAGACTTGAACGTGCGGCAAACCTCATTTATGAACTGAAGAAAAACGACTGCATCTATCCGCTCTGGAACAACGGCTGGCAACTTAGAGGCGGTCAGGAAATCGAAGGCGTAGGAATCAAGGAAGGCTTGACTTTATTCTGGCTTCGTGGCACATGGGCATTCACCGGAACCGTTGAAGAAATGAGCCAGATTTGGGGCGACATCTCCGAAGGCGAGCTCATGTTCTGCCCGCTTCCGAGAGACGATGACGGCGACGGAAACTACTATGTCACCGTCAAAACCGGAGGATACGTAATCGTTTCAGGCGCTCAGAACCCCGAAGGAGTTGCGCTTCTCGCTTCCTGCGACAGATTCAAAATCCTCGACCCGACGGTCGTTTCCGTAGACCGCAAACAGCTTGAAGAGATTTATCTCTGGACTGACGAAATGCTCGAAATGTACGACCACGTCCACGACCTGGCAAACGGCGACTACACCGTAGTAGTCTACGACGCAGGCTTGGGCGACAAGGTTGACGGCGCCGTCAACAGCTGTAAGGAACTCGGACGCCTCGCCACCGCCACCACCTGGGCACAAGTAAAGGAATCCTATTCGGATAGGCTTGATTACTATGTCGGACTGCTGAATGAGGATGTTGAGGCGTATAACGAGAATTCGTAATGCGTAATTAGTCGGCGCCTTTGGCGCCGACGCACCTCCTTGCGGAGGCGCACCTCTCAGTCAGCTACGCTGACAGCTCCCCTTATCAAGGGGAGCCATTTTTATTCTCCCAAAGGTTTCATTGAAGCACAAAAAGGCTCCCCTTTGTAAGGGGAGCGCATAAGTTCGCAAGCGAACTTAGAGAGATTTGCTTCGCAAACTCCGACTGAGAGGTTCGCGAGCCCGAAGGGCGAGCGCATCATCCCTGCCACAGCCCATGCAGATTGCAATAAGCATATACTGCAACAACCTCATCGCCCGGAAGAAGTGCAAAGCTTGCCTTCGGGGGATCTGAAGGAGTGAGAACCTTTCTCTGGTTGCCGTTCTTGGTCTCCAGGAGAATCCACTCTATGTAGTGAGCCTCGGTCATCGGGTGCAGAACTTCGCCGACGGTTACGTTTACTGTGTTTCCGTCAACAGTGTAGACCGGAATGTGCTTCTCGGTAGCCGCTTCGGTGGTTCCGGGAACGAGCTCCTTCATCGGCTCGCCACAGCACATAACCGGCACACCCTTGTCCTTGATTTTCGCAACAATTTGCCCGCAGTGGGCACAGATGTAGAATTTTAATTTCATGGTTATACCTCCAATAGTTATTTGCTCCCTTCGGTCGCGCCCTCTCAGTCAGCCCCTTCGGGGCTGCCAGCTCTCCCAAAGGGAGAGCCGAGTTACTGCCACAGGAGGGCTTTGCGCAAGTGGAAATCTTGGCTCCCCCCTCTGGGGGAGCTGTCGCCGAAGGCGACTGAGAGGGCGTGCCGAAGGCACGGTCGGCGAAGCCGACATTTGGTATCTCTATAATATCACATTTCACCTAACATTGCAACCCTAATCGTCACTACCGACACTCAGAACATCCACATGCCCCAGCACCCTTTCCGCTTCGTCCGAATCAAGCTCGCCTACCGAGCCCATCTTTTTCTGGATAATATCCGAACGGTGTTTGAGCTCATCAACGCCACTGCGTGCGGAGTCGAGTTGCTTCATGACCTTGTCAATCTGGGTGCCGAATTTCTGATATTGAGCCTTGACTGCCATCAGAAGCTTCAGAACTTCGGCGCTCTTTTCGTTGAGGGCGACGTTTGCAAATCCGACTCTGAGGCTGTTTAAGAGTGCCGTAATCGTCGTAGGTCCTGCAATCATAATCTTTTCGTTAGCCTGGCACCATTCGGAGAGACCGTCGATTCTTAAAACTTCGGCATAAAGTCCCTCGGTCGGAAGGAACATGATTGCAAAGTCGGTTGTGTACGGCGGGTCGATGTACTTCGACGAAATACTCTTCGCTTCAGCCTTGATTCGCTGTTCGAGCTCCTTGACTCCGGCGGCGACTCCCGTTGGGTCACTGGCTTCGGAAGCGTCAAGAATCTTATTATAGATGTCCGAAGGCATTTTCGAGTCTATCGGTAAGTATGTAAATGACTTCTTGTCGCCGGTGCTCGAAGGAAGCTTGACGGCGAACTCGACCCTGTCGGAAGAACCGCGCTTTGTTGCAACATTCTTTTCATACTGGGAGGAGGACATGGTGTCTTCGAGAATTGCGGCAAGCTGTTGCTCGCCCCAGATGCCACGTGTCTTGACGTTCGAGAGTGTGCGGTTCAAATCCTGAACTCCGCCCGAAAGCTGGTTGAGCTCGCCCAAAGTCTTGTAGAGCTCCGAGAGCTGTTCGCCAATCTGCTTGAAGTTCGAGTCGAGACGCTCGTTGAGGGTCTTCTGCATCTTCTCGTCGACGACGCCCTTGATTTCGCCGAGCTTCTCGTTCATGATGTTACGAACGCTGTTGAAGCCGCTGTCCATCGCCTCTGACTGGGAGCGGCGGGAGGCTTCAATCGACTTCGAGAGCTCTTCACGGTTGTCGGAAAGAGACTTCGAGAGCTCTTGCCGGAGAATCTGGTCGGAGGTGAGCTGGGAGTTCTGAAGAGTGTCGAGCTGGGCTTTTATCTCGCCAATCGGCTTTGCGGTTTCACGAATCTCAGACAAGATTTTCTCGTTTTCCTGAGAATTATCCCCCGGGACGTTCTTTTTGCCGAAATAAATCACCACTCCGAGAACAGCTCCAAGAAGAACTATAGCCAGGACGAGTAAAACTATCGTCAAAATTTGCATATTTTGAACTTCCTTTCAAGAATGATTCTAACTAGCTTGCTTAAATGTCTTGCATTGCTCGCTGTTTTTTGATATAATGTCTGTATCGGATTCAATCTGAGCTCTCAGAAGCTGGGCTTCTTTTGCATCGTTGTAGTTCTGGATGATGAGAAGACCCTCCCTGAGTTTATAGATTCCGATAATTCCTAACGCTAGTGCTACTAAGTATGTAAGCATAATGATGCCGCCTTTCTTTAAGTTTCTGACACCATTATACTATACAGGTTGTCCGTTTATTCGGACTATGGCACGACTTTATTCGATTTTTAGTACTATTTTTCGTACTTCATAGATATTTTTTGTGGGAGATGAGCAGATTTGTCTGAAATTAACCTGATTGCAGGAGTCAGCGTGAACGCCGATTCCGTCAGAAAAGAGTATAAAATAGAAGATGGACGGCTCACTTTCACGCTTTCCGCCGAAGACTACAAGGGCTTCTGGAGTCGGGCGGTGGCAAGATTCACCGAGCCGATGTTCTTCTTTATCGAAGTTCCCGACGGCGATTCGGATGAGTATCTCACATATTACCTCAACTGCACCGTCCCGGTTGCAAAGGCAATCTTAAAGCGCTACGGTGGGATTCTGTTCTCAGACGGAGTCATCAGGTTCGGCTTCGGGAGCGACGCCGGCGACGAGCTCTACATGCAGGAGTTCCAGCGCCTCGACATCTACTCTAACAGTTTATCAAAATTCGAGCCGATTGTAAAGTCCCTCGGCTACAAAAATAATCCGGAAGCTATAACCATCTGGGATGTACTCAGCGACTCGAACCCCGGAATGAGGGAATGTGTGGAAGTGGATGATGAGGGATTTGAGGATATTATAGAGAATCTTACTGAGGTGGGGTTGTATCTTGGAGAGTAGTTGTCGCCGCTTTGCGGCGACGCGCTCCCTTCGGTCGGCGCACCTCCAAAACCGGGTTTTGGGGGGAAAAAAACACCAGTATAGCCACCGGGGCCCAAACGCGCCCCCCCCAAAAAAAGGGGGCCGGAAGGG
>JAJQHD010000005.1:25041-42853 GCA_021199855.1 Oscillospiraceae bacterium
TTCGGATATAATAGCGAACTTTCCTGCGGGGGGGTTGTATCTGGGTGCGTTGTTGCCGCCGCTTTGCGGCGACGCGTCCCCTTCGGGGACGCACCTCTCAGTCGGAGTTTGCGAAGCAAATCTCCCTGAGTTCGCCATCGGCGAACTCATGCGCTCACCCTTAAAAAGGGGAGCCAGTAGTGCCCATCACAAAAAAGGCTCCCCTTATCAAGGGGAGCTGGCACGCCGCAGGCGTGACTGAGAGGTGTGCGAGCCCAAAGGGCGAGCACGTCGGCGCCTTTGGCGCCGACAAAGTATCTGTAAATTACCGACTTTAGTCGGAAACATATTGGAGGAATCATTTATGGCTTACATTATAGGTGTAGACATTGGCACAAGCGGAACTAAGACGGTTCTGTTTGACGAAATGGGTAAGGTTATCGCTTCAAAGTCGATAGAATACCCGATGTATCAGCCGAAAAACGGCTATGCGGAGCAGGACCCGGCTGACTGGGCTAATGCCGCAATCGGCACTATCAAGGCTGTCGTTGCGGAAAGCGGAGTCAAGAAGGAAGATGTCAAGGGCATCGGACTTTCCGGACAGATGCACGGTCTTGTCATGCTCGACAAGGACAACGAGGTCATCCGCCGTTCAATCATCTGGTGCGACCAGAGAACCGCCAACGAGGTTGACGAGATGAACAGAATCTTAGGCAGAGATAAGCTCATCGAAATCACTGCGAACCCCGCACTCACCGGCTGGACCGCCGCAAAGATTCTCTGGGTCAAGAACAACGAGCCCGAGAACTACGAGCGTTGCCGCCACATCCTTCTCCCGAAGGATTATATCAGATTTGTTCTCACCCACGAATATGCAACTGAGGTTTCGGACGCTTCCGGAATGCAGTTACTCGACGTTCCGAAGAGAAACTGGTCGGAAGAGGTTATCTCAGCTCTCGGATTCGACCGCTCTATGTTTGCTAACGTCTACGAGTCCTGCGAAGTTACTGGTGGCTTAACGAAAGAAATCGCCGAGACTGTCGGGCTTTGCGAGGGCACACCGGTTGTCGGCGGTGCCGGAGACAATGCCGCTGCGGCAGTAGGAACCGGAGTCGTTGAGGACGGCAAGGCGTTCACTACAATCGGAACCTCCGGCGTTGTATTCGCTCACACTTCTAACATCTCTATAGACAAGCTCGGCAGAGTCCACACCTGCTGTGCGGCAGTTCCGAACAGCTGGCATGTAATGGGCGTTACCCAGGGCGCAGGATTGTCTCTTAAATGGTTCAGAGACAACTTCTGCAATGCCGAGAAGGAAACCGCAAAGATGATGGACGTCGACGCATATTATCTCATGGACAAGGAGACTGCAACCGTCCCAATTGGTGCGAACAGACTTCTCTATCTTCCGTATCTCATGGGCGAGAGAACCCCACACCTCGACCCCGACGCAAGAGGAGTATTCTTCGGACTTTCCGCTATGCACACCAAGAAGGATATGCTGAGAGCCGTTATGGAAGGCGTTTCCTACTCGCTACGTGACTGCGTCGAAGTGTTCCGTCAGATGAACATCAATGTTTCCGACATGATGGCTTGCGGCGGCGGCGGCACCAGCCCCATCTGGAGACAGATGCTCGCAGACCTCTATAACTGCCCGGTCAAGACCGCTTCCTCCAAGGAAGGACCCGCCCTCGGCGTTGCCATCCTCGCCGGTGTCGGCGCAGGACTCTACTCAAGCGTTCCCGAAGCATGCCATGCCATCATCAAGACAGACAAGGTTCAGGAGCCGATTGCAGAGGATGTCCCGAAATATGAGGAGTTCTACCAGCTCTATACCGAGATTTACCCCGCACTCAAAGCGGAGTTCAAGAAATTGGCGAGTCTGTAAATATGGGATAACCCCTCAGTCGCCTGCGGCGACAGCTCCCCTTAACAGGGGAGCCATAACTACTTCTATCAAAAGTTTGTATTGCCCCGACTGCAAAAGCTATCGGGGCGATTTTTCACGATTTATCGTTCGATTCTCTTGACTTTTCTGTTCGATTTGGGTATAATGGTATCAGAACCGTTAAGGAGGAACTTTTATGACCGTTACAGCAACTGAATTTAAAATGAATCTTGGAAAGTATCTCGTTCTTGCGGAAACCGAGGACGTATTTATCTCGAAAAACGGCAAAGTAAGCGTCAAGCTTGTCAATAGCAATCAGGATAAGGTCGAGGCAATGCGCTCTCTCTTCGGAATTCTCCCATCGGATATTTCCATTGAAGATGCACGGGAAGAAAGGCTTGGGAGGATATGAACGTAATCGTGGATACATGCGTCATCATCGACGCACTTGCGAACCGTGAGCCGTTTGCAAAGGATGCTCAGAAGCTTTGCCTTGCCGTTGCAAACGACGAAATCACAGGCTTTATCCCCGCAAAATCAGTTGCGGACATCTACTATATCATGCACAAGTGCTTCCACAGCGATTCGCAAACCCGGGAACTGCTGAAAAAGCTTTTTATGTCCTTCGGCATTCTCGACACTACCGCCCTTGACTGCCGCAACGCCTTGACTTCCCCGATTTCCGACTTTGAAGACGCCATCCTTGCCGAAACCGCCTATAGATGCGGAGTAGACTACATCGTCACGAGGAATACAAAAGACTACGCAAGGTCTCTGGTACCGGTGGCGACAGCGGAGGAGGTTATGGAGATGTGTGAGGAAATAAAGGAAGAAGAGTGAATAACAAAAGCGCACCAACCGACAGGGTGCGCTTTATTTTAACCACAAGTCCTCCCACCGCATAAATTAAACCAAGCCCTATGCTTTCTCCCCGGCGGGGCTGAATAAACGGCTTTGATATCGTCAACAATATGAGTACAAAAGCGTTTATTAACCTCGAAAGGAATGGTGATTTTATGTCAATGCCGGTGCCGGTATACAGAGGAGAGATTTATTATGCGGATTTGAGCCCTGTGGTCGGGTCGGAGCAAGGCGGAATCAGACCTGTACTTATAGTTCAGAACGACGTCGGGAACCGTCATTCGCCGACGGTCATTGCCGCCGCTATCACAAGTCAACGGGAAAAGACCCACCTGCCAACGCACATCGAGATAGACTCGAACTCTTGCGGACTCGCAAAGGACAGCATTGTTCTTCTGGAACAAATCCGAACAATAGACAAAAAGCGCTTGAAAGAGCGCATGGGAGTTTTAGATTCAACCTCTATGGACAAAATAAATCAGGCACTCGCTGTGAGTTTAGGAATGGGTTCCTAACTTGAGCTTGTGCCTGAACGGCTTACTGTTCCAGTCCCTTGAGAGCCTTGAGCTCTTCGCGGGAGACCTTTATAACTGCGTCCTTGATGACGGTGAGCTTGTCTCTCTCGAAGACAGTTGTGCCTTCAGCGCCGTCAAGCTTGACGGTAATCTTGCCGGAAATCAGGTTTGCGTCGGTTACGGTTCCCTTGCCAGATGGCGTGTTGACAAGTGCTCCGACCTTCGGGGTTATCTTTAATAGCTCTTCGTAGCCGTCCTGCTCGTATTTCAAGCAACACATGAGCCTTCCGCAGGCTCCCGAAATTTTTGTCGGGTTTAGGGACAAGCCCTGCTCCTTCGCCATCCTGATTGAAACCGGCTGGAATTCGCCTAAGAAGCTTGCACAGCAGAACTGCCTGCCGCAGACTCCCAAGCCTCCCATCATCTTCGCTTCGTCACGAACACCTATCTGCCGGAGCTCGATTCTCGTGTGGAAGACGGACGCCAGGTCCTTTACGAGCTCTCGGAAGTCGACACGATTCTCAGCCGTGAAGTAGAAGAGGAGCTTCGAGTTGTCGAATGTGCACTCGACGTCGACAAGGTTCATTTTGAGCCCGTAGTGAGCAATCTTTCTCTCACAGATGTCGGCGGCGTCGGCTTCCTTGATCTTGTTCCGCTCAATCTGCTTGAAATCGTCCTCGTTGGCGATTCTTATAATTGTTTTAAGAGGCGGAACAATCTCCGAGTCCTCGACCATCTTGTTGGCGAGAACGACGTTTCCGCACTCAACTCCTCGGGCGGTCTCAACAATTACCTTCGTTCCAACGGGGATATCCGCCCCGTCCGGTGAGAAGTAATAGACCTTCCCGACACTCTTAAATCTTACTCCAATTATTTCAGTCATTTCTGTTATCCCTGCCGTTTGGCGGGGTCCTTTCTTATATAATTACAATCTCCCAATCAGCTTCCCGCACAAATCCGCCATTGTGAGGCTCACGCTTGCGTTGCCTTTCAGCTTCTGGGAGGCTTCTATGATTCGGTCGTACATGGTTATCAGGGCTTTTTGCCCAGTGGTTTCGCTCAGCTTCTGGGCTTCGGTTGAATAGAAGCTTTTGTCCTCATAGCCTTGCTTTCGCTTCAAGGCTTCGGAAATCACTTTTGAGAGCTCACCCGTTAGCTCGACTGCCATTGCGCGGTCGGTTTCGTTAAGGGTTTTCAGCAGTACATACTCGTCCGACTTTGCAAGAGCTTCCGATGCGGACTTGACTCTCAGATACATCTCGTCGCTACCACCACCCAGGTACTCGATGCAGGCGCCGATGTTGCCGCCGAAGTGCTGATAGGCTCGCTCGGCATCGGATTCACCGATTCTTCTTTCCTTCAGAGCCGCAATCGTGTCTTCATGCGTCGCTTCCGGGACGTTGATGACAATCGCCCTCGAACGAACCGTCGGGAGGACATTCTCCTGCTTCTCGGCAGTCATGATGATTATGACATGGTCTGGCGGCTCCTCAAAAATCTTCAGAAGAGTATTCTGCGCCGCAGGAAGAGCTTTATCAATATCCGGCAGGATATAAATCTTGTATCCGCCCTCGTTTGATGCAATATAGGCGTCGCTGATAAGCGGTCTCAAATCGTCGGCACGGTAATTCCCCGACTTTCCGCTTGCCGAGACTGTTATCACGTCCGGGTGGGCATCGTTTGAAATCATCCGGCAATCTTTGCACACTCCGCAAGGAATCTTGTCTGTGCCCCTGCACAAAATCTCAAGCGCCATATACTTCGCCGCCGTCTTCTTGCCGACGCCTTTGTCTCCAACCAAAAGAAACGAGTGGCAGAGGCGGTCACGGCTTCTCATAGAGAGAACCAGATCAGCGATATTGTCCTTTGAATAGAGCCGTAGCATCAGAATTTCTCGAACCGATCGACGTCGGTGACGAAGATTGTCGCACCGCCGATTGTTACTTCAAGCGGCTTTGCGGCGAAGTTGCCCCGGACAGCCGTTGTCGGGACGTACTGCTTGCGCTTGCGGCAGTTGTGCTTGATAATTTCAATGCAGTCGTCAAGCTGTTCATCGTCGACGCAGATTAAAAGCGTCGAGTTCCCGGAACGGAGGAAACCGCCGGTGGACGAGAGCCTTGTCGACTGATGTCCCGCAGAGTTCAAGGCATCCGAAACGCCTCTGAAATCGTCATCATTTATAACAGCAAATATCAGCTTCATGTAATCAGGCTCCTTAGGTACGGCAATTTGACGGGCAATATGCCTTTTAATAGTTCTATTATAACACAGCGCTTGAAAAAATGCAACGATTCGCCCCGGTTTTTAAAATATCACGTTCAAAGATATTTCCGCATGGCTATGATGTCCTCCAGAATCTCGAATCTTTCGACTTCTGCGGCATAAATTCTCCTCTGCAAAGATTTTCTCTCGTTCACGTCCCTTTCTGTTTCAAGCTGACTCTTCAGCCGCTCCATATACTCTGCCATCTTCACTGCTTCTTTTTCATAACTCTCAATCAGATCTTTCAAATATTCTACCTCCATTAATTTTGGAACGATTGTTCCGCTTTCAATATCAATGATAGCAGAAAATTTGTTTTTGTCAAGCGATTAGAGGGTAAGAATTCGGACAGCTCACGAAAAATTTTTGAAACTTCGCAATTTCTGATTGAAATTGGGCTCATGGCGTGATATACTTTTTCTATTGTGTAAAGTTGGAGCTGATTATTACGAATCAAGAAAAGATAGCGAGAATAAATTCTTTGGCGAAAAAGTCCCGTGAAGGGGGCTTGACGGATGACGAGAAGCAGGAGCAACAGCTTCTCAGAAACGAATACCGAGCCGCAATCAGGGCGAGTCTCACTGCGACTCTCGACAATATAGAGTTTGAAGAGTACAAAGAATCACTTAATCCGAAAGGTGGATGCTGAATGTTTGAACCAAGACCGAAAATCAAGCTTCTGATGCTTCAGAAGATACTTCTTGAAAACACCGACCCGGAGCACTCATTGTCCGGAAACGACATTATCCGGCTTCTCGGCGATTACGGAATAAACGTCGAGAGAAAGTCGGTCTATGACGACATCGACACACTCATCCAGTCGGGCATGGACATCGTCACCGAGCGCCGGGGTCATGCGAACTACTACTATGTCAATTCGAGAACCTTCCAGGACGAAGAGCTAATGATTCTTGTAAACACGGTTGCGTCTTCAAAGTTCTTAACGAAAAAGAAGTCGGACGAGCTCATCTCAAAGCTCAAAACACTCACGAGCAAGTACCAGGCGCAGTCTTTGTCCCGAACAATCTATGTTGACGGGCGGTCTAAGTCGAGTAACGAGCGTATATACTACTCTATAAATGCGATTCACGAGGCGATTGTCAAGAACCGGCAGGTGTCCTTCCACTATACCGAGTACGACATCAGCTTGAAGAAGAAGTATCGCCGCGGCGGACAGCTCTACACCGTCTCCCCAATTTATCTGATTTCGGACAGCGATTATTACTACCTCACCGCCTACAATCCCCAGCACGACGACATCTCGAATTTCCGTGTCGACCGAATGGCGGATGTGAGCATTTCTGAAGAACAGAGGCTGGAACTCAGCCCTGAACAGCTGGAAAGAGCGAAGGAAGTCCGTTCGATGTTCGGCGCCTTTGCAAGGGAAAAGACGACCGTCACCCTCAGAATGAGCTCCGAGCCTTATGTCTTCGGCGTCCTTGTCGACAAATATGGCTCCGGTCTCCACCCGAACCGCATTTCGGAGGACAAATTCACCGTCCGCCTCGAAGCCCAGATAAGCCCGGCATTCTACACCTGGCTCTTCTCCTTCGGTGAAGACGCCGAAGTCCTCGAACCCGAATGGGTCCGCAATGAGGCGAAAGAGAAGATTGAGAAGATGGCGGCAGTGTATGAGGGATAACCCCTCCACCACCGACTTCGTCGGCGGTTCCCCTCCCCTTTCAGGGGAGGCTTTGACTGCCTCTTTATAACTTTCATCTTTTACACAGTTTTAATTTTACAGCCCTTCCTCTCCCACAAGCTTTCCTTGAGCTGATAATAGCCTCCCCTGAAAGGGGAGGGGGACCGCGCGAAGCGCGGTGGAGGGGTTTCCGGAGGTTTCCATGTTTTCCTGGCTCACATCAACACATATCGGCAAGCTTATTGCCACGTTTTTAATATCCATGCTCCCGATTGTCGAGCTGAGGGGTGGAATCCCCTATGGCGTCGGGTTCGGCTTAAAGCCCTATGAGGCTTTTATTGTCGCGGTCCTCGGGAATATGCTTCCCGTGCCGTTTATTCTGCTGCTTCTTGAAAAAGTCCTCAAATGGATGAAGACGCAGGAGAACTTCCTCGGCAAAGCCGCCAACTGGCTGGAGAAAAAAGCCTACAGCAAGCAAGCAACAATCGAGCGCTTCAAAGCCTTCGGTCTCTTCGTCCTCGTAGCCATTCCCTTGCCCGGCACCGGCGCCTGGACAGGCTCCCTCGTCGCCGTAGTCCTCGGAATTGATAAGAAGAAAGCCTTCCCCATCATCTTTGCAGGGGTTATCACGGCAGGCGTGATTATGCTACTGGTGTCTTATGGAGTTAAGGCGATATTCTGAAAAAATAGGTTGAATTTCTCCTATTCATGGTGTATAATAATATCGGAAAGGAGTGCGTCAGCATGAATGTCAATACAAGTAATCTCGTGTCCATCACCGAAGCAAATCAGAATTTTTCGAGAGTTGCCCGCATGGTGGACGAAAACGGCGCAGTCGTCATTCTCAAAAATAATACTCCCCGTTACCTGCTCATAGAGTTCAGCACTGCCGAAGGCGAACAGCTCGCCCGAGACGAGGACGTTTCCGCCATCTCCAAAAGACTGATAGCAAAGAACCGTCAGGCATATGAGGAGCTGGCGAAATAAATTTGAATAGAAATTCAGCCCCACCGAAAATATCTTCGGCAGGGCTGAATTTTTATGCTTTTTTCTTTTCCGTCAGGATAGTTCCGCTAACTTTGCTTCTCTCTCGACGAGGGTGAGGACTTTTGCACCTGCCCGGGCGTCGCTCTGGACGTCTTCAAGTGGCACAATTTCTTCACGCAAGCCGTCGAGGACGGTTTCGCCATCCGGCTGGACGATGGCGAAATCGAAGCCGCCGCTATAGATGATGGTCTCAGATTTATACTCGTAAAACGGCGACTGCTTGTAGGTTGAGTAGACTGTCGGCTCGTAGGTTGTAAGATCAATCACCATCCAACCGACGCTTTTGCCGCTGTCGTAAGAAAACTCCACGCAGGTGTAGGTCTCGTTTCCCGAGACATCGGTGAGATGATAGGCATCCGTCGGGGTGACCTCCAAGCCGTTGTTTTCAAGAAGCACTGCCTGAGCATAGGCAGAGTCGACCGCAAGCAGGTCTTCATCCGAAACACCGGCAGAGAACACTGCCACCGCTGAGACTCCGAAAATCACCGCCACAGCCACAAGTAAACCGACAAATCTTTTCATGTTTATTTCTCCTTCCAGCTTCCAATCAGTTAAAGCTCCCATCCCAGACGGTCAAATCTGAGATGTATTCCTCCGAGATTGCGGGGACGTAGTAGGCGGCATAGGTGGTCAAGCCACTAGTGTAGAAGCTGTCGCCATAGCCGGGGTCGATTTCGACATAGAAGCGGTAATACGGAATAAAGTTCTCCTCATAGGCTCCGGTGCGATAGATGAGCTCGACCTTGCCTATATACTCCGTTCCCGGAAACTCAACCGGTGCCGATGTGAGATACTTACCCTCTGTCAGCATTTCGGTCGCCTCATCCGCAGTGACGATGGGATAATCGCCGATTTTGTCCGACAGGTCGGTGTTGTAGAAGCGAATCAGCCACAAGTCTCCGTCATCGTTGCAATAGAAGCATACTTTCTTGAAGTTGTAGCTCAGAATGTTCTCTGTGTCGTCGCCAGTAGTCTCATAGAACGCGATGCTGAACGACTGCTCGCCCTCGGTGTCATAATCGCCACCGTCTATGCTGATAACAGGATTCTCCATGCAGATAAGCTCTGAATAATTTTCCAGGAGGTACTCTGCCAGCGCATAGGCATCTTCGCCAATCCCGTCGGGAACCGAAGCAGGATTTTTGAAGGTCACGGTCAGTGTCAGAGTAATGTCGACCTCAATCTCATAGTCATCCGTCTCGCACATATAGCGTCGGGCGTTGAAATAGCCTTCGGGGATGTCGTAGCCGGAGCCTTCGTAGCTCTTGATAACACTCTGCTTCCGTTCTTCGCTGTAGGCATCGTCGGTTATTTCAAGAGTTTCCGTGTCGAGTCCGAGACGCTCGGCAACGTCATAGAGAAGCTCAGACATTTTGTCATAATCAACTCCACTCAACGGCACCTGATAGTCGTCATAAGAAATGGCGTTCTGGTAAACCGGCAAGGTTGAAAGCTCCATATTCTCATTCCACGGATTTCCGCTTACGAGGTCAGAGATGTCATAGACCAGATAGCCCTCATAGCCCATGCCACTATTGCCAAGCGAAACCGTCAGCATCGGCAGGTCGACCGCATCGACTGTATCGTCCTCATACTCCGTCCCTATCGGAAAAGTGTTCTCGTCGACACTGAGCCCGTTGTCCCAATTTGCCCATACCGTCGCCGCAACAACAAGGCACAGCACCGCCGCAAGGGCGAGATATCTCACATAAACCGGCTTATTTTTCGGCTTATATTCAAGCATTTCTTCAAGATATTTCGTATCCAGCTCACCCATGGCTTCGGAAAAAAGCTCACTCGTAATCATTCCATCACACCCCTTTCTTTCAGGTATTCTTTCAGGCTCTTGCGGATTCTGACGAGCCGCACCGAGACGTTTTTCTTGGAGAGCCCGACCACTTCGGCAATCTCATCGTAGCTCTCGGATAACCAATATCTGCGCATAAAAATAGCTCGGTTTTCTTGGGAGAGCGTATCGAGGAAGCACTCGATAATTTTCGCCAGTTCTTTGGCTTCGAGCTCGCCCTCAACACTGCCACCGCTCGCAAGGCAACCCTCGATTTCTTCCATAGCAACCGTGTAGGAGCTCCGCCGCTTGGCGGCTTCTTTTTTGCGGTAGGCATTGATGGAGATGTTGCGGACTATTGTTATCACGAACGACAGAAGCGGATTCGGTCTCGCAGGCGGAATAGAGTTCCATACGCCTAAGTACGCATCGTTGACGCACTCCTCCGCATCCTGCCTGCTCCCTAAAATGTTGTTCGAGAATCCCCGGCAAATCTCGCCGTACTTCAGATCAAGCTCCCGTATCGCCGTCTCCGACCGGTCAAAAAACAGGTCGATAATCATGCTGTCTTCCATATTTTCTCCTCCTTTTTGGGGCTTCAACTGTATACTACGGTTTTTAAGACAGAAACTACAGCCAATTTGCAATTTGTCGCCTCCCGTTGGTCGGCGAACCTCTCAGTCGCCTTCGGCGACAGCTCCCCTTAGTAAGGGGAGCCAGTAGTGCCCATCGCAAAAAGGCTCCCCTGTCAAGGGGAGCTGGCAGTTGCGGAGCAACTGACTGAGAGGTGCCGCGACCAAAGGGAGCGGCTCGGCAAGACGGCTTCAGCCGTCGCAGACGACAAAGTCAGCACCAATAAAACCACACATCCGCCTTCCCTGCTTGCTTCGTGCCCTCGTAAATCTCGGTGTCGAGACCGCCGATTTTAAATCCTGTTGAGAGATAGAGGCGGCAGGCGATGAGGTTGTTGTCCTGACCGACGGTGCAAACGCCCTTGTAGCCATGTTCGGCGGCATAAGTCTTGCAAGCCTCAACAAGAAGCCTGCCGACGCCCTTGCCCCGGGCTTTTTGAGAAACTTTGAGGTCTTCGAGATAGAGCCGCCCGGTGAAATGCGGGCAAAGAATCGCCACACCGATGCAGTCATCTCCATCGTAAGCGCCGAGAAAGACGTAATCGGGCATATCTTCATAGACATAGTTCTCGTCGGGGAAGACCATTTCGGAGACTTCAGCCTCGGGGAGCATCTCCTCCCGATAGCTCCATTCGCCGTCACGACGTTCGACAATCAGCCTGCCGATGAGCTTGAACGGGTCGTTTTTGAGGTTGATGTCTGTCTTATTTTCGGCGGTTATTTTGCGGATTTCAATCATTTCGTCACTTCCTCCACTCTCAACTCTTCGCCCTTCACCCTGAACCCCACCTTCATCTCCGCAAATTCAAAACTATAAACCCTGTCCGGGTCGTCCTGGTACCTGGGTCTTGGGTCGAAGCTCAGTAGGGCTTTCAGATTTTCGAGCTTATCTTCGGGGATTTCCTGCTCTATTTCGGGCGGGATTGTGACTTGTAGCACATGGTGCTCAGCGTCAGCTTGGTCGGAGAAGCCGCACTTAGCGTCGGGGTGGCTGTCGGAATATGCAATATACGGCTTGATGTCAAAAATTGGCGTCAAATTCATGAGGTCGGCGCCGGTGACTTCAAGGACTGTGCCGCGGTCTTGGGTCTTCTTCACTCCAACCAGCTTCACAGACGAAAGCCCCAGAGAATTGGGACGAAACGGCGAACGGGTTGCGAATACTCCGACATGCTTATTGCCGCCGAGTCTCGGAGGTCTTACTGTCGGGGAGAAGCCGTCCCGAACCGACTCCGAAAACTGCCATATCAGCCAAAGATGCGAGAATCCGTCAATCTCACGTAGCGACTGTTCGTCCCGGAATTCCGGCTCGAAAACTATAATCGAGTGCATATTTTCAAGAAGTCCGCTTTGCCTCGGGATTCCGAATTTTGAGGTAAAGTCATTCTCAATGTGCGCTATCTGTCTAATTTCAAAGGTTTTTGACATGAAAATGCCCCATTTCAAGCTCTTTTTAAACAGTATAGCAGATTCCGGGGCGGCTTTCAATAAAATTCCCCGACATTTTCGCAAAACTGTGCCCATTTCAAGTTGCGCCACAGGGAAATTTATGCTAAAATAAGGTTAATAAAAGCTTGGAGGCGGAATTATGACCACTGTAGATAAAAAATATATTCTGGCTCTCGACGAGGGCACAACCAGCGCCCGGGCGATTCTCTTTGACAGAAGTGCAAAGATTGTCGGGATTTCTCAGCAGGAGATTCCGCAGATTTTCCCGCACCCGGCATGGGTCGAGCAGGACCCGATGGACATCTATGCCAGCCAGTACGCCGCAATGACCGAGTGCGTACTGAAAAGCGGCATCTCGCCGTCGGAAATCGCCGGAATCGGCATCACGAACCAGCGTGAAACGACGATTGTCTGGGACGCAGAGACTTCAAGACCGATTTTCAACGCCATCGTCTGGCAGTGCCGGAGGACTTCTGACATCTGCGAGAAAATTTTAGAAGCCGGAGAGGGCGATTACATAGCGAAAACCACCGGGCTTAGGGTCGACGCATATTTCAGCGGGACGAAAATCAAGTGGATTTTAGACAACGTCGAAGGCGCACGTGAAAAAGCCGACAAAGGCGAACTTCGATTCGGAACAGTCGACACATGGCTTGTCTGGAAGCTGACGGGCGGCAAGGTCTATGTGACAGATCGTACCAACGCTTCGAGAACGATGCTCTATAATATTGACAACGACGACTGGGACGACAGGCTTCTAGAACTTTTCGGGATTCCCCGTTCGATGCTCCCCGAAATCCGTTCGTCAAGTGAGATTTACGGGTACACCGAGATTATGGGAGAGAAAATCCCCATCTGCGGCATTGCCGGAGACCAGCAGGCGGCTCTTTTCGGGCAGTGCTGTTTTGAGGAAGGCGACGCTAAAAGTACATACGGCACCGGTTGCTTCCTTCTTTCCCACACCGGAAACCGCCGTGTTACCAGCTCACACGGTTTGGTAACCACTGCGGCGGCTTCTGAGAAAGGCAAACCTCGGGAATTTGCGCTTGAAGGAAGCGTTTTCGTCGGAGGTGCTGTTATCCAGTGGCTTCGCGACGAAATGCGGCTGATTGCGGAAGCAAAAGACTCGGAGTATTTTGCCGAGAAGGTCCCCGACTGTGCGGGAGTCTACCTCGTT
This sequence comes from Oscillospiraceae bacterium, assembly GCA_021199855.1. Taxonomy (GTDB): domain Bacteria; phylum Bacillota; class Clostridia; order Oscillospirales; family Ruminococcaceae; genus Faeciplasma. The sequence goes on from JAJQHD010000005.1 coordinate 38,280, forward strand.
CCGGCGTTTTCCGGGCTCGGTGCTCCCTATTGGGACATGAACGCCCGGGGAGTCATAACCGGGCTCACCCGTGGTGCCAACACGAACCACATAATCCGCGCGGCTCTTGAATCGATAGCATATCAGTCAAACGACCTTCTCGAAGCGATGAAGAGCGACATGGGCGACATTTCGAGCCTGAAAGTGGACGGCGGAGCCTCCGCAAACAACTTCCTGATGCAGTTCCAGGCGGACATCTCCGACATTACGGTAACCCGTGCCGGCACCACCGAAGCAACAGCCCTCGGTGCGGCGTTCCTGGCAGGACTTGCCGTCGGATTCTATGAAAACCGGGAAGAGCTGAAAGCACTCACTTCGCAGGGGAAGACTTTTGAGCCCAAGATGGACGAGAATAAGAGAGAAGAATTGTTGGCGGGGTGGCACAAGGCTGTGAAAGCCGCTTGCGGAAACCCCTCCGCCGGCTAACGCCGGCACCTCCCCTTTCAGGGGAGGCTATGACTGCTTCTATATAACTTTTGAGAGAATACAAATAGGCTCCCCTGAAAGGGGAGCTGGCAGCCCACAGGGCTGACTGAGGGGTTTCCCCAAGGAGGAATCGTTATGAATATAGTTGAAAAGAAAGTCAAATCATCCGACGGCATACACACATTGGTCGGGAAGGTCTACCTGCCGGACGGCGAGCCGAAGGCGTATTTGCACGTCGTCCACGGCATGGAGGAGCACATCGGGCGGTACGACAGATTTATGCGGGTTGCCGCCGAGAACGGGTACATCTGCTTCGGGTACGACCATCTGGGGCACGGGTTGACGGCTCAGCCGACAGGCGATTTCGGATATATCGCCGACAAGGACGGCTGGCTTCGGCTCTGTCAGGACGTCGAGTTCTTTTCAAGCGCCGTCCGGGCGGAGTATGGAAGCGGGCTTCCCTATTACCTGATGGGGCACAGCATGGGCTCGTTCATCGTTCGTGCCGCAAGTGAGATGTATGTCAAACCCGACAAGCTCATCATTATGGGCACCGGCGGACCGATGGCGATGTCCGGAATCGGTCTGGGACTCGTCAAGCTCAACAAGGCGGTTTACGGCGGCAAACACTGCTCGAAGTTCGTCTATGTGACCGTCTTCGGCTCATACAACAGCCATTTCAAGTCGGAGAACGACACCCGCAGTTGGCTCTCTTCGATAAAAGAGGAGCGTGACCGCAACCGTGATGACGAGTTCTGCCGCATAAAGTTCACAATCGGTGGGATGGAGGATTTACTCAGACTTCAGCGCTTCGTCAACAGAAAAGCGTGGTTCTCAGCACTGCCGAATGAACTCCCGATTCTATTAGTCGCCGGCACCGATGACCCCGTCGGAAACTACGGCAAAGGCGTCACGAAGGTCTACGACCTCCTGAAAGCAAACGGCAAGAACGCCGAACTGAAGCTATATCAGGGGTGCAGGCATGAGATTCTGAATGATACCAGTCGTGAGGAAGTTACAAACGATATTTTGGAGTTCTTAATGTAGGGGCGGATATTATCCGCCCGAAAGAGTGTCGGCGCAAAAGTAACGGGCGGATGATATCCGCCCCTACAAAAAAGCCTCCCCTGAAAGGGGAGGTGGCACGAAGTGCCGGAGGGGTTTCAACGTAGTTCTTCTATCGTTTCCGCCAAAATCTTCACGCCTTTGTCGATTTCTTCATCCGAGGGCATGGAGTAATTCATTCTGAACGACCTGGTCGGCTTTGTCTCGTCGCAGAGGAAGGCGGTGCCGGGGACGACGAAGACGTTTTTCTCGCCACATTTGACGACGAATTTGCTGAGGTCGATTCCTTCCGGAAGAGTTCCCCAAAGGAAGATTCCTCCTTCGGGACGGGTGAACTCGGCGTCAGCCGGCATGTACTTCTCCAGGCAGGAAATCATCAGCTCAGCCTTGTGGCGGTAGAGCTCCCTTGTCTCGACAATATGCTGTTCGAGGTCGTACTCAGTCATATATTTTGCACAGACCATCTGGAAGAAGACGTTTGTGTGGACGTCCTCAACCTGCTTGCCAACTACAATCTTTGAAACAATTTCTTTGTTTGCCATCAGGGTTCCGACACGGATTCCGGCGGCTAAAATTTTTGAGAACGACCCGCAATAGATGACTCTGTCGTCGACGTCGAAGCTCTTGTATGTGGGGACGTCCTCGCCCTTGAACCGAAGATCTCCATAAGGATTGTCCTCAATAATCAGGACATCGTACTTTCTGGCGAGCTCATAGACCGCCTTGCGGTTTTCGAGAGTCGACGTGATTCCCGCAGGGTTCTGGAAGGACGGGATTAAGTACATGAGCTTGGTGTTCGGGTTCTCTTTTAGAGCCTGCTCTAAAAGCTCAGTGTCGATTCCATCTGATTTAAGAGGGATTCCGACAAGTTTTGCGCCGTTTGAGCGGAAGGCGTTGAGGGCTCCGATGAAGCTCGGCTCCTCGCAGATAACGACGTCGCCCGGGTTGCACATGACCTTGCATGTGAGCTCGATTCCCTGCTGACCGCCGCTGACGATGATTGTGTCGTCGTCCGGATTATTGATTCCGTAGACTCTTGCAAGCCTTGCCTTTACAAGTTCACGAAGCGGCGCATAGCCCTCGGTGATGCCATACTGGAGAGCCATAATCGGCTCGTTTGTGAAGATGTCGTCGGCAATCTTCTTGATTTCGGCGACCGGGAAGGAATCCGGGCTCGGGTTCCCCGCCGCAAAGCTGATGGAGCCGGGCGTGCCGAGGCTCTTGAAAATCTCCCTGATGGCAGAAGGCTTCATATCGACGAATTTGTCGGAAATTCTATAATTTGTACTCATAATGTACTACCGTCCTTTTCAAAGAATTTAATTGGTTGAGACTATTATAGCACGGATTTGAAGGGAGTGCAAGAACTATCTGTAGTTTACAATGGTTTCGAGCGGATAGAGTAACAGATCCGACTTTTTCGATTCCTCTGTCAGTCTTTCGTCAAATCCGCTTTCAGAAAACAGCGCATAAATGAACTCGGCGTCTTCTTTAAGCGGCGCCAGCTTGACAATGGTATCGAGATATTCCGACCAGCTAAAAGGTCTTCCTTTGAATTTACATTCGCCGACCAGATACCGTTTCCCATCCATTCCGATTGCGAGAATATCAATCTCTGTTTCAGCAACAGAAATACCCGTAGGTGAACTGGAATTTCGCACGGTCGTCTTTCCCATCCACCGTCCCATTCTTGAATATCGGAACGGCAGGGCATTATCCCGTTGCAATTCCTTGACAAAAGCTTTGCAAACCTCTTCAAACGGAAGCGATGCGAATTCATGAAGTGCCGGCTTGACGACATATTCATACACGCCGTTCACGTCGCCATCCTCCAGCTCGGAGATATTGGCAAATACGAATGTGTACCAGAATCTGAAGAAATTATCGGTAAGCCGGTATATCCCTCTGTTAGCGTTAGCTTTTTCCTTCAGCTTTGCATCCACAGAAAACTCTTTTTCAACAATTCCTAGCTCAATCAGGTTCCTGAGATAGACGCTCGTCTTTGAAGCATCGTCTATAAGAGACTTATGGCTGATTTCGTTCAGTCGGGTATTTCCGAGAGCAACTGCTTCGATAATGGAATTATATATCGGGGTTTCCCGAAGCTCCTGATGAAGTAAAAACTCCACCTCGCTGTACAGAGCCGAGCCCTTCGTCAGGATGTATTTTTTTATATTCTCGTCGACCGTAAGCTCCGGATTCCACTGGCATAAATAATGCGGGATTCCGCCCAGGACGGCGTAGGTGATGACCTTATCACGGGGTGAATAGTTCGGGAAGAATCTCATTGCATCATAAAATCCCATTTCTTTCATCTTATAGATGCCGGTGGCTCTGCCATAAAGAGGGTTCTTCTCGGCAAGCAATTCGTTCTCAATAAAGCTCATCGCACTACCGCAAAGAACAATCATCATATTGCTGTCTTTAAACTCTGCATCCCACAAATTCTGAAGAATCGACGGAATACTTGAATTGCCCTTACACATATAAGGGAACTCGTCTATGACAATAAGCTTCTTGTTTTCTCCACTGGGGAGCTCGGTGAAGGAGTGAAATGCGGCTTCCCAATCCTCAAACTCTGAAATATATCTGCCAGCCGGGATGTTCTCCTTCAGAAGCAGTTTTGAGAACTTACTCAGCTGTACCTTGTCAGTGCTCTGCGTGCAAGAGTAGAAAAAGTGCGGTTTTCCCTTGCAAAACTCCTTCAGAGTTTCAGTCTTCCCTACACGCCGTCTGCCATATAAAACGACAAGCTGTCCCTTCGGCTCGGAGTATTTTTCTTCTAAAAATTTAAGCTCAGCTTCTCTTCCAATAAACATATCTGCACCTCCAAATATCAAATCACGATTTGTCAAATCCAGATTTGATATTATTATACCCCATCCCGGCAGAGAAAGTCAAGAGTTTTGCGGTTATAACCCGAAAAAGTTTCCGGAATTCCGATGTTTTGCGGTTATAGCCCGAAAAACTTTTCAGAGAATTCGGATTTGATGTCCGTGTTAAACTGATATGACCCAAGAAAAAGAGAAAATCCAACGAAGATG
>JAJQHD010000035.1 GCA_021199855.1 Oscillospiraceae bacterium
ACATACTCATTGCAAACGTCGCAGTAGCCATCACCGTTATCATCAGAGTGAGGGATGCTGATGAAGAATCTGTGATTGGAGCCGTTCACGACTCTGTCGATAACCAGTGCATGGTATTCCTCATTGACATAAATCATGCGGAAGCCGGAGGAAAGCGCAGACCCGACTGCACCTGCGGCAATTTTGAGATACTTGTAATTTGAGTACTCAAGCGCGGAAGGAGCAGTAAGAGTAGTCTCGGCAGAATATGTGCCATAGGATGTAGTAGCGCTTGCGCTTGAACCGACGCTGATTTCAAGAGGATCGGTTGTCGGGCTGACTGTAAGATAGCTATAGCCTTTGCTTGTGTAGTTGGAGTTTGTGGAGAACAGATTAATTCCGCCGTCGGCTATGACGGTCGATTCTCCGGATATATTCATACTTGCCAGGTAGATGGCAGCTTTGCTTCCGCCTACAGTACAAGTGAGACTTGAGTCTGTAACTGTGAGTACTGTGGCAGTTCCGGTCTTTGAAGAATAGATAGCTGAGCTGTTGGCACAGTATACATTGACGACTGAACCATCAGTAATCTTGCAAACACTACCGTATGGGTATATACCATAGCTTGAAGAACTTGTTCCCGTTACATTGACTGCGAGATTGGCGTTGCTGATTGTAAGGGAACTTGAGGTATACAAGCCATAGTAAGTGATGCTGTCTACCGTAACTGTGCAGTTTGAAATGGTATTGGCTCCAGTAGAGTTAGTGTAAATGCCATAGTACGAATTGGTAATTGCAAGAGTTCCGGTGCCGTCTGAGCTTGTAATAGTCAGGGGGCAACTTTGGGAGTCCTGAATGCGGATGGCGTACCAGGTGGTAGCCGGTGTACCGGACTTTGTAATGGTGTTTGTGCCTTCAAGGTTGATGGTTATGCCGCCGGAGACAGCGGAAGTTGAGACAAGATAGATACCGGTATACAAGCTTGACGCGTATCCCATAGTAATATTCGCATTGTGAAGCGTGAGCGTGTTAGTAGTGGCATCAAACTGTGCATAGCTGTCAGTGCTGTACTCGATTTTGTAGTCAGTCCGTGTCAGAATGTTCGTACCGCCGACATAAAGGTAGGTGATGTTGTTTACTGCCGCAAAAGCACCCACCGGCAGAATTGACAGCACCATCATTGCGCTGAGCAAGACGCACAGCATTCTTTTTAACATAAAAATTTCCTCCTCAAATAGATCTTTCGACCGTCTAAGGAGGACAATATAAAATAAGACCTCCAAAGCACACGTCGTGTTCGGAGGTTTGAAATTGGGCACCAAAAAGTTAGTACCCCCCGCAAGGATTTCACCTTGTTAGAAGTGCAGATTATTTGCGCTTCTAAATACATCTATATAATAGCATATTTTTGTCCGGAAAGCAAGCAAAATTTTAAACAGAATTGATTTTTGTGAAGATTGCATAAATTTGAGGCTAGGATTTTGTGCAGGGTGAACAAACCCCTCCACCACCGGCTTGCGAAGCAAACTGTCTCCCCATTTCAGGGGAGGCTTTAACTGCCTCTTCCAAATGCTTGCGTAGAGGCAAAAAAAGGCTCCCCTGTTAAGGGGAGCTGGCGCGGCTTCAGCCGCGCCTGAGGGGCGCGCTCGCCCCATGGGGCGAGCGCGTCGGCGAAGCCGACCATCATGCGTTTATTCCGTAATTGCAAGGTGCAATTCTTTCAGCTGTTCCTCATCGACTTCGGTCGGGCAGTTGCTCATCAGTTCGCTGGCGTTCTGAACCTTCGGGAAGGCTACTACGTCTCTGAGACTGTCAGCGTCGCAAAGGAGCATCGCAAGGCGGTCAAGACCCATGCCTAAACCTCCGTGTGGCGGTGTGCCGTACTTGTAGGCGTCTACCAGGAAGCCGAACTTAGCGGCTATCTCCTCGTCGGTCATGCCGAGGGCTCTGAACATGTGCTCCTGAAGCTCACGGTCGGTGATTCTCATCGAGCCGGAGCAGAGCTCAACGCCGTTAAGAACCAGGTCATAGCACTTCGCCCTGACGTTGGCAGGGTCTGTGTCGAGATACGGCAGGCACTCGTCAAGCGGCATCGTGAACGGATGGTGCATGGCGTCCCAGTGCCCGGTCTCGTCGTTGTACTCAAAGAAGGGCATTTCGACAATCCACAAGAGATTATATTTGTCCTTCGGGATGATGTCGAGCTTCTTTGCGCAGATGAGTCTCAGAGCTCCCAGAGTCGGGAGGACAACCTTGTCCTTGTCAGCAACAATCAGGACGACGTCGCCCTTTTCTGCGCCAAGTGTGGAGAGAATCGTGTCAAGCTCTCCCTCATGCAGGAACTTCGCAAACGAGCAGTTCGGGGCGTCCTCAACCCACCTTATATAGGCAAGACCTTTTGCACCGATTCCTTTTGCGTGCTCAGTGAGCTTGTCGATTTCTTTTCTTGTATAGACTGAGGCGCCGTTCTTTACGACGATTGCCCGTACTGAGCCGCCCATCTCAAGAGCGTTCTTAAAGACGGGGAACTCGCAGTCCCTAACGGTCTCGGACAAATCCTGAATCTCCATACCGAATCTGGTGTCCGGCTTGTCTGAGCCATAGCGATTCATGGCGTCCTTATACGAAAGCCTCGGAAGCGGAGTTTCGATGTCAACGCCCTTCACTTCCTTAAAGAGTCGCTTCATGAAGCCTTCAGTGATTTCGAGAATGTCGTCGACGTCTACAAAGGACATTTCAAGGTCGATCTGCGTGAATTCCGGCTGTCTGTCGGCGCGGAGGTCCTCGTCTCTGAAGCATCTTGCGAGCTGGATATAGCGGTCGAGTCCTGCAATCATAAGAAGCTGTTTGTAAATCTGCGGCGACTGCGGAAGGGCATAGAAGCTTCCCTTATGGACTCTCGACGGGACGAGATAGTCACGGGCTCCCTCGGGAGTCGAACGAATCATCATCGGGGTTTCAATCTCGATGAAGCCGTTTTCATAGAAATATTCCCTTGCAATCTTCGCAATTTCGTGGCGGGTAATCAAATTCTTGGTGAGCTTCTCGCTTCTCAAATCCAAATAGCGATACTTCAGCTTCAGCTCATCGTTGACTTTGTCCGAATTCGAGACCTCAAACGGCGGCGTCTGAGCCTTTGAAAGAAGTTTGAGTTCATTAACACGAATCTCATAAGCGCCGGTTTTGATGTCTTTATTGACACTCTCCCTTGGGGTGACCGTTCCCTTCGCCATCACAACGTACTCGTTTCGGAGTGTTTCAGCCTTCTCGAAAACGTCTCTAGGTGTATCGTCCCCGAAAGCGAGCTGAACAAGACCGGTTCTGTCTCTCAGGTCGATGAAAATAAGATTACCTAAATTTCTTACTCTCTGAACGAACCCGCCGACAACGACTTCCACGCCGCCTTCCAGCGGAATTTCGCCGCAATAGTGGGTTCTTCTCATATTTCCCATGGTGTCCATGATTATATCTCCTTCTAGAAACCCCTCCACCATGCTTCGCATGGTCCCCCTCCCCTTTCAGGGGAGGCTATTATTCTCTCTCCCAAAAGTTATGTGAGGTAAAGGGGTTGTAATTGTAATTCTTAAAAAGTCTGCGATGAGGCAGTTAAAGCCTCCCCCGAAGGGGGAGGGGGACCGCCGCTGAAAGCGGTGGTGGAGGGGTGCAACTTTTGACGAAGCCAAAAGTTGCGTCGCCCGCAGGGCGACAAGTTATCCCTCAATTCCTTCTAATTCAAACATATCGTTCAAAAGCGTCGGCACAAAGCCGTTCTTGAAGTCCTTCAGATTCACTGCGGTTTCGTCGCCGGTGCGCATATTTTTGATTTTCGCCTGTCCCGACTCGATTTCGTTGTCACCGAGTACACAGACGAACTTCGCACCCACTTTATTGGCATACCTCATCTGGGGCTTTAAGCCACGTCCGACTATGTCGAACTCGGCGGAATAGCCCTCAGCTCTTAATTCCTGACAGAGCTTTGAGGCGACCGCATAGGCGTTCTCTCCCATCGGGGCGAAATAGATGTCGGGGGTGTTCGGGTCAAGGAACTCAACTCCCTCGCCTTCCATCGTCATAATGAGGCGCTCAAGTCCCATTCCGAAGCCGAGAGCCGGCGTCGGCTGTCCTCCTAACGAAGACACAAGACCGTCGTATCTTCCTCCGCCGCAGACGGTTCCCTGAGCCCCGATCCCGTCATAGATGAACTCGAAAACGGTTTTCGTGTAGTAGTCAAGCCCACGGACAATCTTCGGGTTAACGGTGTACTCAATTTTATATGAATCCAAAATCGATTGCAATTTCTCAAAGTGCTCCCGACACTCGTCGCAGAGATAATCTAAGATTACAGGCGCATCCTTTGCAATTTCAGCGCACTTTGGCACCTTGCAGTCAAGAAGTCTCATCGGGTTCTTGACGAGCCTTTCCTGGCAGGTCTCGCAGAGGTCGTCTTTCCTAGCCGAGAAATACTCAACAAGCGCTTCCTGATATTTCTTTCTGCATTCGGGACAGCCGATTGAGTTTATGTTGAGCTGAACGCTGTCGATTCCGCAGGTCGAAAGGACTTCTCTTGCCAGCATAATGACGTCGGCATCAGCATATGGTGAAGAAGTGCCGAACATCTCGACTCCGAACTGGTGAAACTCTCTGAGTCTTCCTGCCTGAGGCTTTTCGTGGCGGAAGCAGGGAGTGATATAGTAAACCTTTTGCGGGAAGCCCTCGTTCATGATGCCGTTTTCGAGCATAGCTCTGACGACTCCGGCTGTTCCCTCAGGTTTAAGAGTGAATGTGTGCTCGCCCTTTGAGGAGACGGTGTACATCTCCTTTGTGACGACGTCGGAAGTATCCCCGACTGAGCGGACGAAAAGTCCGGTTTCTTCAAACGCGGGAGTCCTTATCTCCTTAAAACCGAATCTCTCGGCGCAGTCACGAGCCGCCTGCTCAACTGTCCGCCACTTGTTCGATTCGGAAGGAACCATGTCGGCGGTTCCCTTTGGTCTTTGCACAGAAAGTGCCATAGTCTTTCCTCCTCAGTTTGCGAATGAAATCCGCAAACTACTTTTCATAAAAAAGACGGCATTGCCCGGTAAAGGACGACTGCCGTCGTTACACGCCCTTTTCACGAGCTTCTATCAAGGGATTCTGTAGTCGAGGTCTCCCCTATCTAAAGCCATGATTAAAGCATCGGCTGTGGCGATATTCGTAGCCACTGGAATGTTATATACATCGCAGAGCCTCAGGATGTCTCTTTCGTCCGGCTCGCTTGTTTTACGGTTAATGGGGTCTCTGAAGAACAGAAGCAGGTCGATTTCGTTGCAGGAAATCTTTGCGCTTATCTGTTGACAACCGCCCTGGGAACCGGCGAAGTATTTTTCAATCTTCAAACCTGTTGCTTCGGCGACCTGTTTTCCGGTAGTGCCGGTAGCACAGAGGTTGTGTTTACCCAAAATTCCGCTGTATGCAGTACAGAACTGAATCATGAGTTCTTTCTTGGCGTCGTGAGCTATGAGAGCGATATTCATAGGCTACCCCCTTAAAAATATTACGGCAGAAACCGCTTCTTATAGCATATCACATTATGCCCAAAAAGTCAATCACTTTTGACGTAATATTTTGGCTAAATATTATACCGCATTTCGGAGTCAAAGCCAAAATTGAGATGTTTTGAGCTCTTTCGCGCCCAATCAACCGTTGACATCTACCTCTTCGTCGCTGTCTATTCCGAGCATGGCTTCAAACTCATCGCGGCTTATGCCGTCCTCCCAGAGGATTTCAACTTCCTCCTCGTCCTCATCGGCGGTGGTTGTGGTTGCAGCCGTTGTTGTGGAGGCGGTTGTCGTGGACGCAGTTGTAGTGGTAGCCGCGGTTGTGGTTGACGCAGTGGTTGTTGTCGCAGTCGTCGAATCAGATTCTTCGGTTGTGGTAGCCTCGGTCTCGTCTGATTCAGGAGAAGTAGTGACAGCCGGCTCCTCGGTGACATCTGTAGTATCAGTCACGACAGCCCACAAGCTGTCCGAATCCTTAGAAGCAACAGTAACAGGAAGCTCAGCCGGTGTTAAGTCTTCAGAGACATCGCCAGATGTGACAGCATCTCCATCCCCACCGCAGGCGGTAAGAATTATGGCGGTCATCAGAGCCAGAATGATAAGTAGTGATTTTTTCATATTTTCACTCCTGTATATTTGATTTCCTCAGTAGGAATACTATTTAAACATAATGCGCCCCGCTTTGGGTTTTAAGCGGAGCGCAGTCAAAGCGTTTTAATCAGCCGTTAAGCTTCTTGGCGAGCTGGGACTTTTTCCTTGCCGCCTTGTTCTTGTGGATGATTCCCTTAGCAGCTGCCTGATCAACCTTCTTGGTTGCGAGCTTTACTGCTACGGCTTTATCCTCACCCTCTGCTGCATCAACCTTCTTGATAGCAGTCTTGAATGCGCTCTTTGTAGCCTTGTTCTGAGCCGCCTTCTTCTCGTTGACGAGAACTCTCTTCTTGGCAGACTTGATATTTGCCATAAGACACCTCCTTAGTTAATATTCCGCGGGAGCTTCCGCAAGCGGGACATACCCGCAGATTCAACCTTATTGGATATCGGTGCACGACTGAGAGAAAGTGCGACCCCGGGGTTAATGACTCCCCACTATTCAACAAGTTTACGTGGCTTCGTTTCACTCACATAACGCCACACTGATTAATATACCATTACTTGCGCAAAAATGCAAGTGTTTTTTTCGATTTTTCTTTGGAAAAGAGGATTTTTTATGATTTTTGAGACCAAACGCCCCAGGACCGACCTGGCACTCGAGCTTTCAGACAATCTGCCCAACGGAGTAGAGGTCAAAAACAGCAGTTCAGGTGACTTCGCTGTCACCGATATCCACCTGAAAAGTGAATCCGCCGCGCGCTCTGTCGGAAAAGCAGTCGGAAGATACCTGACTCTGGAGCCAAAAGACAGCTTTGAGATGATTCCGTCGAACGCGGACGAGTACTCAATTGGACTTGCGGACAAGCTCCAGGAGCTTCTTGGAAATGCAAAGTCAGTCTTCGTCGCCGGGCTCGGAAACGAGTGCATCACTCCGGACAGCCTGGGACCACGTGTCGTCTCCCATATCTTTGCCACCCGGCACATCCCGACCGATGCTCCCGAAATTGACACGGAAGGTCTCGGGCTCGTCTCCTGCGCCGCACCCGGCGTCATGGGTCAGACGGGGATTGAGACGTCGGAGTTTCTTGGCTCCCTTATCGAGAAAATTTCGCCGGAGGCAGTTATCGTGATAGATGCTCTCGCCTGCAAGAATCCACGGCACCTGGGGCGCACAATCCAGCTCACCGACGCCGGAATCTCCCCGGGAAGCGGCGTCATGAACTCCCGTAGCGAAGTCTCGAAGCGCACTCTCGGCATCCCCTGCATAGCCATCGGCGTCCCGACAGTTGCCGACGCAGGAACACACGACGAGCCGCTGATGGTGACTCCAAAAAACATCGACAAGCTGATTTCAACCTCGGCAATGATTATTTCGGGCGGGATTAATAAGTGCTTGCATACGGGGCTAAGCTTGGGGGAATTAAGATTGCTGACGGCATGAACCTCTCAGTCAGCTGCGCTGACAGCTCCCCTTAGTAAGGGGAGCCAGTGGTGCTACTCACAAAAAGGCTCCCCTGTCAAGGGGAGCTGGCTCGCGAAGCGAGACTGAGAGGTGCCGCGAGCCGAAGGCAAGCGGCGTCGCACGAAGTGCGACAAAAACAACCGCCCCATCAGGGACGGTTGCTGATTATTCAGGATTATTCCGCATCCGGGTCGTATGCCGCAATGGATTCGTTCAGAGCGTTGATGTAGTAGTCAAGCTGTTCGTTATACGTCTCCTTCAGCTGTGCCCAGGTGGTCGGGTCTTCGGCATAGGCAATGCCTTCGTAGTTGTAAATTACAGCGTAGAGCTTGTCGCCGTAGCCTTCATAGTAGGTGATGACAACCTTGTCAATCTGGGTTGTGAGGTCGTAGCACTCATCCCACATTTCAAGCATCTCTTCGGTCCAGAGATAAGTCTCTTCGAGCTGGACTCTGTCGATGTCGACAACAGTCGGGTCGAGAACTTTGAATCTCATGCAAGCCGCTAAGAGAGCAACGCCCTCCGGGTTTGAAGCACCGTTTACGATGCAGTAGCCGTCGGCTGTCGATTCCATGTAGTAGACACCGTCGCCGTCATCATCTCTGGGGAGCGGAACGAACATGACTTCGCCCTCTTCGATGTCGCCCCAGATGGAGTTGACAGTCTCGACAGTGTCGGTGAATTCGGAAGTTTCTGCAATGCAGAAGAGCTGGAGTCCTTCCTTGATACCGCCGCCGGAAACGCCGTTACGGATAGACCACTCCTTGTTCCAGAGCGGATATACGCACTCGTTCTTGCCGAGGTTGTAAAGAAGGTTCGCCGCACGCTCAACAGCAGGTGAATCGATATTACTCTCAAACTGCTGTGTCTCGGTGTTATACTGAACTATCATCTCGCCGCAGGAATGCATCAAAGCCGCACTGTAGTACCAGCCGTCAAGGGCATATCTGTCCTCATCAGGGTCGGAGAAGTCGAGGCACATCTCATAGAATGCATCCCAAGTCCACTCGTCATTCCAGTAGAGCTCGGCAGGGTTGTCGAAGCCGTATTCCTCGATAACTCTTCTGTTGTAAACGACAACATGTCCGAAAGCGTTGTCATAAACGATAACGTAGGGTCTGCCCTTCAGGGAATAGTAGTCATAGGCGAATTCCTTTTCGCCTGCCCAAAGCGGGTCGTCATAGTCTATGTAATTGTCAACCGGCTGGAACATACCCTTTATGCAACTTGTCGGGAAGATTTCGTTGCCGCCCGGGTAGAAGTCGGGTGAATTTGAAGCCAGGATAAGATTGGCTAAGTCGTCAAAACGTGTTTCCCAGGAGCACTCATACCATTCGATAGAGCAACCGTATTTCTCCTGGAATGTCCAATAACCTGAATTGATGATTTCGTCTTCAGAATAGTTCTGCATA
>JAJQHD010000034.1 GCA_021199855.1 Oscillospiraceae bacterium
TCTTTCTTCGTTATTTTATTCTTTTTGGGTCACATCTCTTGACAACGCAGAAAATATTTCGGATTTGCCAAAGTTTTTGCTTGACAAATCCGACTTGTTTTGGTATACTATTTTAGTTATCCTTGTCCGTCGTAGGTGGCGGGCGGAATCCAGAAGGAGGTGCAATTATGGCAAAATTATCAGAGAACTACGAAGCTATGGTGGTATTCTCAACCAAAGCGGGCGACGAGGCAGTAGCTGAGCTTGTCGCTAAATTCAAGGACATGATTGAAGCAAATGGGACTCTTGCCGAAGTTGACGAATGGGGAAAGCACAAGCTTGCCTATGCAATCAACTACGAGACTGAGGGCTACTACGTTGTCTACACTTTCGAGTCCAAGCCCGACTTCCCAGCCGAGTTTGACCGTGTCCTCAACATTACCGACGGCGTACTTCGTTCCTTAGTCATCACTAAGAATAGCTGATTGGAGGAATAGTAATGCTTAACAGAGTAATTTTGATGGGTAGAATAACTAATGATCTTGAGATTAGACAAACTCAGAGTGGTACTTCAGTATTGAATCTTAGAATTGCTGTGGATAGAAATTCACGGCAGGAAGAAGAAAAGCAGTCTGATTTTATCACTTGTGTGGCGTTCAATCAGAGAGCTGAATTTATCAACAAATACTTCCATAAGGGAAACTTGATTGCTATCGAGGGCAACTTAAGGTCAAGTACTTATGACGATAAAAACGGCTCCAGGCATTACGTAACTGATGTTTGGATTGATAATGTTTCATTCACTGGTGAAAGAGCTTCAGACCGTGATAACAGCGGCTCGTCCTCATTCCAGTCCAGCTATCGTCAGCCTACCCAGCAACAACCCGCTTATAATGAGCCGGCGTCTAATCCTATCGCCATTGGAAACATGGACGATTTCGAGGAGATTCTTAGCGACGACGGCATCCCGTTCTGATTAATTCAGAGCGCGATAATCTTTGAAAGGAGAATATTTCATCATGGAAAGAAATACTGCCGGTGCAAGACCGACAAAGAGACCGAGAAAAAAGGTTTGCATGTTCTGTGCTGACAGAGCAGAGACCATCGATTACAAAGACACTGCAAAGCTTCGTAAGTGCCTCACTGAGCGTTCCAAGATATTGCCCAGACGTGTAACTGGTACATGTGCATACCATCAGCGTGAACTCACCAAGGCTGTCAAGAGAGCAAGATACGTAGCCCTCTTGCCTTATTCTTCCGACTGATCAGAACTCATGCATCATAAAAGCCGAAGGTTTAATCCTCCGGCTTTTTTTGTGCCTGTTTGTTTTCAGACATTCAGATAACCCTTCAATACTTTCAGAGTATTCATGATGCCGTCAACGTGGCTTCTTTCGTATCCGTGGCTTGCATAAACGCCAGCACCTATTAGTCCGTGACGTATGTCATACCCGGCTCTCAGAGTAGCTTCAACATCTGAGCCATAGTGGGGATAGACGTCAACAGCATAGTCTGCACCTTCTTTTTTGGCGGCGGCAACCAGCTTTGAAACTACCTGATAGTTATAAGGTCCTCCCGAGTCTTTTGCACAGATTGAAACCTGTCTTTCTGTGCAGTCAAGTCCGTTTCCGACGCATCCCATGTCGACACTGATAGCCTCGGTGACACCTTCGGGAACAGAACCGGAACCTCCGTGACCGACTTCTTCATAAACCGTTACGTGCACATAAGTCTTCCTAGGAAGCTTTATGTTGTTATCTGCTATATACTTCGAAAAACCAAGAAGTATTCCGACGGAAAGCTTGTCATCAAGGAATCTTGACTTGATGTAGCCAGACTGAGTAAGCCTCGTTCTCGGCTCGAAGCAGACAATATCGCCGACTGCGATTCCAAGCTTCTTGACATCATCGGCGGAGTTGACATTCTCATCAATGACGACTTCCATCGTGTCGAAGCTTCTCTTTATGGAGTGATATTCTCCGTTGACGTGAACGCTCGCATTGCAAAGTTGGAGTGTACCTTCATAGACAAACTGTTCACGGGTATAGATTCTCACATTTTCAGCTTCGGCGTTATTTGCTTCCATTCCGCCGAGGTTGGTTATTTTAAGCCTTCCAGAGCTGGTAATCTCACAGACCATTCCGCCCAGAGTGTCGGTGTGTGCTTCAAGAAGCAATGCGTCATCCTTTGATATACCGCCCAAATCAGCTATAACTCCGCCTTTTTCAGTGATTGTAGCCTTGAATCCTAAGCTTTCAAATTCGTCTTTGACCCAAGCCGCGGCTCTTTCGGTGTATCCGGAAGGGCTGTCTATAGCCAGCAGTTCACAGGCTTTATTTCTCGCAAAATCGCGGTACTTAATGTCCATTTCAGGCATATTAACATCTCCTTAATTACTGTTATTTTCCCGAGCAAATTCGGGCGAAATCAGCTTTTCAGCAAGGTTACATATATCCGATGCCGCGTTGGGATTGATGATTTCGTGTTGCCTCTTTATCATATCAAGGCAGTGCTGTCTGTCACCGAGATAATCAAGAGCATCGTATATACTTTTTTTATTAGGCTTGACTTTGAGGCTCATTCCCTGACTGGAAAAGTAATTCATATTGATTGTCTCGCATCCGGGAATTGGCGTGATATGTGCTATCGGGACACCTGCCGCCGCCGCTTCTGTTGAAGATAATCCTCCCGGCTTTGTAAAACATACTTCGCAGAGCCTGAAAAGCTCGGGCATTTTGTCGGTAAATCGATATAGAATAATTTCGTTTCCATATATTTCGAAGAGTTTCTCAAAGAGCTTGTTGTTATTTCCGCACACCACGATGAGCTTTGTGTGTCCATCATTGTGGCACCATTCCTCAAGAAGCCGGACTATTTTCTTGAGATGTCCGGCACCCATGCTTCCGCCACAGACGAGGATATATTTGTAGGCAGGATCAAGCTCGAGCTCTTTCTTCAGGTCTTCTTTTGAAGCCTTTTTAGAGAATTTCGCACTCGTTGGAATTCTATATCCGTAGATGCTGTTAAGTGATAGCCCTTTTCGCGCAAATTCAGAAATATGGTCCTTGCTCGGAACAATGAAAGCATCTGCTTTGACTTCTGCTTCAAACGGTATGCAAGCATAGTCTGTAGCGATAAATATTGTTTTAGGGAGTTTGGTACCATTGTCTCTGAGCGCCGTAAGCATTTCTCCGGCAAAGAGGTGAGTGGTGATGATTGCGTCATAATGGTTTTCATCAAGATGCTTTTTCAGATCCTTCGCCGGTTTGCGGTTGGCAAAATATATCGGCGAACGACATGGGAGTTTTGCCACGGCATCGCCGATTTTGTAAACAAGTCCGAATAGCTTCGGAGTAGCTGTGACGGTTCTGATATATGCGTTATCGACAAACTTAGCCAGAAAGCTACTTTCAAGCGTGTATGGATTTATAAATTCTGTTTCGTGTCCGCGTCTTTCGAGTTCTTCTTTGACAGCCTGTGCGGCGGCGTTGTGTCCGCCGCCAGTGCCCATTGAAAGTATTAATGCTTCCATGCCAGATTAACCTCAATTTCTTCCCGTTCTTCAGGACTCTTGTGGAGTCTGTACATCACCGCAACGGTGATAAAAGTAAATCCAATCGGCAGAGCGACCATACCGGTTCTGAGACCGAATATACTCATTGCAATCAGAGTAGTTAAATATGATATTGCAGTTCTGTATAAATGGGGCAATATTTTCAGTATGAGCGAGAAGAAGATAAACGAAATCGCTATGAAGAATATCGGTTGATAAACTGGAATCAGCCCAAGAAGGCTTCCGAATGTGGTTGCAATTCCTTTCCCACCATTGAAGCTGTTGAAGATAGAGAAGGCATGACCAATAACAGGAGCGGCGAGCACAAAAGCAAATGCAATGTCCGTGCATGGTGTTGCATCAGAGTATGTACCAAACGTAAGGAACAGTCTGACAGGAATTATACCCTTAAGAATATCGCAAAGAAGTGTGAGGAAACCACACCAGAATCCTCCATATGTAAAGGCGTTCGATGCACCTGGATTATGGTCTTTAGCTTTTTCGATTATGTCTCCTTTACGGAATATTTTTGCCCAGATCTGAGCAAAGAGTACACTGCCGCAGAGATAGCCGATGATAATAAAAGGCAGTACTGTCAGCAGGAATATAAAATCACATCCTTTTAGTGTGTATGGTTATTACTGCTCATCAATTATTAATCTCTTTTTTGATTATAACCTATTTTCCGCCTTATTTCAAGTACTTATTTTCAAAAAGCGCCTATGGTGCGGACAATCTGTGAAAACTGTTGCAAAGAGTCGGGCGCAGTAGTACAATAGATGGGTAATACGCAAAAAACGGTAATTATTAAGAAATCGGGCGAAATCTTAATATCTTTATGTATGGCATCTTAATCTCTTTTGTGGTACAATATCTATATCAACCTGAGTTGGAAAAGAAAAGAGGAAAAATAAATGGGTAGCTACAACGTACTGATTTGCGACGATGAACCGGACATAGTGAATGCGTTGAAAATATATCTTAAAAATGAGGGATATGACTTATTTACTGCATACAATGGTCGTGAAGCTTTGAGAATCCTTCATGACGAAAAGATAGATGTATGTGTAATGGACATCATGATGCCCGAAATGGACGGAATCGCAACATTGAATGAGCTCCGAAGCTTCTCGAATGTTCCTGTAATCTTTCTGACCGCAAAATCAGAGGATACCGACAAGGTTCTGGGGCTGAACTTAGGCGCCGATGATTATGTCATAAAGCCCTTCAATGCAGTTGAATTGACCGCCCGTATCCGTTCCCAGATTCGCAGGTACACACTTTTGGGAAGCGCACCGGCAAGTCCCGATACTCTCAAAATCGGGGGAGTGCAGATTAGGTATGAGGACAAGCAGGTGACGGTTGACGGAGAAGTGGTATCTCTCACTCCGAAGGAGTACAGCATCTTAAGATTTCTCATGGAACATCCGGGCGAGTGTTTCTCGCCGCCCGAGATATATCGCACCGTCTGGGGAGATGTCCCGATAGGAGTCAACAATGCTGTCGCTGTACATATGCGGCATTTGCGGGAGAAAATCGAGATTGACCCGACTTCTCCGAGATACTTAAAGGTCGTCTGGGGAAAGGGCTATAAATTTGAAAGACCAAAGAACTGAAATACTCACAGATTGGAGGGCTGAACGGTGAATAGTGGAACGAAGAAGCGGGGAAGACTCTGGATAAAAGTAACTGCATTTGTCTGCCTTGTCTTATCTGCAATGATATTTGCAGGCAGTGCGCTAGCTACAATTATCCTCTATTATTCCAGCGCCTACTATCTCGACAACGATACTATTATCGATGATTATATCTCCAATGAAACCGAGCTCAAAAAGAATCTCACGGAGGTATATCTTTCGTGGTATGAGCCTTTCGGCTACTCCGTTGAGGCACTGGATGAGGTTGTTTTCTATGATTCGTATGACTACGAAACATCAACTTATGATGCCACTGTCGGTTATAGCTATATTCTTGATGATGAGCTTATTGAGTACTACGCCATCAATTATGATGATTATAACGATATTTCACCTCTGTTCGGCTTCTACTATTACGATGGCGAAACGCCCATAGAGTGGCTGAGAGAAATTTTCAATGTTTCATATGCGGAATCTGAAACCCTGATTACCGAAGAAGACCTCAATAGCTTCGGCAATTATATCGAGATCTACTATCCCGAGGGCAGAACCAATTTCCAAATTGCTGTAAGTAACACAGTTGACGAAACTCTCTACTCCAACTTTGCTCCAGCGGATGGTGAAGATGTTGACCTGACTTCTTCATCGGAAGACTGTACAGTCACCGTCATGGGTGAGCCAATGGTTGTCGAGGTAATCACCTACACTTATGAAGAAGCCGTAAGTTGCCTCAGCATGTTTTCCGAGCTCGATGACCTGGTAAAAGTTCTTGGCTTTGAGATTTCGATTGACGAGGAGGATGGTCAGACAATTTATTACACCCACATAGTGCTTTCTCAGATTTTGTCTGAGACACTGACCGTTATCGCAAGTCTGCCGTCGTCGCTAAGTGATTTCACAGTTCATGACGATGTCTATATCAAGCTTACAAGAATCAACACACTTCTAAGCAATAAAAATAACTTCATAGCTATGATGATAGTGACTGCAGTAGTTGCACTGGCTTGCTTTGTTATCCTGATGACTACCGCCGGGCATTTTCCCGATTATGAAGGCATACATCTCACATTTGCCGATAAGATTCCGCTTGAATTATACCTGATTCCTGTTGGCGTGGTGCTTTTTGGCTCTTTGTACATCGTCTCTGAAATTATCTATATTGACCTTGAAGCAAGATTGCTTCAGTATCTGATTTTTGCACTTTGTGCGGGAGTCTCAGCTGGTGTAGTAATGCTTGTCCTGATGACCTGCTCTGCAAGAGTTAAGGCAAGGCGGTTCTTTAAGAACACAATCATCTTCGGCTCGCTGATATGGCTGTTTAACTTCTTCAGAAAAATCATCAAAAACCGCAAATATGCAACGAAGCTTAAATTCATCTTCATAGGCGTTCTGATATATGATTTTCTGTGTTTCCTGCTACTGCTCGTAGATGCTTTCCTGGGGCTTCTCATGTTCACTGTAGGCAATCTCGCTGTCCTTATTGCGGCACTTGTCTATGCTATGGGTGTCAGGAAGCTTGAAGAAGCCGCTCAGGCTATATCCGAAGGAAAGACCGAGACGGTTGTAGATAACGATGGACTATATTTCGGGCTCGGAAAATTCGCCGGATACCTGAATAACATCAACGACGGCATTCAGGCGGCTGTCGACGAGAGTCTTCGCTCCGAAAGGCTGAAAACCGAGCTTATTACGAACGTCTCCCACGACCTGAAAACGCCGTTGACATCCATTGTAAACTATGTCGACATACTCTCAAAAGAGGACATCCAGCCCGATTCTGCAAAAGAATATGTAGATGTGCTCGTCCGCCAGTCCCAGAGGATGAAGAAGCTTATCGACGATTTGGTTGAAGCTTCAAAAGCTCAGGCGGGTGCGATTCCAGTAGCTCTTGAAAAAAACGGATATGTCGATTCTCTTGACGCAGGCAACAGCCGAATACGAAGACAGGCTCGAGGCAACCGGATTAAAGCTCGTCGTGACGACTCCCGAAAATCCTCTGATGGCGCTTGTCGACGGAAGATTGATGTGGCGGGTGTTTGACAACCTTATGGGGAACATCATCAAGTATGCCCAGCCTGACACGCGGGTCTATGTCTCTGCCGAAGAAGCTGACGGCAAAATACAGATAATCTTCAAGAACATATCGAAATACGAGCTCAATATTTCGAGTGACGAGCTCATGGAGCGATTCGTCAGGGGAGACTCCTCCCGCTCAACCGAAGGTAGCGGCTTAGGACTCTCGATTGCAAAGAGCCTCTGTGAACTCAACAATGTCGATTTCAATATTGTTATTGACGGAGATTTATATAAAGCCGAGCTCACAATGGATGAGCTTCCACCGGAGCCGCCGAATGAAGAAACATTGCCGGCAGTTGTAGTTGATGATATAGAATGAAAAAAGCACCGTCTGAATTAACAGGCGGTGCTTTTGCATAAAACGTGGATTATGCGAGCTCTGCGAAGTACTTGATTGTTCTGACCATCTGGCTGGTGTAGGAGTTCTCGTTGTCATACCAAGAAACTACCTGTACCTGATAGAGGTCATCGGTGAGCTTAGCAACCATGGTCTGGGTAGCATCGAAGAGGGAACCGTATCTCATACCGACAACGTCGGAGGAAACGATAGGATCTTCGTTGTAACCGAAGGATTCGGAAGAAGCAGCCTTCATAGCGGCGTTGATGCCTTCCTTGGTGATGTTCTCGCCCTTGACAACAGCGGTGAGGATGGTGGTGGAACCGGTGGTAACAGGAACTCTCTGAGCGGAGCCAATGAGCTTGCCGTTGAGTTCAGGAATTACCAATCCGATAGCCTTTGCAGCACCGGTGGAGTTAGGAACAATGTTTGCAGCACCTGCTCTTGCACGACGAAGGTCGCCCTTACGGTGAGGACCATCGAGAATCATCTGGTCGCCGGTGTAGGCGTGGATGGTTGACATGATACCACTCTGGATAGGAGCGTAGTCGTTAAGAGCCTTAGCCATAGGAGCCAAGCAGTTGGTGGTGCAGGAAGCGGCGGAGATGATGGTATCCTCAGTGGTGAGGGTCTTCTCGTTTACGCTGTAAACGATGGTAGGAAGATCATTTCCTGCGGGAGCAGAGATAACAACCTTCTTTGCGCCAGCGTCGATGTGAGCCTGGCTCTTAGCCTTTGAGCAGTAGAAGCCGGTGCACTCGAGAACTACGTCAACTCCAAGCTCGCCCCAAGGAAGCTCGGAAGCGTTGGGCTTTGCATAGATGGTGATTTCCTTGCCGTCGACGATGATAGCACCGGGAACTGTAACGGTCTTGCCGTCCTCAGCATATACAGCGGGCTTAACGTCAACAGTGTGAGCATTTTCGCCGATTCTTCCGCAGTAGCCGCCCTGAGCGGTATCATACTTAAGAAGGTGAGCGAGCATCTCAGGCTTTGTGAGATCATTGATTGCTACGATTTCGTATCCTTCAGCACCAAACATCTGGCGGAAAGCAAGACGTCCGATTCTACCAAATCCGTTAATCGCAACTTTTACAGACTTAGACATAATATAAAAACCTCCAATAGTATTTTTTATGCTCTTATATTCTACACCATTTTGTCTCAGTTTGCAAGACCTTTGTCCGAAAAATGATGATGTTTGTCTGCGTTGTCAAGAGATGTGACCCAAAAAGAATAAAATAACGAAGAAAGAT
>JAJQHD010000043.1 GCA_021199855.1 Oscillospiraceae bacterium
ATCTTCGTTGGATTTTCTCTTTTTCTTGGGTCATATCAGTTTAACACGGACAAAACTTTGGCAAATCCGAAATATTTCTTTTGAATTTTTTACTAGACCGTTGATTCTCCCGAAGCAACCATCACTACAATTATCATAATCGCAAAGAATATAACCGTCAACGCTACAACGGAGCCGACTGCATATGCCATCGAAGTTCCGCCCTTAGTCATGAGCGCTTCGCGCTGCGAATTATACTCAACAACTCCGTTTTTGATACTGTCAAGGTCTGATTTTGCTTTTCTGTAGTAGATGTAATTTGCAAACAGCCCGGCAAAGATGCTCAAAACGTATGAAAAAATTGAACATACATTATATATTACTGCAAACGATGTTGTACTGACAATTGCCTCTCCAATAATACCATAGGCATACATATAGTAGATCAACGTCGGAATAGAAAACAGTGCTGTCAAAAGAAGCATCACTGCTCCTTCGCGTATCATCTTTCTGTAGAAGAAATAAATGTGCGGGAAGAAGAAAGCAGAAAAGTTGAAAGACCACTTTTTGCCGTTTTCAAACCTTACAAACTTCGGGATGAAATACGGGCTGTTGGATCCGACATAGTCGGAATACTCTGCAACCGTGTGGTTGCCTATAGCATAATCGGCACTGTATGCACCGTTTCCATAGAACGGAAATCCGCCTCTCATGCCACCCATATAGGGATTTCCGTATGGACGACCGTAGCCGTTCTGATTCTGGTAATTGTTGTTCTGGTTCTGATAGTTTCCGTTCTGATAGCCACCATTCTGATATCTGCCATTACCATACGGATTCTGATTGTTTCCCGTATTTGCTCCTTGATATCCTCCGGAAACCTTCTCCATATTGACAGGAGCGCCGCAGTTGCAGCAGAATGTCGCCCCAAATTCATTTTCAGCACCACAGTTGGGACATATGATCTTCTTGTTCTCAGCCTGAGAATTATCAACTGTTGGTTGCCAGCTCTCGCCGGTTTCGTGGAGATGAGTGTTGGTGCACCTTCCTTCGCTTATATAACAATCTCTATGATACGGAGAACCGCACTCCGGACAAACTACTATATCGTCTGTTTTAGTTAATATCCTGCCACAAGATGAGCATGGCTGACCTACATAAATTGGCATTGGCTCTCTCCTTTCTACTTTTCGTACTAATCTAAGTATAACACGTTTTTTTGAGATTGCAAACGAATTGATAAACTTTCATTTCGATTTCACCGAATATGCAAAATGATGCATAATTTTGTGTCTCAGCTTTCATCAATTCTGACTATAGTGAAAAAATTGCAAATAACGAGGTTTACACATGAGCTGAAATGTGCTATAATAGATGTCTATGAATAACGATTAGAAAGAAAGGTGTGGGCGGCAATGGACAGCATTGAGCAGGAAAATATAAGAAACTTTTGCATTATCGCACACATAGACCATGGGAAGTCTACCCTTGCGGACAGGATTCTTGAACTGACAGAAACTGTCGCATTAAGGGATATGTCAGATCAGCTTCTTGACAACATGGATATAGAACGCGAAAGAGGAATCACTATCAAGGCTCGCGCCGTTCGTCTCAACTACAAGGCTGACAATGGCAAGACATATGTATTCAATCTCATTGACACTCCTGGTCATGTCGATTTCAACTATGAAGTTTCCCGTTCCTTGGCAGCTTGCGAAGGTGCAATTCTTGTTGTAGACGCTTCTCAGGGAATCGAAGCTCAGACGCTTGCGAATACCTACTTAGCACTTGAACACGACATCGAGATTCTGCCAGTTATAAACAAAATTGATTTACCAAGTGCAAATCCGGAGGGCGCAATCGCTGAGATTGAAAACGTAATCGGGCTTCCGGCGGAAGATGCTCCGAGAATTTCGGCAAAGCTGGGAATCAACATACGTGAAGTTCTGGAAAGAGTTATCACTGACTTCCCTGCCCCGAAGGGCAACCCGAACGCTCCGCTTCAATGTCTGATATTCGACAGCTATTACGATTCATACAAAGGCGTTATTATATTTGTCAGGGTCAAGCAAGGTACCCTGAACGACGGCGATACAATTCGTCTGATGGCGACTGGCTCTGAATTCCAGACTGTGGAAATTGGCTATATGGGAGCTACTGAGCTTATACCTTCCGGCTGTCTGAAAGCCGGAGAAGTTGGCTATATTGCGGCTTCTATAAAGAGTATTCGTGATACAAAGGTCGGTGACACGGTTACCAATGCCGCAAATCCTTGCGACAAGGCTCTTCCCGGGTATAGAAATGTCCAGTCTATGGTCTTTTCCGGAATTTACCCCGCTGATGGTTCCAAATATGGAGATTTGAGAGATGCGCTCGAAAAGCTGCAACTCAACGATGCTTCGCTCACTTTTGAGCCAGAGACCTCTGTAGCATTGGGATTTGGATTCAGATGCGGATTTTTAGGGCTTCTCCACATGGATATCATCCAGGAAAGACTTGAAAGAGAATATAACTTAGATCTTATCACAACTGCGCCGTCGGTTATCTACAGAGTTACCATGATGAGTGGCGAAGTAAAATATATCGACAACCCGACAAATTATCCCGACCCGTCACTTATCAAGCTAGCAGAGGAGCCGATAATCAGTGCTCACATCTTCTCTCCGAGCGAATATGTAGGAAACATAATGGAACTCTGTCAGGAACGCAGAGGAACCTTCAAGGACATGAAGTACATTGACGACACAAGAGTCGACATCCACTATATGTTACCGCTAAACGAAGTAATTTACGATTTCTTCGATACGCTTAAATCCCGTACAAGAGGCTATGCTTCATATGACTATGAGCCGATTGGCTATCAGGAGAGCAAGCTTGTTAAGCTCGACCTTCTTCTCAACGGCGAGATTGTAGATGCTCTTTCGTTCATTGTTCATCAGGACAGAGCTTATCCGAGGGCGAGAAGGCTCTGCGAGAAGCTCCGGGACAATATCCCTCGCCAGCTTTTTGAAATTCCGATTCAGGCGGCTATCGGCGGAAAGATAATCGCACGTGAAACTGTCAAGGCATATCGCAAGGATGTTCTGGCAAAGTGTTACGGCGGAGACATTACCCGTAAGAAGAAGCTCCTCGAAAAGCAGAAGGAAGGCAAGAAGCGGATGAGACAGCTTGGCTCTGTTGAGGTTCCGCAGGAAGCATTCATGAGTGTTCTGAAGCTTGATTCCGACTGAGGTAAGTATTACAATTCAAATACAAATTGCGTTGGCGGGTTGCATTTTTGCCGCCATACAGGTATAATCTTCCTAGCAACTGTTCTGAAAGGAGCGATGACCGCTTGGAAAAACTCACCATCTCAAATAAATATGTACGGTTCGGCATATCCTGCTTCAACCTTCTATTTCTTCTTCTTGTAAGTGTCCTGGCAATGTGGACATTTCTCTACACGATTGAGCTAAAGAACGCAACGACATTCTATGTCGTCTACATTGCATTGAACATTATCTTCTTTGTCCTTATGATGATGACGAGAAATCAGTTCTTCACAAGAATAGTGTCGCTACTATTGCTGATTCCGGTATTCATCCTTGTGCTGTTCAGTTCGTCAACTCCGGCGCTGTTTATCCCACCGTTTGTTGTCGGAGTTCTGATGTTCTTTATCTGCGGTGCTGGAGATACTCCGAAGATAATCTGGGGTTCATTCTATCTTATTCTCTTCATCGTAGGAATTATTGTATTCTACATCATAAGCACCCTTTTTGGCGGCTCTGCAATTGAAACAATTCTTGACTCATCCGTCACTGACACGGCAATCACCGAAGAGTATGACATGGACAAAATCGCCGAGCTCAACGCAAACAGCGTCTCCCCCGACGGGAAGTATCGTTACTACATCATAGATGTTCAAGACAACGACCGAGGCAAGGTAATCATCATTGTCGAGCCAAATGACATGGACATTAACTACCGATTCTTCACCCTCGTTGAGGAGGGCTATTCCGTGAGAATTGCGAAATACTCCACCAGAGGCGTTACGCCTGACATCGAATGGGTTGTGAATGAGGACTACAGCGAATCCGGCGAAACGACTGCCGCCTCCTACAAGCTGAGGTATCGGTTCGGAGAAAACGCTGAATGGAAAACCTCTACCATCACCATTCCGACCAGTAAAAACTATCTGACGTTCCTTAATGTGGACTGATTCTGATAATTATCATCCCCAAAGCTTCGGCTTTGGGGAAATTTTGCAGAATAAATCCTAAAAACGTCGGAATTAGTCTTGACATAGCTTGAAAAAAGTGGTACTATAAAAGCAGAAAAGAAAAATGGCGGGGTAACAATTATGGTTAAGAATATGCTTTCACTTGCAATTCAGGGAATGAGGCGAAGAAAAAGGCAGTCTATGCTGATTTTCTTCGTTTTACTCATTTCTTTTGCATTTGCTATCATGCTTCTGAGTTATTCGAGCAGTATTTCATCGACCAATTCCCAGCTTCGTCTTGATACATACGGCTCGTGGTATGGGGCAATTACCGACGGTGTCAACAGTGATCTTGAGTATCTTGAAAGCACTGAATGGGTTGAGGATATTGGCACCAGTGTCAATTACGATATCGCATCGGTGATTATTGGCGACAACATTATGGGGTCATTGCGCCTTGGAACAGTTGATGATTCTATGCTCGATATGGGCATAACCTTGGAAAGTGGAAGGCTCCCCAAGGCAAGCAACGAAATTGCTATAGAATCGACCGAGCTTACTGAACTCGGCTTAGCTTCTGCTTCTTCAATAACCCTGAGATTTACTTTTTATTCAGAATCCGGCGAAGAATCTACGGTTCTAGAAAAGACCTATAGGATTGTCGGAGTAATCAAGCAGTACACAAGTCTCTGGGACACTGACGCTACACTCAACGAAGCTATTCTCTCGGAAGAGGGCATAAACGAGCTATTAGCAGAAGCCGAAGAGTCTCTTGGCTCAAAGGCAAGCGTTTCTCCCGAGTATACATACTTCTTCACCGTCAGTTCCGGCTACGAAAGCACATTTGAATCGAAAGCCAACAGTTATCTATGGAGTGTAAGAGAGGGAACAAACGTAAGATATGTCCAGGTAAACTCAGTCATATCTATGGAAGCAGAAGAGGCTCAGCTCAATACATTCTATGTCTGGCTCGTTCTTGCTGTAACCCTGTTGGCAGTCGTAATGATTTATATATTGCAGATGCAATCTGATGTCAAAAAGATTGTAAGGCTCAGGAGCATCGGTTCAACTAAAGGTCAGGTTAGATTGCTTATTCTCATGGAAGCCCTTATGCTCTGCGTCCCGGCTCTTCTTTTGGGAACTTTGCTCGGACTTCTCGGAATCAAGGCACTTTTGGGACTGAGTGTTTATTCCGGCTCGGTTAATATTGCGGTAAGTCTCCCGTGGAA
This sequence comes from Oscillospiraceae bacterium, assembly GCA_021199855.1. Taxonomy (GTDB): domain Bacteria; phylum Bacillota; class Clostridia; order Oscillospirales; family Ruminococcaceae; genus Faeciplasma. The sequence continues at coordinate 5,407 of JAJQHD010000043.1, forward strand.
TTATCTTCTCACCTCTGCTACCGTCTGGATTGTGGGAGTGCTCCTCGTCAGAATGCTCACAATTCAGGTTGCCCTCGCAACTCCTCTAACAGGCAGAATGGGAATGCAACGCAAGAAGTCGAACTTCTACAGCAAATTCCGCCGTGTTCTCATCATGCTCATGGCAATTCTCCTCTCAATGTCAACACTTTTCACCATAGTAAACGTAGCCGAGCCTCTCAATAACTATCAGGAATGGACTTCCAAGTGGTCATATTGCTTCTACCCTGCCTATCGCCACAATAACATCGCCGTATACCTTGATGACAGCATACTTTCTGAGATTTCCTCCACACCCGGAGTCACCGATGTGGTTGCTTTCTCAAGCTTCTATTCTGTTACAACGTCAGATGATAGCGAAGCAAAGCGAGTAAATGTGATTGTCATGGATTATGAAGATGTAGCAAGGTTTCTTGACGTATCCGAAGTCGATGAGTTATCCTACGAAAACGGCGAATCGGTTATAGCTCAGAACATTGAAGACGAAAGCTATATTCCCGAAACCGGAGATACCATAACAGTCAATATTGACTATGCAAATAGTATGGCTGTTTACGATTATGCTCTCAATGAAGATTCAACGGATCTAGTAAGCATATCGGTAAATATCGCTTCTTCTCAGACCGTTCCAACTCTATTTGATACGTTGCCATACACTATGGAATTTATCTCTGATACATACGGGATCGCCGGAAATCCCGAAGCTATATTTGGTTCAAGCTATGTAATATGCTCAAGAACGCTTCTACAGAATATTCTTAACGAAATTCCAGAAGGCACAATCTGGGAAATTTTCGATGGCGGTGCAATGTTCTATCACGGTCAGAGTGAGGCTAAGTATTATCAGGCGTTAGTATATACAGATACGAACGCCGAAAACCTCGCTACCGACACCGCAATGTCGAATATTCTGAAGCTGACCAAAGACCAAACAAATTATATACAGGATAGTTACTACTACAAGCTCAACAGCCGTAGAGAAATCAACTACGCCAACGCTCAGGTTTATCAGCAATCTATCAATCATGATTGTTGTGAGTGGCATGTGCATAGCGATTGTGGTGCTGCTGATTCTTGTGAGCACTCTGAGGCTTGAAACTGAAAGTGAAAAGAAGAGATACGGCATCCTGCAGGCAATCGGCATGTCCAAGAAACAGAGAAATCTTGAAATAATACGAAAGTCGGCTGTAAGAGGAATTATTTCTGTAATAATGTCCGTAGTCTGCTACTTAGGATACTATCTGATCATCAACGCTTCTATGCTGACTGAGAGTACGAGTCCTATAACAGTGCTTGGAACGCTGTTTGAATCTCTTGCTGTTTACGGACTGACTGCTCCGGTGATTGCACTTATTTTAATTGTGCTGTTCTTAGCGGTGTTCCTCATTTGCTTCATTTCAAAGCTTGGGCTCAATAAATTCAGTATTATGGACATGCTGCATACTGAAAACTAAATTTACACAAAATAAACCGGCGAAGAATTCTCCGCCGGTTTTGTTATACTTGAAAGATTACATAAGGCTCTTGTAGAGCTCAGTGATTTCCTCGACACTGGTGTCTCTCGGATTGCCGGGACGGCAAGCGTCTGCATAAGCGGACTCTGCGAGGAACTGGATGTCCTCTTCCTTTAAGATGCCCTTGAGGTTCTCGGGAATTCCGACGTCATGAGAGAGCTTCTTGACCTCTGCGATAGTGGCAAGAGCGGCTTCGTCATCGTCCATAGCGTCGATGCCGGCTACGCACATAGCCTTGCCGATTGCACGATATCTCTTTCCTGCAACAGGGAGATTGTACTCAAGACCGGTAGGAAGAATGATTGCGCAGGCAACACCATGCGGGGTGTCATAAAGAGCGGAAAGACCGTGAGCCATGCTGTGAACTACGCCCAAGCCTACGTTTGAGAAGCCCATGCCGGCGATGTACTGACCAAGAGCCATACCTTCCCTGCCCTCGGGAGTGTTCTCGACAGCTCCTCTTAAGTTTGCAGAGATGAGTCTGATGGCTTCGAGGTGGAACATGTCACTAATGGTGCAGTGAGCCTTAGTGATGTAGCCTTCGATAGCGTGAGTGAGAGCATCCATACCGGTAGCGGCAGTGAGGCTCTTTGGCATGGTGGACATCATGTCAGGATCAACTACTGCAACCTCAGGGATGTCGTTGGTGTCGACACAGACGAACTTGCGCTTCTTCTCAACATCGGTGATAACATAGTTGATGGTGACCTCTGCAGCGGTTCCAGCGGTAGTAGGAACAGCGATAGTAAATACTGCATGATTCTTGGTGGGAGCAACGCCTTCAAGGCTTCTTACATCTGCAAATTCAGGATTCCTTGCGATAATGCCAATGGCCTTAGAGGTATCCATTGCGGAGCCACCGCCGATGGCGATAATGCTGTCAGCACCGGAAGCATTGAAGACGCTTACACCGTGCTGGACATTCTCGATAGTCGGGTTAGCCTTGATGTCGCTGTAAACATCATAAGGGAAGCCGTCAGCGTCAAGAAGAGCTGTTACCTTTCCGGTAACGCCGAACTTGATTAAATCCGGATCACTGCAAACCAAAGCCTTTGTGCAACCGTGGGATTTGAGCTCACCCAGGATGTTTTCGATTGCTCCGTGTCCGTGGTAGGAAACGGAATTCAGTACAATACGATCTGCCATAAATAAAACACTCCTTAAAATCTTTTTCGACGAGGCTCGTCACCTCATCACATGTTATAATTATACACTGTTTTCGCCATATAATCAACAGTATTTCGCTGAAAATAGCATAAAAATTCGGTGAGAAATTCAGATTCCCACCGATGTATTTTACCACTGGCGATAGCGTCCGCTGAGCATGAGAAGTGCAAAGAAGTAGAGGCAGTTGTCGTAGTAGCGGCGGTTGCCTGTCCGCAATGGCGTGTTCCAGAATTTCAGGACACATCTCTTGGCACGTTCTATGACTTCTTCAGAAGCGCCTTCCTGCCATGAAGCAAGTGATGCGGCAGCGTTTGAAGCGATTATACCAACCGGGTGCATAGCCTCTTCATCAAGAAGCGTGCCGTCTCTTAGCGGAACTCTGTGCCAGTTATCGCCCAGGCTTTCAAAGAAAGCCTGTACTTTTGCGGCATTTTCGCACTGCCATGGGTCGACAGCATTCCAGGAGGTATCAAGTGCCATATTCATGACGGTTCTGTACGAGTCAGAATAGTAGCGATAGAACGCCTGTGGATTCCAGAAGGGCTTATCCTCCGGAAAAGTCATTGGTTCGCCGGAATAGGCTGAATAATCAGCACAAAGACCGGTTACAGGGTGGCAGGCGTGATGGAGAAATTCCCTCGAAGCGTCAGCCGCCTTTTTCCAGAAATCACGATCACGCTCGTCACAGTTTTCAGTGAACAGGTCATAGAAATGTGGAAGATGATATGACGGGTCGGTAAAGTCAACCTCGACTATGAATTTGATGAGGTGGTTGTCTAAGTCCCACATGGTCTGACCAGGCTTATTGCCATCGCCATTGCGATGAATGCAGTCACGTAGAATCTGACGAGCCCACTCGGAGTAGTTATGTATTCCCTCCCCGTCTCCCCAGCGGTGGGAAGCGAAGATTAAAGCCATTGCGAAATATTCTTCTCCATCCGGTGCTGGACCGTAGGCGTTTTTAGTGCCATCGGGAGCACAGGACCATGCGAAATAGCCGGCACATCTGCCTTCATAGAGGTACATATTCGTCATCGACCACTTCCAGATTCGGTCGAAGATGTCCTGTCTGTCCATCTGAACCGCCATCATCATACCGTAGGACATTCCTTCGGTTCTCGCGTCGATGTTGCCGGTGTCCTCCATGTAGCCCATGCCGTCGGTTGTCTCACGATAGATGCTCACGTCACGTGGTGCGAAAAACATCGTCTCAAATGATTCGTTGATTCTTTTGTCGATTTCTTGCTCTGAGATTCCGAGCTCAGATAAAATGTTGCGATATTTCTTCATTTAATGTTCCTTTCAAAAGCGCAATCAGGACTCAGATTGCTCCTTGCTTCTCTCGTATTCCCGAAGCTTTGACTCCAAGATTGCCCATTCCTCCTCGGTTTCAATCGGATGGAAAGTGAGAGTTTTGTCATCAGGGTCGAAGATTGAGGCGAAAACCTCGATGTCTCCGTTTTCGTCGTATGTATTCTCGGTATAAACGATGTAGCAACGATTGGTTGCAGTGTTTTTGAAGGTGAATAAAACGTCACAATCGATGATTTCGTCGTTTTCGCCGAGCGCAGTTATAATAGCTCTGTCAGCCATTTTAGAGCCTCCTTTTCTAAGCCATTAGGGTATATTTTAGCATATATTTCGGGATTGTCAAGAGGTTAAATTGCAAATTTGCCCTTGACAGCAATTCCGACATATTATACAATATTTTTATTAAAAATTTTTGATTTCGACAAAATATGACTTTATGTTTGCGGATTATGTGGTATAATATAAAAAAAGGACGAAAAATCGTCTGGATTCAGTGGAGGTAACACTATGAGCATAACATTATATTTATCAGCAAAAATCGATGAATCGCAGGCTGAAGCGTTTGAAAGTGCCCTCAATCAGCTGAGTGACCAATTTCTACTTGAATACAATTTGTATGAAGATTCAGAAAATTCACTGATTGTCTGTAGAAAAACGTCAATCAATTCATATCTGTCGGACTTATTCGTTTGCTTCGGTATGCCTGCAAGCTGTAAGGGCAATATATACCTCAAAGAGATAATAAGTCTCGTTCTGAGCGACTCTACATATCTCAATCGCAATATTACTTCAAAGTTATATCCTGAGGTTGCCGCTATGTATAACACAAACGCCGCCAGTGTTGAGAGAGCGATCCGACATGCGATTTCTTCTACGTGGAACAAAGGAAATTACGAGTATCTGAATAAAGTTTTCGGATATATTACTTCCTCTTCGTCCGGAAAGCCTACTAACGCGGAGTTTATTGCAAGAGTCTTGGAACTGGTCAAAGCAAACGCATTCAAATCAGAATCGGCATGATTTAGCAAGCGCTGATATTTGCGCAAAACGGAAGTGAGCATTTGAAAAAGTCGGAAAATCTCTCTGGCAAGAAGAAAATGAAGCACCGCAACCTAACAGCAATCATAGTGGGGTTTGTGTCTTTCTGCGTTTTGTTCTTTGGCATGTCTCTCGTGCGCGAAAATAACGAGATATCCACAAGCGATTTCCCGACTCTTTCCACCATGACTCAATCTGCAGAAGCTGTCACAACTTCTGAACCAGATACGACTGATATTGCAATTACAACCTCTCCAGAAATAGCTTCAGATGATTCTTCAACAACAGATGCGACTGAGTCGGTGTATGTTCTCAACACCAGCACAAAGAAATTCCACCGTCCCGATTGCAGACATGTCGGTTCTATCAAGGATGAAAACAAGGAAGAATACAACGGCAACAGAGAAGACCTCATCGAACAAGGCTATTCTCCATGTGGGACATGTAATCCGTAAATTTTACTGTAAGTACACAGCTAAAGCCCGGGAGGCACACTTCCGGGCTTTGATATTTCATGATATTCTCATTCTCTGACGTAATTTTCTGCTTGTTTGGTGAACATTTCGCAGTAGTGACCGTTCTTTGCCATCAGTTCGTCGTGGGTGCCGGATTCGACTATTTTGCCGTGGTCGAAGACGTATATCTTGTCGGCATCACGGATGGTCGAGAGACGGTGGGCTATGATGATTGTGGTCGCTTTGTTGGCGGCACTGAGGATTGCTTCGCTCATCTTGTACTCGGCAATCGGGTCGAGTGCGGAGGACGGCTCATCCAGAAGAAGCAGGCTGAAATCTCTGCTCATGACTCTTGCAAGTGCGACCTTCTGGGCTTCGCCACCGGAGAGGAGGATTCCGTCCTCATAAAACTCACGTGTAAGCTCAGCATTATAGTCGGTCTTGTTCTTCTTTGTTACTTCATCAAGTCCAAGCTTTTCGGCGGTTTCAATCATCGACTTCTCGGAAATATTCCCGTAAAGCAAAATATTGTTGGCGAGGCTCATGGCATAGATATTGGTGTTCTGGAAAGCAACGCCTATCTGCTGCCTCAGAGCGTGGATGTCGTAATCCTTGATTGGCTTGCAGTTTACGAGGATTTCGCCATCCTTAACGTCATAGAGCCTCAGAAGAAGCTTGACAAAGGTGGACTTCCCTGCTCCGTTTTCGCCGACTATCGCTATCTTTTCGCCGGGGTTAATCTTAAGATTTAAGCCGGAAAGCGAGAACTCCGAATTCTCGTATGAAAAGCCAACATCTTTGAGTTCCAGGGAGAAATTGCCGGTTTCGGGCTTTGCTTTCGCTTCGTCCTGAACCTCTATTTCCGACTTCATGTTGAAGAAGTTGCGGATTTTCTCGACATTCATTGAGAGGACATTGGCATCGCTCAGAACAAACGTGAGGTTGTGGATTCGGGTGTCAAGGCGATAGAACGAGAGCATCAGGGTCATATACATACCGACCTCGGTGATTCTGCCGGAGATAATGCTTCTGACGATGTACAGAACGACCACAAGCTCGGTGACGGAGAAAACAAGCTCCTGGCAGTTATAAAGCATTTCGATTTTCCAGGCGTAAGAGCCGACGACTTTTACCTTCTTTTCTCCGGTTTTGCGATGTTCGGCGAGAACTTTTTCTCCGAGAGGTGTTGACTTGACATCTGCGGCATAGTCCTTCATATAGAAAAGCCTGTGGAAATAGCCGAGCCTGCGCTCAGTGGGAACGAGTTTATCTTTCTCATGAATCTGCATCTTGTTCGCCAGGACATTGATTCTCGAAATAATGAGCATCTCCAGGATTTCGGCAAGAAGAATCCAAGGTCCAAGCGTTGCGATTATCGAAACAAGAACCACAAGGCTGAGGATGCACTGGAAGAAGTCGATAAGAAGCTGACGTGCGGCTTCCATCTGGTTGGAATACTCATTGACTGCCCAGGCGTAATTGTCGTAATACTCAGGAGAGTCAATATAGTGGTAGTCAAGCTTCATCGCCTTGCGGTAGATTTCCTGATTGGCTTCAATCTCAACCACGGCTTTTCTCTTATTAAAGTAAGCCCTCGCAAGCTTTCTGACGGCATTATTCAGAAAAGACGCGCCACAGATAAGAGCGGCAACAACCGCAATAGCCGAAAACGCCCGACCGGCATTCAGCATATTGATGATAATCTCCGGGAACCAGACATAAATCAGGTCGTCAATCGGCGTATAGATGGCTGAAATGCAGACCGAAAGGATGATATAGAGCTTCCCATACTTCCAGAACGGCTTGCAAATCCAGACGATGTTTCCGAGGGTGGATTTTAGATTTTTCATTTTGATTCCTTCCTTGTATGGCTATACTTCCAATAGAGATATTCGGACTACTCCATAGAAAACCATACCGTAAAATATTTACGCAGGAACCGACACAGAATTTGTTATATTTTTGCCACAATATAACAGGAAATAGTATATCATAGAATCCAGTAGCTGTCAAGCTATTTTTAAGGGTCAACTATTATAGATAGAGAAATCGGTGAAATGGATTCAATTCTCTTTTCGATTTTCTTCTTCCGCTTCCTCATTCGCCTTGACATAAAACTCCGACTGCTTGTCGAACATTTCAGTGTAGAGACCACCCTGAGCGTAAAGCTCCTTATGCGTGCCATAGCCGACCATATGTCCGTCTTGGAAGACTGCTACCTTGTCGGCGAGCTGAACTGCAGAAAGGCGATGGGTTATCAGGACGGCACACTTGTCCTGAATCATTGAGTTGAACTGCGAGTAGATTTCGTACTCGGCGTTTGGATCAAGTGCGGCAGTAGGTTCATCCAAGAGATAGATTTCGCCTCCGTGATACTGTGCTCTTGCGATTGCAATACGCTGTACTTCCCCTCCCGATGGCTTGAAGCCTTCTTCGTCAACAAGTTTTCCGACATACGTGTCATAACCCTTCGGCAACTTCTCCACCAACTTTGAAAGACCACACCGCTTGCAGACCTCGTCAAGACGTTCACCGTCGCACGGCTCGCCAGTAAGTGTAATATTCTTCTCCAGTGGCAACTCATACTCAACGTAATCCTGAAATACTGGTGCGAACAACCTCTGATACTTTTCGTAATCATACTCGTTTATGTTTTTGCCGTTAAGCAAAATCTCTCCCTCGGTCGGCGTATAAAGCCTTGTGAGAAGCTTTATGAATGTTGATTTTCCAGCACCGTTTTCTCCGACAACGCAGAGATGCTCTGAGCCTTTGAGTGTGAGATTCAGATTTTTCAAAGCATATACTTCACTACCGGGATATTTGAATGAAACATTCTTAAATTCGATTGTAGAGTCCTTGCCATAGACAGGTGTTTCAGTTCCGCAACCATATCCCTTTCTTGGAAGCGACATAAATTCGAGATACTCCTGAACATCGAGGCTTTTAGCCGACAGCGACAGATATGTATTGAATACATTAGACAAAGCCGATGAGAACTGGCTGACAGCCGAAAGATATATTGTCATGCTACCTATTGCAAGTGAATAGTATATGACTCTGATAATGAGATAGGCATACAAAACAACCTGTTGCACAAGCGAGGTAATGGTATAGACAATACCTCCGGTTGACCATGAGCGTTTGCCTCGGATGATAACATCAGCGAACTTATACTTATTTTCTCTGAAAAGGCTTATGAGATATTCTCCCGCTGAGAAAAGCCTGTTTTCTTTTCCATACTCCTGCTCAAACATCATGTAGGTTATTCCCCAGTCACGGTTTGCATAATACGCATTTTCCTTATTCAGCTCAAATTGCTTCGTATTAAGCTTCTTCGTAACTGCCGAGTTAATAAGCACCATAGCCAATACCAGAACAACTATCAGTGGATGCAATGTTGCAATAATAGATGAAATTGCAATAAGAGTGAAGACTGCTGTAACCGCTTTGAATATCAGATCGACATAATTCAGAATATCGCTCAAGGTATCGTTGGCACGATTCTTCATAACGATAATGCTGGGATTTTCAAAATCTTCATAGTCCATCGTCATCAGATGGCGATAAAAATCTGAATCAAAGCTGATGTCCAAGTCCCATCTGATTTTATTGAGCCAATAATCGCCCCATGAATTAACAACATAAGCGATTAACGAATTTAAAACCAAGAGACCGACGCACAGAACCACCATACTGATGCTGTCACCGTCAACAAGTGCATTGATAATCCATCCGGGGAGTACCGTGTACATAACTGTTATCAATGCCTGTAGCACTGATATTAAGCCTTTGAGGAAAAGATATAGCTTTCCTTTAGGCGTTCCCACAACGAAGGACAGCACAAACTTTGTACACTTCCATGTGTTCTTTACTTTTTGATCGTCGGGCTTTTTCATGTTTATCTTTCCTTTCTTATGCTAACAATCAGAACAGCTCCGTTGCCATTATTTCGATGTCTTCCGGGGTCATATAGTAGACGTATTCTTCAAGTGAATAACTCGATTCTTCCTCATTAAGTCTCACTCTTATGCCTCTCTCCGAGGTTGACGCAAGAGTTGTTATATACGGCTCTTCAAAAGGCAAGGTAAAATCGACTGCGATAATGTCGCCGGTGGCGACTTCCAGAACATATACCCTCATTTCAGGCAACGACAGCTTGGTGTAGCTCTCAGTAAAGAAGATGAAATCATCCGTGACACCATAGGTCACCGAAATATTAGTCCCTTTGGCTATCACCTTGACGCTATCATCTCTGATTTCGCAGACATAGGACGTCATGTCATCACCTGCTCTGAAAGCGATGTAGTTGCCGGTTCTCTCGACATCGTACATTGTATCAGGACTGACGATATTATCGAGCCCGACAATATCGGATACGTCGACGTCATCTTCTTCGGGAGGATACGACATATTGGTCTCTTCAAGCTCTATGAGCTCAGTAAACTCGCCTGCCCCAATGTCGTAAACCGCCGAATATCTCTTCTCCTCCTCGACATCCGAATATGTCCCATAGGCATAGTTGCCGTTAATGTCGCTGACAGCGAAGCTGTGCTTCATGAAGCTATGAAACCACTCATCCGTGTCAGACTCCACGGCTTCTACATCCTCCGGCAGAATCAACGATTGACTGTTGACGTCCTCGTAGTATTCGTCGTAGTCTGAAAGCCCGGCAGTTTCTTCTTTATCAATTGTGCCGTTTACCATATCGATAGTCCAAACGCTTCCGTCTGTAAGACTGCTAAAAGTGATGATTCCGTTTTCCTCATACACCTTGTTGAAGCTCACCTGCTCTGTGATTTCATATTCAGTCAATTCGTTCAAAGCGAGATTGTTCACAAATATCGCACTGTCGGTTTTGTAAACTGCATACCTGTTGCTGACGCAGACAAAGATGTCAGATGGAAGATTCAAGGTTTCAAGTGTGTTGTCGGTGAGATTAAGCTTATAGAATTCCCCTTCTTCGGTCGAAAACATCAGGGTTTCGTTATCAATCCAATTGATATAGCCGACTGTCGGGGAAAGCTCACCCAATTCAAGTCTGTACTCGCTGGCACTCAGCAAATCCACAATCCAGATGCCCGGGTTCAGGGACATTTCACCATTTTCGGCGTACTTGTTCGACCAGTAGGCAATTGCAGTGAAATTGTCGTTGACGGTCGGGACATCAAACCACACTATCATGTCCCACTTTCCGTTAAGCGTCTCGTACTCCTCATAGGTAAAGCCATAGGCAGAGTCGGACAACATTGGCGACGAAGTGCCAGTGTCAGAGTCGTAGACATAAATCTGATTCTCGGAGTAATCGGCAAACATGGACAGGCTATCGTTTACTCCACCCGAAGAATCTTCCTTAGCAGTGCCGCAAGATACCAAAAGCATAAGAGCAAGAGTTATTGCGATTAGTTTTTTCATAATTATTGCTCCTTTCAATCATATACTACGCTTTCAGCGATTTGCACTAAAACGTCAATGTCAATTTGTGCAGAAATACTAAAGATATAACCGTCATCAATCCACACAACAGTATTCAGTCCGTATTCATCAAGCGTCTGATAGCAGTAATATTGGATGCCGTCAATCAGATATTCGGAAACAGTACTGTTTTCATTGTCGGTAGAAAAACTGGTTCCGTCCGTAGCCAGGCTGTAGTTAAAGTTTAACCGTTGACCGTCATAATCCTCATAAGTTACTTCTACATTGATGTCGCCATAGTATACCGTTCTCAGCTTATAGCCGTCAGGAATGTAATCTGGTCTAATTTCGGCATTGAAAGTCATATCTTCCGAACTATCAGCGAAAGAATACTTGTCGTACCCATCAAAAACCTGCTTAAATACCTGATTTACTGCAGCATAAACAGGTGGCTGAGTGAGAAGCAGGCAGAATACAACGCCGAGAGTGCAAGCAACCGTTACAAGCGAGCGAGATGTAACTTTCAAGGCGGTTCTTCTGCGCTTTTCGCTATCTATTTTTCTTGTAGCTTTTCTTATGTTCTTTGAAAACCTTTCGCTGAACTCATGATTCTCGGATTCCGCTGTCAGTGTTTCAGATTCTTCACTAAGCTTTTTTGTGAGTCCATCACGCAAGAGTATTTCAAATATTTCGTCGCTGTTAGTGCATTTCTTCTCCATAATACTCCTCTAACTTCTTTTGCAGTATTTTCTTCCCACGTGACACACGAGAAATTACAGTGTTTTTAGGAACGCCTAACATCTTCGAAATCTCCTCACTGCTATAGCCCATTACAAGTTTCAACGTAAGCGCATCGCTATAGATGTCGTCAAGGTCATTTATCAGCTTCAGGAGATACTCATATCCATCATCTGAAATAACCTTGTTCAAAACGCTCATGCTCATGTCTGGGATGTCTTCATCAAGCTCATCTGAGACTGCGCCGTGTTCGCTTTTGAGCATATTGAGTGAAGTGTTCCTAACTATAATAACAATAAAATTTCGGGTTTGAATGCAATCTGGAGAAGAAATTTTTGAAATATTTTTTGCAACTTTCAAAAAGCTTTCCTGCACAGCCTCCTCTGCAATAGATTCGTTGTGCAAGATTGACATAGCTTTTCTGAACATCATGTTCTTGTACAGATTATATACATCCGTGAACTTTTCCTTATCGCTTGGCTCGTCAATGAGAGCCAGATATATTGTCAGCATAAATACACCCTTTCATCGATTTTTAACTCATAGCTGTTTCTCCTTTTCTAATTAATATTATATCTCCTGAATATTTTTGTCAACCCTTTTCCTCATTTGCCGCCTTGACATAAAACTCCGACTGCTTGTCGAACATTTCAGTGTAAAGCCCACCCTGGGCATAAAGCTCCTTATGTGTTCCATAGCCGACTATGTGTCCGTCCTGGAAGACTGCTACCTTGTCGGCGAGCTGAACAGCGGACAGGCGATGAGTTATCAGGACAGCACACTTGTCCTGAATCATCGAGTTGAACTGTGAATAGATTTCATACTCAATATTCGGGTCTAATGCCGCTGTGGGTTCGTCAAGAAGGTAAATCTCGCCGCCGTGGTACAAGGCTCTTGAAATTGCTACTCTTTGACCCTCGCCGCCTGAAAGGTCGATTCCAGACTCGTCAACATACTTGTTGACCTGAGTGTCATAGCCTTTCGGGAGCTTTCTCACCAAGTCGATGATTCCTGTCTTGTTGCAGACTTCGTCAAGAAGCTTCGGGTCTTCCTCATGCCCAAGAATTATATTTGCTTTCAGGCTGAGAGAATAGGTGATGAAGTCCTGAAATACCGGCGAGAATAGTCTCTGATACTTCTTGTAGTCGTACTCGTTGATGTTAATGCCGTTCAGGAGTATTTCGCCCTTGTCCGGGAAGTAAAGTCTTGTGAGAAGCTTGATAAACGTGGTCTTTCCGCTTCCGTTTTCGCCTACTATGCAGATTCTGTCACTACCCTTGAATTTGAGGCTGAGATCCTTGATAACATAGTTTTCACTGCCGGGATACCTGAACCAGACGTTTCTGAACTCTATTGTGGAATCCTTTGTGAAAACAGGCTCCTTTGTGCCGGTCATATACTGCTTCGGCTCGAGGTTGAAGAAGGCTATCATCTCGTCGATATTAAGGCTTTTGCGAGAAAGTTCGAGATAGGTCGAGAAGACGTTTGTAAGTGCAGAAGCATATGACTCGGTTGTCGTTATGTAGATAGTCATCGAACCTACAGACAAGCCTCTGAAAAGTACATTGAAGATAAAGTAAGCATACAGAAGCGTTTTCTGAATCAGAGCAGTTATTCCCTGCAAGAATCTCAGCGACTGTGAGTTTTTAATCATCTTCAGCTCGACTTTGTTTGATTCACCCTTGCTCTCTTTCCAAAGCCTCATGAAGTAGTCTTTAAGATCGAAAAGGCGCATTTCCTTGGCATTGGTGAAGTTTGCAAGCATGAACGGATAGAGCCACTGTATTCTGTCAATCTTGTGCATTATCTTGCTGAGTTCAAAAGCTATTCCGTTTGCGTGCTTGGTCATCCTCGAATTTATCCAGATGATAACTGCGATTACAACGATAATCAACGGGTTCAGGGTGCTGATAATAGCGGACAGCGTGACGATGCTGACAAGTGCCGACAGGAAATTGCCGAAGCGGTCAACAACGCTTACGATTGAGCCAAGGGTTTCCTCCGCTCTTTCCTGCAAATTCTGAATTTCAGGGCTTTCGAGCGTTTCATAGTCCATTCTTGCGATGTGATTATATAGATACTCGTTTGTACTGAAATCAAGCCGCTGTTCTGCCTTTTCCCTTTGATAGCTCAGAAGGCTGTTGATTCCTGTATTTGCAAGCGGCAACAGCACCATCAATGCAACATAGGTGATGATAACACTCATCCTGCACTCGCCGGTAAGCTCGTTGATAATCAAGCCTGGAAATATGATTGTTATATTCCACACAAGGGCATTGAGTATGCTTGTGAAGTAGTAAATCGAGATATACTGCTTACCTCCGTCCTTGTGCCATATGAATGACAGTATGTACCACGTGGATTCGACAGTGTGCAGGAATCCCTGCTGGTCTTTTTTATCTTTCTTTTTGAACATATTACTCCTCTTCTTTTGCATTGATATAGAACTCTGCCTGTTTATCGAACATCTCTGTGTAGAGCCCACCCTGAGCGTAAAGCTCCTTATGCGTGCCGGATTCTACTATGTTGCCGTCCTGGAAGACAAGAATTTTCTCGGCTAACTGGACTGCCGCCATTCTGTGAGTTATCAGGACTGCCGTTCTGTCTGTAATCATTTCGGTGAATTTGGTGTAGATTTCATACTCGGCAAACGGGTCTAATGCGGCTGTGGGTTCGTCCAAGATATAGATAGGCGCATCGTGGTATATCGCTCTTGCTATGGCTATCTTCTGGTCTTCACCGCCTGAGGGTTCAAAGCCGGTGGGGTCGATATTCTTTCCGACATATGTATCCACGCCCTTTTCCAAGCTGTCAACCAAAGGCTTTATTCCGGCTCTTTCTATTGCATTATTCAGCTTGTCAGTGTCATAGTTTTCCTCACAGGCTATGCAAAGCGAAAGAGGCATATTGAAACGACAGAAATCCTGAAATACGGGAGCAAACAGTCTCTGATACTTGACGTAATCATAATCCATTATGTTGATGCCATCAAGAAGAATCTCGCCCTCGGTGGGAACATACAAACGGGTGAGAAGCTTAACGAAGGTTGATTTGCCGGAGCCGTTCTCGCCAACTATGCAAAGCTTCTGGTCGCAGGGAATCTTAACGCTGAGGTGTCTTAATGCGTAGCGTTCGCTTCCCGGATATTTGAAGGATACGTCTCTGAACTCAATAACAGAATGTTTATCATACAGAGGCATTTTGTTACCGTTATTTTCAAGCATGGTGGGCTGGGAGCGAAATGCTTTCATTTCATCAACATTCATCGAATACGAAGATATTTCAAGATAAGCGTTGAAGATTCCGCTTACAGCACTTGAGAACTGGCTTGCCGCAGACATAAAGATTGTCATGGAACCGAGTGCCAGGTCATCAAACAGAACCTTGAGTATTGCAACAAGATACAAAACCGCTTCCTGAACGGCACTTGTGACTGCGTGAACCATTCTCCACCTTGCACCGAATTTATCCTGTTTCTTCGACACATCATCCTGCCTCCTGCCGATACGGGTATAACGGTTGACGAAGAAATCCTTTAGTCTGAATATACGGACTTCCTTACCTCTTGAGTGATTTGTGAGGTTATAAAATTCATTCCAATATTCATTGCTGAGTTTGCTTTGCTCCAAGCCGAAGTTGTAATTCGCAACATTGATTTTCTTTGTGACAACTGCGTTGATAGCGATTATAGCCAAGAGAACTATGATCACTGCCGGATTCAGATATACGATTATTGAAGTTACCGCAAGAATCTTTACAAACGAGTTGATGAGCCTGAGAATATAGCTGAACATATCGAGAGGAGCACTCGGTGCGTGCATTCCGATTCGTTCAAGCTGAACTGCAATCTGCGGGTCTTCAAGCGAGGCATATTCCATGTCAGCAACATATGACTGAAGCTCTCCTTGAAAAGCACGGCGAAGCTCACGATAAAGTTCACTTGCCTTTACACGCAAGGTCATTTCTTTGAGATGGTTCAAAAGAGGAACCGCCACCAAAACAGATGCAAGCAATACGATCACTTTAATATCCCTGTCAGCAGACAGTTCGTTGATGATAAGACCGGGGATTATCATATAGACCACCGGCACCAAGGCGTCCAACACGGTAAGAAGTATTTGCAGGAAGATATAGAGCGCACTGTGCTTCTGACCCTTGAAGTATTTCATCAGGTAGACTATACTGTCCCAGCTTCGGCGAAAATCTTTCGTTACGGATAGTTCACTGAGTTTTTTCATATTTATCTCTCCATTTCAGTATAGATATTCAAAAAAGCACCCGACAAAGCTAAATTTGCTTTGTGGATGCTTTAATTGTAACATCGATTTTTTAGAGGGTCAAGATACCGGGGTATGACTGTTAGTCACATTAAAACGGTTAACCGAAATTCTCGTCCAAAAATGCTTTATAGAGATTCGTATATGCCGGAATGACGTTATAGACTCTACTCGTCAGATAGGCATCGGACGCCATCTGTCTTGCCTCTTTATAGCTGTCGTCGCCGCCTTTTTTCAGAAGGCAGACGGCTATGTTATACATACAGCTTGAAATAGCTTCGCTGATTTCGTTAAGTCTCTTTCCGTTTTCAAAGCCCTCGCGAGCTATCTCAAGGGCTTCCTCATAGTCACCTTTACCAATCAACATTTCAGCAAGGTTGTTGCAGGTAAGTGTCAGGCTTCGTGCCGCACGGGTTCTGTCCATAAGAACATCCGAAAGATACTTTTTAAGGCAGCGGTTTATCGTGATTGCGGTGTCGCAGTTACCTAGTAAATAGTAGCAATTGGCAATCACCGTCAGGACATAAAACTCGGAATCGGTAAAGTACTGCGGCAGATTCTCCGGATT
This sequence comes from Oscillospiraceae bacterium, assembly GCA_021199855.1. GTDB lineage: Bacteria > Bacillota > Clostridia > Oscillospirales > Ruminococcaceae > Faeciplasma. The sequence goes on from JAJQHD010000043.1 coordinate 21,926, forward strand.
ATAGTCCGTAATTGTGTAGCGGATTATCTTCTCGAAGCTGTCGAGCTTTTGCTTACAGCTTATTCCGACGGTTCTTTCAGTAAGCAGAGTTTCGCACCGGTCGAACTCCTGCTTTGTTGTTGTCGGAAAGTTGTCATAATCACTTTCAATCTCCGAAAGAAGTTCCGCAGCCTTATCAGTGTTATTTGAAAGAACCATATTTGTGGCTTGACGAATGGTCTGGATATAGCGATAGTTGGTTGTTGTTATCAGGTCGCCGTCGAAGACGTTGTGCATACCGAGTCGTTCGAGAATCAGTGCCAATGTCTCGGGATAGAACTGCTTTAAATCGTTTTCGACCTTGTAGAGCATGGAAACGGTGCAGATACCGTGGCAGATATCCTCACGAGTGGCGCCGAGCTCCTCACGTCGGTTTTTGATTATCTCTCCTATAATTGTTCCTGCGGTCATATGTAAAATCCCTCTTCCAGATAAAATAGGCTATTCACAGTATAGCACAATCGGAGGGTTCTTGCAAGATAGGAGATTCTTATTGAAAAACAGTCCGTGTAAGCCACTGTATTTCCCTATTCCCGCTTATCGGCACACAAAGATACTTTGCAGCATCCGCGCCGGCGAGGTAGATTACTATCGGCAGGCAGAAAAGGGCGAGGGCGACAACCATCGCGGTTGTCGGGCTCTGGCACTTCGACGAAATCCAGAGTAGCAGAAGCGAGAAGAGAATCAGCACCGCCGTTCTGTAAGTAAGAAGTATCACAAGATAGCCCAATACCGGGATTTCTCCGAGGGTGAGCATATCGCTGATGCAGTTCACACCTGCTGTGATGCCGTCTGTGCCGTATGCAGAAAGAATCTGAGCAAAGTACGGGATATTCACGCTGAAGCTCACGGTAATAGCAAGCAAAATCGCAATAATACAGTTATGCCGGTAGTAGGTCTTCCTGCCGGCTTTTGTCGTGTAAAGGACAAAGCCGATCCGACAGCGGTTGTCATAGGCGACAATCGGCGAGAGCATCAGGCAGAGTGCGGCAACGGCAATCAGTCCGAGAATATAATCCTGTCTGAGGGTATCCAGTCCGAAAATGAGGCGGTAGCCGGTCTGATAAAACATGTCGTCGGTACCCTTGCCTATCGAGACGAGATACTCATACTGGCTTTTCGCCTTTTCAAAGCCTCGTTCAGCATAATCGGAATCGAAATTTGCGGGTTCAGTGGCTATAAACTCCACTGCTTCGTCGTCGGTCATCTCGGAAATTTGGGTGCAGTAATAGAGATAATAATTGTCATCTGGGTTGTAGGGTTTGGAGTAGTTGAACGCCGTATAGAGCTGAATCGCGAGGACTGCCGCTATTATCACTGCACCTTTGTGCATGACGAGAGCTTTGTAGGCAGTATAGCTGAAAAGTCTTTTGGGGACACGCTTCGCGAAAGCCGAGGCGGAGCTTCTCTTTATCTCCGAGATGCTGATTGATGAATAGAGGCGGCAGACCACAACCGTAACTATCACAAGACCGATTACTATGCAAATCATAGTGCAGGCGAACAGGCTCACGGGATAGCCGAAGAAGTTGATGTTTGTGTAGGTTTTGAAGAAGTTCCTCGACTGAGTGAGTGCGACCAGGTTTATATATTTCAGCGGGGAGAAAATCGAGTTGCCTGAGACGATGGCATAGAGACTTGTCTCAACTGCGGCTATAGCAATCGTCACAAGATACGCCATGATGTTTGAAAGCCTTATGAACAGAGCGGAAATTATCAAAGCGCAGAGGGTCAGGGCGAAAAGCTTTATTATGAAGCTGTAAACCAGCAAATCTCCAGCGGTTATGGCGAGATTACAACCTAAGTAACCTTCGAGGGACTGCACCGCACGGCTCAGATCTCCCAGTCCGCAACGATATTCGCCTATAGCCAAATCGCTCAGATACATGATTCCGAAAGTTGCGAAGCATACTGTGAAGACAACTGCAGACTTTGCAAGTGCAAGCCTTGCTCTGCCGTTTTTCAGAGGCTTTATTAGAGCCACGACGCCGGATTCCCTGTCTTTGTAGAATACGGCTGTGATACAAGCAAGGAGCGAGAACATCACGAGTATATCGGTAGCCACATTGTCGGTCGCCAGAAGAACTCCGTCAGACGGGGCATAGGTCGGCGTGACGTTCCGGACGGCTTCATATGCCGACGGAGTTTTTATTATATTCCGATAGGAAAAACTGTCGGAGTCGGCGAAAATCGAAACCGAAGTCATCGTTTCGGAAGTAGTATTGATTTCGGCGAGATAGTCCTGATAACCTAAAATCTCTTCAAGCCGGGAGATTTCGCCGCTCAGAATAGACATATCCTGCCAATAGTATTCGCAATAGACCGGCTCGGCTGTCTGCCGGACGGTCTCGTAGAGTTCTTCACTATATTCTAGAGTTTCCTCGGCGGTCATGCCTCTTACGTCTTCAAGATAGGCTTTATACTCAGCATCTGAGAAGTTGCCGAAGCTCTTGGTAGAGGCAATATAGACATTCAGGAGAATCGCAGCTACTGTCACTAAGAGAAACGCCTTGTTGTGAGAGAGCTTGTAAAGTTCGTTTTGAAATATTCTCATCACATATCACCGTACAACTGCATATACAGCCCTTCGAGAGTCTTCTCGCCGTCTGTGACCTGAGCCGTCAGCTCGTCCACCGTTCCGCTGTCGATGAGTTCACCCGATTTCAAGAGCAGAATGCAGTCGGCGATGGTCTCAATGTCCGAAACTATGTGGGTCGAAATGATGACTATCATGTCTTTTGAAAGTGAGGAGATAAGATTCCTCGTCAGAACCCTCTGCTTCGGGTCGAGACCGGCTGTCGGCTCATCCAAGATGAGAAGATGCGGGCTTCCGAGAAGCGACTGAGCAATCAGCGCACGCTGTTTCATTCCGCCGGAAAAGCCTCCTATTTTCTTGTTGGCAACGTCTGAGAGCTCAACAAGCTCAAGAACCCTTGCGATTTCGCCGTCAATCTCAGACTTTTCGATTCCTTTGAGTACCGCTATGTAGCCCATGAAGCGTTTCAGGGTGAACGACGGATAAAGCTCCTGATGTTGCGGCATGAAGCCGATTTCGGAGCGGTATTTCGAGCCGAGGTCATGGATATTTTCGCCGTTCCATAGAATCTCCGAGCCTTTGTCGGGGTCAAGATTCTGAGTCAGGATGTTCATAAGGGTTGACTTCCCTGCCCCATTCGGTCCCAATAGCCCATAGATGCCGTCGGAGAAGTCGAAAGAGAAGTCTTTCAAGGCATGCTTGGTGCCGTAGTGCTTGTTGAGGGTTGATATTTTAAGGGTGTTCATTGCTGTGATTCCCTCCATTCTGCATACTGCCTATTAGCTTCAGCAATAATGTCTTCTATGCCGGCTTCTTCAAGTGTTTCACGATATTCAGCCAGATATTCTTCAAAAGTAAGATTGCTATAGTTAAGCATGTTCTTTCCGTAAACGCATGTTACGGCTCGAACCTCTATACATTGCTGATAAACTTCGGAGTCGTCAAAAACAAAGTCGAAGTCTTCACTGACATAGGCATTTTCGAGCGATTCAAGATAGGTTTCGCTGATATATAAGGATTCATCGTATGTTGGGATGCACAGAAGCAAATTTGCAAACTGTTCATAGGCGGTTTGGTAGTATGTATCTGGCTCGATTTTGCCGTTTTCAAGGATGTAATCTTCATAGTTAGCATAACACATTCGGTTGTTCAGCTCCTCATCGGTGAGCATTGTCGCTATGAAATCAAACGCCATATCCTGATTTTCGCTTGTACTGCTCACACCTAAGGCATTGCTGTTTCTTGTCAGCGAAACGCTCTCATCATAAACGACATAAACGGGAATATATATTCTGTTGCGATCCGAATCAGTGCCAAACGGAAGATCGAATATATCTCCATTGTCTGCGGGAAGATACACGGTGTTCTCAAAAGCGAAGAAAGAGTTGAAAAACGAATACTCTCTCACATATCCTTCAAGATTCAGGCTGTACATCATCTCAATGTAGCTGACAAATTCCTCATTATCCAGCCAGCTCTTTGCGGTCTTCTCTTCCTCGTCCCAATAAACTCCTGTTGTAAGTACCTGAGAATCAACATAGTAAGACGTCTGGTAATTAGAGTAGGTCATGATGGATGTTACGCTTGGTTCTTCCGAAGCTATTTGCTCAAGTATATCCATCTGCTCAGTGAGCGGTTTCTCCAGATCATAGCCATATTCATCTGCAAGCTCGACGTTCAGATACAGGCATTTCTGATAACTCAGCGAGCCGTTGCAGTTTATGCCATAGACTGTTCCATTGTATCTGAGTGAAGTCCACAGATTCTCCGGCATCATCGAGTAAAGAGCCTGACCAACTTCTGTCGATTCAAGATAGTCATCTAAAGGCAAAAGCAAATCATCCCGTATGCAGTAGTAATATTTATCGGTACTGATAATATCTACTTGCTCACCACTATCCACCAGAGTCTTAAGACTGCTATAGTAATCGACTGAGCCGTAGTTACTCGGATAGTAGTCGCTGTAGATAACATTCAAGTCTATGGTTTCAAAGTAAACAACATAGTCCTTGCCGATACTGTCCAAGTATTCGTTTACTGCGTTTTGAATATTAACGCTATAAGAGTTCCCTATCATCGCCACGACAAGTACTGTCTTTTCTGGGTACTCCGCCTGAAGGTCATCTTTGGTCATGCCATAGGACTGAGGATAAAAGGATATGTCTGTATGGCGGTTTCCGTCTTCGTCAGTATATGTTTCTTGAACCTCGATTTCTCCATCCTCATTTATCCACGAGGTAATATAGTATTCGTCTTCACTTTCGGGAACGGTTGTGACGGCGGTAGTTGTAGCCTCTGTTGTGGACTCATATCCTATAAGCTCATCTTCCGCAATTTTTACATAGCAATAGTCATCGTCAAGATACTTCAGAACAAAGCCATCGTCGGCATGGTAAACAACCGAATATGAGTAATTGTCGTCAAGATTAAGGCTATACTGCTTTCCTGTTAAGATTTCGATTGCAACCCCAGACCATGTATCGAAGATATAACCGCCGCAGACTTCATAGGAACCGGAACCGACTTCTATCTCTTCACCGTTCGGAGTGAGGACGGTTTTGCCGGTGTCGCCGTTCAGAATAAGATAGCCGTTCGACCATTCGGAGATATTTGTTATGTCGCTTTCTGAAAACTCGCCGGTCTCAATGTTATACATATAGTAGTCGTAGTTATACCAGTCGGTATTCTTGTAGTCGTCCTGCATGATGTCCTCGATCGTCGGCTCGTCGCCTTTGAGGTAGCTATACTAAAGATAGATTTTGCCGTTATATTCGCCATAGACCCAGTCCTCGCCACCATCATATGAGCCTACCTCCGCTATTTCGGTATACTCGCCGGAGGAAAGGGAGTAGCTGCAGAAATATATCGTCCTCTGGTTGGTACTTGTGCCGTAGGCATCATAAACGCTTTCTTCGGAACAGAAATAGATAGTGTCGCCGGCAAGGACTATTCTTTCATAGACGTTTACAGTTCTGTTCGAGACTGTTTTGAGCCTCACGCGTGAAGTCCCGTCGGTCTCTGCACTGTAAATCGAGAAGTAATTTTCATAGCCGTCATCGCCCATTGAAACGCCAGTCACGAAATAGTAGAGTTTGCCCTCATATAAAAACGGGTGGTTGTACATTCCGAAGGACGGGCAGGTGTCAGAATCGGTATGGGTGCAGTTCGGATAAGGACAGACAATAACCGACACCATGCTCTCAAAATCCACGAAGTGAAGCCTTGACAAGGAATCGACAAACAGCTCCCCGCCTTCGCCGACATCCGTATACTCGCTTATAACCCGTGAAGTAGATTCGGCTTTCTTTGTGTCACTGTCTCCGCAAGAAGTGAACACAGATAGACAAAGTGTAATTGCAATAATTACTGATAACAGTTTTTTCATGGGTTTGTCTCCTTCCATTCAGCATACTGCCTGTTCGCTTCATCCAAAATCGTTTCAAGTCCTGCATCATCAAGTCTCTTCTCCAAGTCTGAAAGAAAGTCGGAAAATGTCTCATAGGAATCTGAGACTATCATATCGTTTATATCAACAATCATTATCGAGCGGAGTTCCTTGACTTCGTTTTTTACTGCTGAATCGTCAAAAGCAAATTCGAGAGATGAGTTTGCGGGAACGGCGGACATCAATTCAGAAATAGCGTCAGCTTCAAGAATAAAATGCTCACCATAAGTCATTTCTTCGTAAGCCGGATGGCAAATAAGCCAATTTGCAAATCGCATTGTACTTACGGATTCATAGACTGTAACAATCCCATTCTCCATAGTGTAATCATCCTCCGTCCCGAATGACAGAAGATTGTTCAGGTATTCATCTGTCTGAGATGTGGCAAGAAGGTCAAAAGCCATGTCTTTATGCTTTGAGTAGGCGCACACGCCGGTAGCAGTCTGAGATTTCCTGTAGCCTATATCATCAAGCTTGCATCTGATAACTTCATATGTTGACATACCAAACGATGCAAGGCTATCCATTGGTTCCCCGTGGGTTTCAATTATGTTTGCAAATACACCGGACTTGTAACTGGCATTACCTTGTGCAATCGAGGTATAAGCAAGACCGTCCTGATAGAACGAGAAACAGCTTTGCAGAAATGAGATGTACTCCTGATTTTCAAGAGCGCTTATAATGCTGTCTGTAGCTTCGTCATAGTAGCCGACGGAAGCAAAATCATAGGGATCAGACGGGAAATAAGCCCAAGGAGTTACCAAGCCGGTCAAAAGCCCGATGCAATTCTCCGCATTAACTATTTCTTCCACTAAGTCCTTTTGCTCAAATATAGACTTTTCCGTGTCAAAGCCATATTTTTCGACAAGTTCTTTATTATACTCGATGTAGGTATACACAGATAAGCAGCTCAGATTATTGTCAATTCCATACACTGAGCCGTCAAACGTCAATGACTTCCAATAGTTCTCCGGCATGAGGTCGTAAAGCTTCTGACCTGCTTCTGTTCGAGACAGGTACACGTCAAGATTTTCAAATAATCCGGCTTCAACAAAGCTTGTATACGGAGAGATTCCCCAAGAGTCGTCTGAGAGCATACCTCCCGCATAAATTATATCGACAGGTTCATCATTTTCAATCTTACTGATGATAGTGTCAATATACCGTTCATCGCTTTCCGAAGTCTGAAGTGACTGCGGCAAAAAACATACGACGTAGTCCTTGCCCAAGCTTATGAGATATTCGTTGACTTCTTCAACAGGAACAATCCCGGTGCCGAAAAGCACCTGCCAGACCAGTACAGTTTTATCCGGATACAACTCCTGTACTTCATCATAGGAGACATAATTACTGCCGCCAGCCATCCAGAATGTCGTGAATGTTTTTGAAGAAGAGTCTTCATCAGTAGCTTCGCTTTCGGAATCGCCATGCGTTCCGCATGAAGTAAGAATAGAAAATATAATTGCAAATGAGATGATGCTTATAAACCTTTTATTCATTTTCTCTCCTTCCATTCGGCATACTGCCTGTTTGCTTCGGTGATTATGTCGTTTATACCGGCTTCTTCAAGAAGCACGCGAAAATCGGAAAGATACTCGTCAAAGTCGGTGTAATCCGTGAGGCGGTTGTATGTCATCTCGCCCATCACGCCGAGAACATCCACGCACTGCTGGAACACCTCGCTGTCGTCAAACACGAAATCGAAATCTTCGTCAATACAAGCATTTTCAAGAGCTGTCTTGTATACTTCGGCAATGTCAGGCGTCTGCAAAGTGTTCGGAACGCTCAGCAAAAGATTTGAGAACTGATCACAAGCGTAATAGAACAGGTTATGATTTATTCGTCCGTCGCTGTACATCTCAGATTCGTAATCGGCGTAGCACATGCGATTGTTGAGCTCTGCATCAGTAAGCATAGTTGCAATGAAATCGAAGGCCATATCCTGATTCTCGCTTCTGCTGCTCACTCCCAAGGCATAGCTATTTCTAGTGAGAACAGGTTGATAGTCGTCATATACCGCATACACCTCTTTATATATGGCGTTGCCATCATCGTCCTCGTAGCCTGTCCAATAATTGAAGACTTCGCCGATTTCCATAGGATAATCCACCGTACATTCAAGAGCAAAGTATGATTCGGTGTATGATGCTGTCGATAATCCTTCATTGTAGAGGGTAAATGCCGTTTGCAAAGTAGAGATATAGTCTTCGTCGTCAAGCCAGCTTATTGTGGTTTTGTTTTCTGCGTCCCAATATACTCCTGAAGTCAGCTCGTTTTTGTCAGCATTGCAATCTACCATCAGTGTCGAAAAGAATGAATAAATGGTCTTGTCCACGCTTTCGCTTTGGATAGTCTCAAGCAAGTCAAGTTGATCAGTGAGTGGCTTTGAAAAATCGTAGCCGTATTCATCAGCTAAAGCTGCATCTACAAGATAAGCATGTGTTGGCTTTATGGAGCCATTGCAATTGATTCCGTAAATAGCGCCATTGTAGTTGTAAGCTCTCCAGAGGTTTTCTGGCATCATCGAATAGAGAGTCTGACCGACCTCGGTCGATTCAAGATAATCATCCAAAGGCACCAGCATATCGTCGCGAATACTGTAGAAATAGTTGGTCGTGCTGATGATGTCAATCTGTTCCCCACTTTCAACTTTCGATTTCAGATCGCTGTACCAGTTGCTGAGTCCGACATTCGAACAATAATCGCTGTAAATTGGATTATTCTCGGTGAAGTCGAAGCATATGACATAATCCTTGCCGAGTTCATTAAGATACTCGTTGACTGCCTTTGTTATGTAGTAATATCCGTTTTTGCCGACACATGCAACAACGAGAACCGTCTTGTCGGGATATTCCGTCTGAACCTCCTCATATGTCTGAATATCAGGCGATTTTGAGTATTGCATGGTGCTCCCGTCTTCAAATTCTTCGTAGTACTGTATGTAACCGTCATCGTCCATCCACGAGGTGATGTAATACTCGTGAGTAGTGGCTTCGGTGGTGGTTGTGACAGCAGAAGTCGTAGTAGCCGCCGTTGTGGTTTCGCTTTCCTGCAAGGGTTCGCTTACGCAACTGCAAAGGGAAAATGCAAGCGATGCGGCTAAGATAAGGGATAGTAATTTTTTCATGATGTGATCTCCTCTCTGATAAGCTCAGAAGCTTCGAGCCTGATGAATTCGTTGTTCAATGAGTCCTTCAGGATGTATGCCCCGTCGAGATAATACTCGACATTGTATCTGGTTTCAAGCGGAAGCTTCGACTCGTAGTGTGTGCCTGTTTCAAGATCAATTATCAATCCATAGTATAGGTGGAAAGCGTAGTCGTTGCACACCTGAAGTGCGACTTTGTTTCCGATGTCATACTCTTCCCCGTTCGGAGTTCTGATTATAGCTTCAGTAAGGTCGTCATTATAAACTATAAGATAGCCGTCCAAGGCTTTCCAGACTGCCTCATCATTTTCGGAAAGCTCACCTGTGGACAAATCGAACTTGTAATATTCCAAGACAGATTCAGGGAATATGTGGTCGATATACAGCGCATCGAGTTCTTCATCGGTCAGTTCGTGGTCATAGTAAGAATAGCTTATATAAACGATGCCGTTTGCTTCACCCTTGATACTCGCACCGGCGTTGTAGCCTTCGCCTATTTTTACTACCTCGTTGAACTTGCCGGTTTCAAAGTCATATGAAATCAAAGAAACACTCACATAATCTTCAGTAGTGCCGTAATCGTTGAAGGCCGTCTGCTTTGCGGTCATATAGATAGTGTTTTCGACAACGAGTGCCGGATTATAGCCTGCAATTTCCCAGTCGGTAAAGGTTTCAAGGGCAATGCGATTGGTGCCATCAATGTCGCAACGATAGGCAGTAATTGTCTCGGAATAAGTGCCATTTGTGTATTTGAAGTAGTACATCTTACCATCAAATACAGTTGGATAGCATGACAGCCCATAGGACGAGCAGGTGCTACTATCAGCATGAGTGCAGTTTGGATAAGGGCAGACGATAGTGGATTGCATTGTCACGAAATCGCAGTAGTTCAGCCTCGTATAAGAATCATAGTAGAACTCGCCGTTGTTGTAGATGTTTGTTTCAAGGCTTACCATATGGGAAACGGGATATTCGTCGGCTGATGAACTTTTGCAACCGCAAAGCATAATTACAAGCGCCAGGACCAATACAAACAATCTCTTCATGCTATCTCTTCCCCTATCAGTTCACTTTCCTCAATCTTTACATACCCATCATCCTGCCTGATGATATAGCTTCCGTCGAGGTACCAGACGACCCAGCCGTCATAGTCGCTGACGGTGTATCTCTTGCCGGTTTTAAGATTGATGCACTCGCGGTCAGTGCCGCCGGAGAAAAGCATGTCGTTCACTACACTATAGGATGACATTCCAAGCGGGGTGAAATTTTCGTAAATGCTCTCGTTGCCCTTGGAGTCGAAAACGGTCACTGTTGTGCCGCTGATGGCGATGAAATAGTTGCTGTCAACAACGAAGTTGTCATAGCTGTCGTCGGAGCCGGGCATATCCCAATCGACAAAGCTTTCCGAGGCGATGTCATAGCAACAGTAGTGGTTCTCATAAAGAGCCGTGAACTCGTCCCAGTGCTCCGTCATATAGTCGAAGTCTTCCCATTTCTCGTCCCAAGGCTCATCAAGGGCGTTCTCAGTCAGGTAGATTTTGCCGTTATATTCGCCGTAGATTGTCGCTCCGCCGTCATAGCCGGAGTCGAGTTCTCCCAAGCAATAAAAGCTCTCGGTGGAATAGTCAAACCGATAGAGCCAGAAAGTCTCGTTGCCGGTGGCGATGAAGTTGACTGCGTCAAACTCCGACTCCGTGCCGACAAAATAGAGGCTGGTCCCGACCAGAAGTGCCTTTTCCGAATGGTAAAGCTCGATATTCTCGGCAGTCGTGACTTTTCTGCGGTTGGAGCCGTCGATAGAAGCCGAGTAGGCGACAAGATTATTCTGCGGCAAGCCGTCGCTGTTCGTGACGGTCTCCTGCACGAAATAGTAAAGCCCGCCGTTTACCGCTACGGGATGATTTATGATGCCGAAAGCTGTGCATTCTTCCGAATCATTATGAAGACAGTTAGGCTTCGAGCAGATATATGTGTAAGCCATGGTTGTGAAGTCGATATACATAAGCTTCTCACCGTCCTCGTAAAACTCGCCGTTGTTATACAGATTCGAGAAGACATAAACCGCCGACGACTCCTCATATCCGTCAAGAGTCTCCGTTGTAACTCTGCTCCCGCAGGAAGTAAGCATCAGCACCGCCAATAGTACCGCTACAATTTTAATCATAGTTGTTTACCCTCCATTCGGCATACTGCCGATTGATTTCTTCCAGAAGCTCATCAATCCACGCTTCTTTAAGCTCGGATTGCAAGGCGGCGAGGTCTGCCTCGACTGACGAATAATACAAATATGAGTGATTCTGCACTGTTTCCTGAACAGAACTGTAGAGTTCTTCATAGCCTCTGACGTCAAAAGCGAAGCCTACTGCTTCACTTGCATCTGCCGGTTGAGCGTTTTCCAGAATCTCCGCAAACAGTTCGTTCATATCTTCTGGCATATCGCCGTAGGAATCGGTTATCAGCGGATTGGCGAAGCGGTAATTTATCAGATACGGCGCATCTTCACTGTTGCCGAACGAGAGAAGATTGTTGAGGGTGCTGTCGGTCTGACTTTGGAGGATGAAGTCAAAGGCTTCAGTTCTATGCTCCGAGCTGGAATAGATGCTAACTCCTCCTGCGGAGGATGAGGTGTAGGTAAAACTTGTATTGTCGGCAACGGTGGTGAAATCGGAATAGGTGTCGTCGCCGGTTTCAAACTGGGTCTGTTCGCCTGTGAAGGATTTTCCCAAGTTGAGGGAATAGGTGCTTGTCGATATGCCATAGCTTGCAAGATACATTCCGGTGTAGTTTTCGGCATCGTCAAAGATAAGTCCACTGTCTTTGAGTTTATACCAGAGCTCAAGGCTTTTAGAGAAGCTGTCGCCGTCTGCGAGATTGACAATTCCGTCATCATAGGAAGTGCCTATTATTCCGGCAAAAACAAACTCTTTGTAAAGGCTCGAATAATTGACCTTGACTCCACGGCAGTTTTCTTCGGTCATAATGGTCTCTATGAGATCAAGCTGTTCAAACAGCGATTTATCGTAGTCCCAGCCGTACTTGTCGGCAAGCTCAGTGTTGATGAGATAGTAGTTTGTGTCGTTTCTTCTCACTCCGAGACTGAAGCCACCGAAGCCGTAGATAGTGCCGTTCACCTTGAAGGATTCCCAATATTCTTCAGGAAGCGAGTTGTAATACTCTGTCGCCTCCTCAGAACTTTCAAAGTAGCTTTCAAGTGGCTCATAGATTCCGTTCAAAGCATTGTAATAATAAGCTGTGATAATCGGCTCGTCGAAACTTGTAACCATAACCGTCAGAATGTCCGCTTGCCCGCCGGATTCTAGATAATCAGTAAAGCAGTCGAGCATGGAGTCATAGTCTCCGTTATCGTACTTGACTGTTGCCGCAGTCATGTTTAAGGGATAGTAGCAGAGAACATACTCCTTGCCGATGGAGTCAAGATACTCGTTGATTTCATCTATAGAAATCTCAATTTCGAGACTGCTGTCAGCCGTCAGAGCAAATCCGACCCACACGAGGACTGTTTTATCGGGGTATTCGGCTTGGATTTCTTCGGCGGTCTTGTAGGAATAGAGGGTGAATGCAGAATAGATAGCATCGTTGTCAATCTCACTGGTTTCGCCGGTGGTTTGCTCGGTTGTAGAAGCTATTGTAGCCACCGTTGTGGTTTCACCTTCCTGCAAGGTTTCGCTTCCGCAACTGCAAAGAGAAAACGCAAGCGATGCGGCTATGATAAGAGACAGTAATTTTTTCATGAATAACTCTCCCTCCATTCCGCATACTGCCGGTTGACTTCTTCCAGAAGTTCATCAATCCCCGCTTCTTCAAGCTCGGATTTCAGGGCGGCAAGGTCTGCTTCGACTGATGAATAGCCTATATATGAGTGATTACTGGCAGTTCTTTCCACAGCCGCATATAGCTCTTCATAGCCTCTGACATCAAATGCAAAGCCTATTGCTTCGCTTTCGTCGGCGGTAGTTGCTGTTTCAAGAATTTCTTTGCATAGCTCGTTCATATCCTCTGGCATATCTCCCGAGCTGTCGGAGTATGGCAGGCTTATAAGCGGGTTGTAGAACCTGAACATGTTGAGTACCGGTTGGATGTCTGATACCACGCCATGGACGATATTATAGTCCTCGCCCTCTATGCCATAGGTCAGAAGATTATTTAGATATGCATCAGTCTGGCTGAGAAGTATAAAATCAAACGCTTGAGACTTGTATTCAGAACCTGCATAAATCCCGATTCCGCCCAGAGCCTGAGTATAGTGGTAATCGGACATCGGCACAACTGTGTAATCAGCGGTGTTGTCTTTTGAATCGACTATCTTCTGAATATGAGACCTTATTTCAAACCTCAGCGGATTAATATAAATGAAGCAATCGTCAAGCCCAACGATGTCGTAATTTTCGAGAACTTGGGCGTTTTTCAACTCATACATCATTTCAAGATAAGCTTCCAATTTGTCGCTGTCTGCAAGGCTTACTGCAACGCCGTTTTCACTGTCGAAAGAAATGCCGTCCATGTAAATGAATCGATCGATAAGATATGCCGAAGAATAGCCGGCTGAAACTCCCGCACAACCCTCGGACTGCATTACCTCTTCTATGATATCAATCCGTTCGGTTATAGTCTTGTCAAAATCCCAACCATATTTTTCGGCAAGCTCGGTGTTGATATAGTAGTAGCAATCTGCTCTCGCGCCGACTTCATATCCGCCAAAGTTATAGAGATTGCCGTTCACCCTGAATGAATCCCAATATTCTTCGGGAAGGGAATTATAATACGACATTGCTTCCTCGGAACTCTCAAAATAGCTGTCAAGCGGTTCATAAATCCCATCGTAGATATTGCTGTAGTAAGCGTGGATTAGTCCGTTTCCAACAGTTAGTGAACAGCGGGTAAGTATATCAACCTGTTCACTCGACTCAAGCTGTTCTATATACGCATCCCTTGCATCGTCATAGTAGAGCGTGGCATTAATAAAATCAACCGGAGAAAAGCAGATGACGTAATCCTTGCCGAGAGAAACAAGATAGTCGTTGATGGTGTCAATGGGTATGAGCCTCGTATTTTCTGCGGGATAATCATAGCCCAGTCAGACTAGAACCGTCTTGTCGGGATACTTCGCCTGGATTTCGTCTGCCGATTCGTAGTAGTTAGGATAGTATTTATGTCTGTAGAGGGTTTTGCCGTTTCCGCTCACATAGGTCTCTTCTACTATCAATAAACCGTTTTCCTCTGTCCACGAAGTGACATAATATTCTTCTTCGCTTTCGGGAACGGTTGTGACGGAAGTAGTCGTAGCCGCCGTTGTGGTCTCGCTCTCCTGTGGGAGTTCTTCGGACCGGTTTCCACAGGATGTGAAAATTGTCAGGCAGAGTATGATTGCTAATATCAGTGAGAATAATCCTTTCATGGTGAGCCGCCTTTCGTGGGTATTCTTATAATAATAGACACTTACAGCAGGAATTTGGGTTCACATGTGGGCATAAAAAATTCCCTGCCGTATTTCTACAGCAGGGATTTTTTATCTATTCAGTCGCACTTTTTTTGCTTGTGCCTTGCAACTACTCTTGCATGAAGCAAAAAACTATGGAGCGAAAGCCATCGTTGTCATCATCACTTAAGATTTCACAACTTTATACCCAATCTTGACAATAAGCTTGATTGTTTCGATAGCAGTGCTGCGATCATAATCCTTTTCACTTTCCGGAAGCTCAGAGTATGGGACAAGAAGCGGAGTCGTTTTCTTGACTGAATCTTTCACATCTCCATATGTCCAGCCTTCGGAAATTCGTCCCGAAGCCCAGACTTCATGCACGTTTTCAGCTATCCTTTCTGTCAAAGATAACAGTTCCTCTGAAAGAACGATGTCACTTGTATCGATAGGTTTTGGATTATACATCGTCGTTACTCCTTGCCAATGTTCTCTAAGATCTTGTCTTCTGCCGGATAATCATAATATTTAAAGCGCTTCATTACAGGTCTGTTCGGATCAATTCTGACGCTTTCGTCATATATATCATATACTAACGCATCAAGCAAATCAAGATCCCTTGCATCACTTTCCTTGATGATGTTACCATTATCATTTTTGAATGTCGCTCTCAGACCGCTATGGTCGCATTCAACAAGGCAGGGATGTAGCTTCAGTTCCATTTGCTTATGATCTCCAGACGACTCATAGTAAGCCGCAAAATCGTCAGTATGCCTGTAGCCTTTGACTCTGGTAAAAGCACACCATCTTCTGTGTTCGAGCCAGGCTAACTCATCGAGCAATTCTGCATTCTCACCCGTTCTGTCAGAAGTAGCCAACTGCTGATATGACTTTCTTGCTTTTTCCATTTTGGATCTGTAATCCGAGTCCTCGATTGAGAAGTCAATCATACCCGCAGAGAACATCTTATACCTTCTGTGCATTGTCCGCGCTAGATTCGCCCAATACTCATATTCATCTGTGGGCTTTCTCGACCTCTTCCTGTTGTCAGCAATAAAATCGTCGTTCTGCATAGACATATAGGCGCTGTGTATCTCATTTGCAAGAATACTATAGCCGCTCATAGTGACATTTTCAACACTGTAAACCTTGTCCATGCTTCCAACGGCACGCATATAGATATCCACATTTTTGCAGTCAGACTTAAACTGCTTCTCTTCATTCAATAAGCTTGAAAGTGCTGTGTCGTATACGACGTACGTAATTACGGTATCAGGTCCTGCGGAGTCCTTTCTTGCCTGCCTCTTTTGTGCATATTCGGGTGACAGATGATACTGCCCTACGTAGTTCTTGATTGTATTGGCAAGAGAGATATTGTCCTCATCAGAGCCCAAACAAACAAAGAAGTAATCAGTGTCGACAACACTATTGGCAGAATTACCATGTGGATTCAGGCACTCAATAAACTTCGACGATTTTACATCACACTGAAGATACCTGACATCACAATATACATCAGCCATATCGCCCTTTTTATTGATACGAAGAATCGGATCGTTCCTGATGGTCGTGTGCCTGATTTCCGGGTTTACATAGTCAATCTTATTCCAGAAAGCCTCTTCAGATTCCTCCGAAAGAATGTTGATCTTTAGATCACAATTGAGAATCTGCCCGAACCAATAGGTGGACAGGAACATTTCTGTGCCGATACTGCCAGTTCCAAGTATTGTTACGGTCAGATCTACCTTTCCGGAATCTCTCGGCTTCCCTATCAACGGTTCATATAGCGGAATATCGCACAGCATGTTTGATACCAGATTTCTGTAGCATCTTACAGGAATAATAACCGGAAGATCGCCCGCGCTATTATCATCCTGAGAGGCTATTTCCTGCTTGTCAAGTCCCCATGCATCAGTCAGCTTGTTTCGGATACTCCTCTCGACCTGGACATAAGCATCGCTATTAACAAACAGGTAAATCTCAGCTCCCTTTATGCAGACATTTTCGGGGTCTGTGATCGCTGTCAATGACTTAAGGCTATCATCCTCACTGCTATCAATCAGGAAGAACTTCTTCCTGGCACTTTTATTTAATCTTATGTGTGATAAGTCGTCCTTCAGACAGATTGCACCTATAAGCTTTGCTTCAGCAATCAATTCCGAATTCTTCTCATCATCATTGCTATATACGTCCGCAAAGATGATAACAGGTGATCTGAACGGAGCATACTTATTGTTCATATAGCTCTTTGCCAGTGCCAACGAGCCTTCGTTGAGCTCATTAAAATAGAACTTGTCCCTCCAGACAGCTATTCTCGCGCAGAATAACTTGAATCTTGGGAAAAAGCTTGCAATTATCTCCAGGACAACTGCTCCTCCGGCAACCGGTGCCAGAAGATTCAGAACAGAAGCATACCCACCGAGCAGAGATTGCATAGCTTCACCTGCTCCATAAAGTTCCCTGACCATCGCTTTGCTACTGATTATGTATGCAGTATAATCCTCATCCATACTGAATGTCTGCAATGCATGAACAAGGCTATTGAGAATTTCTTCAAACCAGGTAAGGCTTGCAAGCGATGAATCAGCTGCAACACAAGACAACTCGGGGTAATGAAGTCCGAAGTATCCAACAGCATACCTGAGACACCAGATGGAGCCGAGCATACATGCAAGAACAGCCATAGGACTGATTATTACTCTTCTTCTGCCGATAATCCGCCTCTGAATGATTCTGAAAACGACGTAGACAATCACTACTGACAGTAGCAAAACTGATAAACATAACAGAACTGTTACCAATGTCTTAACCACAGCTGTTCCTCCTTTTCAGTATACTGTTGCCCGCATATATCTATCGGATTTCTGGCACGGAAATAACGTGTCAGTGCCTGCTATAAATAATCAGCTTGTCCTTCTCGGTGAGCTCAATTTCAATATCCTGCTGATTTCCAACAAACAGCCTCGTTTCACCAGAAGAATTGACATATCCAATTACCATAGCCTTGTTGCTGTCAGGAGAGGCTTTATAAACAGCTCTTATTAGCTGCTTGGCTGTGCAACGAGGCGGTAGCTTTCTGAGGAATGTTCTGACAGGCTTGATATACAGCTCTTTGCTCTCATAAACGTCAGCATCAGATTCATCATAAGTTAAAATGTCACAATAGTACTCATAAAGAGAAACCTTTTCGCTTATCTGGGTGACCATTTTGCTGATATATCTGTTACTGATAACTACATTATTGGCACTGAAATCATGAACAACGTCGTAGTTCTTTGGATTTAGTATTTCAACAATGACATCAATACTGTTAGTGTCAAAGTCCGGGTTCTTCTGAAGCCTTTCTGAGATTATGTCCTGAACATAGATAAGGTATGTAAGAGCATTGGAGTCGATATCTTCGCTTGGCGCGTTATCATCTGAAAGAATAAGTATACTTGTGTCCCCATCATGAGAATCAACATATTGGTTGATAGCATCAGTAATCCGATCATATTCGTAAACTTCAGCTTCTACTACTGAGCTTACATAAGTGTAGTTTCTGTAGTAGTTATGCTTCTCTATGCTCTTTTTATCGTCGATTATAAGAATATCAATGATCTCTTTTTCGCCGAAACGGTTCCATTCTGCTCTGAATGCATTGAAACCGTTCATAATATCCTCACTCTTGGAATTATGCCCGATAATAATAATGTTTGTCGGTGCCATCCAGTAGTCCGGATTCACCTCAACATCAACAGGCTCAAGGTCAAACGATTCCTTCTTGTCGATGTCTGAATCCTGTTCAGCGATATAAAACGACTCAAATCCGGTCTTTGTTTCCATAGTTGTGAGAGGAATTGCATGGCAGTTGTTCTCGAGATAATGAGAAGTTTCTCCGATTTCGTCCCACTTTTCGCTATGCGGTCTTGAATAGCATTCAGCTCCCTTATTTGAGAACAGCTCACTGTAAACTGTATTTAATTCAGGCATAATCGAGAACTGTGACAAAATCTGACCGAGAATTTTGTTGACAGGAACAGGGATAATATTGCATTTGCCAAGCTTCTCTTTATGATAGATTATCTTGTCAACGAGATCACCAGTCCATTTATCCTCAATCTCAACGACGATAGTCTGATCATTAGCCGATTTCTCAGAAGAAGTAAGCTCTGTAACCTGAACGAGCGTCTTTATAGTGTTGGAATTGCCATGCTCAAGCTGTTCACGCCTCTCAGAATAATCATACTTACATACTGAATTCTGAACATCGCTACTAAGAATGATTATGCTCCTTGCGCTAAGGATAGATATATCATCCAGAGCCTTTGAGGAGAAAGTGTCGCCCTCACGAACGATTATGGTAAGCCTGTTTTTGACCTTTTCACGGCGGATTGTGTCTGCAATTCTGTCGGAAATCTCACGTTCAACATGCTCAGCATCGCCGTTGACAAGAATGACAATAGTCTCTCTTTTGCCCTCGTAAAGCAAGTCATTGATGATTTCAGAAGCTCTTGAATTCCAGTTCAGAATTACAGTATGCTCGGAAATTTTCAGAGGACGGTTGCCTGACTTCGAATTCTCGATAAAGCTCGAAATGGTATTGGTGACATAACCGATTACTGCGCCGGTGAATGTGATCATTCCGACTATGACGATAATTATGCAGGCGATAATCAGCCCCACGCTTGCTTCACCGATGTCAGTTATGACATAGGACACGCAACCAGCATCCAAAACCATACTTATTGTGTAAAACACCGACTGCCAGAATCCGGATTCATGCAGAGAATCAGGTGCCAGGCAGGATATTACCACTGCGGAGATTATAAACCAAAGTACATTAAGTAGCAAAATCCCGAACAAAATTGCCCGGGATGGTCTTTTTGCAACATAAGTGTTAATATACTCTTTTATTTTCTTGACTTTCATATGTAGTTTCCTTTCTTTTCAGTATAGCAAAGTATACTGCCTCACTGAATTATTTAGAGCGTGAGTCTAGAAATTATCTCCAATTCTGTGAATATTTTTCACGAAATTATCACCCACGTCTAAATAATATCATGATTTAACACGCATGTCAAGAACTTTTCACAGTAATTCCCGCATTGTGTGTCCGTGTTAAACTGATAT
>JAJQHD010000025.1 GCA_021199855.1 Oscillospiraceae bacterium
TCTTCGTTGGATTTTCTCTTTTTCTTGGGTCATATCAGTTTAACACGGACAATTTCGCCCGAAATTTCGCCGGTTTCAGAAAGTAATGGCAATTTCGCACTTTCTTCAGGAGAATATATCTCGTTGTAGAGGTCGATAAGCCCTACTTCTTCACCTGAAACAGTGAGAATCGCCGTGATATCTTCCGACGGAATTTTTAAGATTTCCTCGGGAGAAGCTTCCGTAAACGCAACCGGAGTGCCCATGAAAATGTCAGGGCTGTGCCAGAGTGTGACGAGATACGGCTCAATATTCTCATTTCCTGAGAAAATGATCAGTTCGGTGTCGCCCAAAAAGACTTCTTTTCCCGTTCTGAGAGATAAATCCTCGGCGGCTTCCCGGAGATTGTGACACTCGAAAGTATAGACTTCGATTTCGTTTTCGGGAGAAAAAGCCTGAAATGATATGCTGTTTTCGCCGATTCCTATCGCCGTGACGACAAGGCGCTTCTGGACATCCGAGCTCGTGCAACCGGTTAGCAGTAACACCGACGCCACTATTGCAATGAGCTTGCGCATTTTCTCACTCCCCTTTCTATCATCAGTACAACTGGCAGAATCACTCCGAGAAGAAGTATCCCGGCGGTTTTGATTACCAGTGCGACCTCGCCGTTAAAGTCCAAATTTGCATGATATGCAAATATTGCGGCTATAGCTGTGACTGCCATTGCTGAAAGCTCGCCTGCAGTCCGCTTTTTGCCTTTTAAGCCGTCGGTTGCTATGAAAAGATAGATTCCGCATACGAGTACAGCATTCATGCACCAGACGAACATGTTGACGGCGTCAAAGCTCCGGATAAAAACGGTTCTGGCATATGCTCCGAGTGCAAGTAGCGGATAGCCTAGTATATCGGCAAATTTGCCGAGCACCAGTATTATAAGAAGCGCAAGAACTTCGAGCATCAGAAACTTGAAGCCCAGATACCCCAAAGTTGCCTTTCCGGCGCCGTTTTTCGAGCCGTTAAGGTGAGTTCCCAGCACAACCAGCATCGGTAGCCACCAGCTTGAAGACAAATCCCGGGCGACATAGTCGAGCATGGCGGGAAAATCGCTGTAAGTTATGGGCGACAGGTTCTCAGGATGAAAGGTGCCCTGACTGACTGCCGACATTGAGACGAAAAGTGCTATAAAAATCCAAAAGACGACCGTTCCGGCTCTTGCAAGCGCTTCTATGCCCAGGTGGGCGCAATATGCGGCGGCTACTGCCAATACTAAAACAACCGCAACCGGACTGATAACTCGCTCGAACTCGTCGTGCATGAACTCGGCGATATACTTGATTGTGCCGGTGGCGATATAGAGAAAGTAGAGACTGTAGAGTGCCCGAAGAAAAATATGCAACCACTTATAACCACAGGAAAGCTCTTTTAGGATATCGCTTCCGCCGTTAATGAGAATCACCGCCGGAAGAGACAGTACGGCTTCTATGAGTGTAGTCACAAAAAGCGTCGGAAGCATGTAGGTTCCCACCGAAAAGTCGGCAGAATGAAAAACCATTGTGTGCATGATTCGGGCGAGAATGAGGAGTATAAACATCTGCCCCGAGCTGATTTTTGCCATTACGATTCCCTCCCTGAGCCGTTAAGACTCTCGACCGTGACTTTTCGCTTCTGCATTTTCCGGTAACCTACACGCCAGAGAAGATCTCTCGTCGCTTTCATCGTGAACGGTGCCGCAGGCGAAAGGTACGGGACAGTAAGGCAGTCGCTCGCCGAGGCGTTTACGAGTATTACTAGCGAGAACACAGCCATCCCGAAGAAGCCATAGAGTCCTCCTGCAAAGATTCCGATAAATCTGAGTGCCGTAAGTTGCGGATTCAGGCTCGGGAGAACGAACGAGCAGGTTGCGGTGATTCCGATTATGATGAGCAGTGGCGATGAAATCAGCCCGCTTGTGACGGCGGCGTCGCCGATGACGAGCCCTCCGACAATCGAAACGGCACCGCCGACTACCTTCGGAAGCCGAAGTCCCGCTTCACGCATTATCTCGAACAGCACGACAACTATTATCATTTCCAGCATCAACGGAAATGGCGTGTCCTCTTCGGATGAAATCAAATTTGTCATTATGGTTTTCGCCAGTATTTCGGGGTGATGAATCGTTGCGGCGAGATATATTCCCGGGAGGAAGCCTGCCATGAGAAACGAGAGATACCTGAGAAGCCTTTGTAGGAACGCAAAGTAGGGCTTCTCCTCATAGTCGTCGACCGCCTGGAAGTTCTCCATGAAAAGTGCCGGGCAGACGACAGCAAACGGCACGCCGTCAATGAGAACTGCGATTCTGCCCTCGTTGATTTTCGCAACCAGTGTGTCCGGGCGTTCAGTAGTCGAGCAGCCGGAGAAAAACGAGCCCGGGTTCTGCGACAAAAACGGCTCCAGGCATCCGGTTCCGGAGATTATATCAAGCTCGATTTCGCCGAGCCGGGATTTGACTTCTTCGACAAGACTTTCGGGAGCTTTCCCGGAAATGTAGGCAATTGCGAGCTCGGTCTGGCTGATTTTGCCGGCTTTTAGAGTCTCGAAACGAAGCTTGGGGCTCTTGACACGCCTTCTGATTAGCGACATGCTGGTTTTCAGGTTGTCAGAGAAGGCTTCCATATAGCCTTTTATGTTGTTCTCGGTTGCCGGCTCAGAGATGCTCCGGGTCTTGAAGCCCTGCGCTCCGATTGCCGCTCCACGCTTCTCTCCGTTTATGAGAACCACCGCAAAGCCAGAGCAGAGCCTTTCCGAAACGTCCTGATATGTCCTGACCGGCTTGCTCTCGGTAGAGAAGAGACCTTTTCTCATGAGATAGCTATAGATATCCGCAGGCTCGGCAAAAAGCTTTTTGAACTCCATAAGCGGCGAGAAAAGCATTTTCGACAAATCAGAAGAGCTTGTCATCCCTTCAAGCGTCAGGACGGCGCACTTTATCCCCGAAGTCTCGAATCTGACTATATTCATGTCTTTTGAATCGCCAAATAAATCTCTGATTTCCGAAAGCGACCGTTCGAGATTGTCGCTTAAATTCATGCAATCACCCTTTCTTTTTTCGGTTTAGTTTTTGCAGAGATCCCCCGGATATTCGGAAGCGTCCCGGCAAAAATAGGTTCAGAAACTCAGAAAGGATAAAATCATGCTCATAGTTTTCATAAGAGGAATCATAGTCTATTTTCTCGTGATTTTCGCAACCAGGGTTATGGGAAAGAGGCAGTTAGGCGAGCTCTCGCCTTCCGAGCTTGTCATCACGATTTTAATCTCGAACATCGCCACCCTTGCGATGGAGGACCCGGAGGCTTCACTCATAACGGGAGTGGTGCCGATTCTGACGCTTGTCTGCCTTGACATCTTAGCTTCGTTTGCCGCACTCAAATCAAGAAAGCTCCGGCATGTTATCTCGGGAAGGCCTAAAGTAATCATCTCGAACGGGAAGCTCGACCAGGCGGTCATGAAAGAGCTTCGGTTTACGGTTGACGACGTCTGCTCGGCGCTCAGGAACAGCGGAGTTTTCGACATAGATGAAGTCCAGTATGCGGTTGTCGAGACTACGGGAACGATTAGTGTGCTACTGAAAGCCAGTAACCGACCAGTTACTCCCGAAACTTTGGCGACTCCCGAAACTACAAGCGACCCGCCACAGGTGCTCATCTCAGACGGCGACATCATCGGAAGCGGAATGAACGGAGCAGGTCTCGACGAAAAAGAGCTACGAAAAGAGCTCAAGAGAAAGCACTTGGAGCCCGGGGACGTGCTTCTTTGCATGATGCGTCCCGACAACTCGCTCTATATAATTCCGAAGGAGAAGTGATTATGAAGCGGATTTTTATCAGCATAGTGATAATTGCCGCCATCATTGCGGCTGGGTGCTTCGCCATAGCGGGAATCGAGGCGGAGAATACGAAAATTTACGGGAAGATTGAGGAGGTCTTAAACGCCAACAGTGAAGAAGAGGCAAAAGCGGCTCTTGATGAGCTTGAAGAGGCGTTTGTGAAGTATTCAAAACGGCTTTCCTGCATTGTTGACGAAGACATTTTGGAGGAGATGAAGGGCGCAGTCTACATGCTCCGACCGATGCTGGAGTCAAACTCGGACGAGTTCACGGCGCAGTGCGAGCTACTCAGGTCCTATGCCAAACGGATTCTTGACAGGGAGATTCCGACTCTTGGAAGAATACTCTGATTAAGCCAAAGTTAAGACAAAATGAGGTTTAAATTCGGAATTTTCTGTTGCAAAAATCCGGAAAATATGCTATAATAATTGAAAGATACATTTCACAAAACAGCGACCTGCTTTACTATGGAGGGATGACTATCATGAAATGCCCGTTCTGCGGTTATGACGACACCAAGGTTATCGATTCACGCCCGAGCGACGAGAAGATCCGCCGCCGCCGTGAGTGCACACAATGTGGCAGGAGGTTCACAACCTACGAGGTTGTCGAGCGCCCGGCTCTGATGGTTATCAAAAAGGACGGAAGCTATGAGCCGTTCATGAGGGAGAAGGTCATCGTCGGCATCACATCGGCTACAAAAAAGCGTACCGTAAGTCCCGAAACCATCGAGCACATCGTCGACGACATTGAGAACCGCCTTGCAAACGAGATGAGAACGGAAATCACGACCGCCGAAATCGGCGACAGCGTTCTTTCGGCACTAAAGGACATCGACCTTGTGGCATACGTCCGCTTTGCGTCTATCTATAAGGAGTTCGACGATCCGGAGAGCTTTGTCAAGGTCATCACCGAACTCAGTGAAGGATAAATATTTCCCGCAGGATTTCTGCGGGATTTTTTGTTATTAGACTTGACAGCGCAATGGCGTTTCGTTATAATAACAGTAGAAGCTTTTAGGAATGCTTCTTAAAAATGATTTTACATGAAAGGATGACTTCAAATGAAATATGTATGCACAGTTTGCGGATATGTTTATGATGAGGAATTAGGAGATCCCGACAACGGAATAGCTCCCGGCACCAAATTTGAAGATTTACCCGAAGATTTCACCTGCCCTCTTTGCGGAGTTGGCAAGGATATGTTTGAGGAAGAATGAAAAATCGGGGCGAGAGCCCCGATTTTGTCGCCTACGGCGACGCGCCTTCCGTTGGTCGGCGAACCTCTCAGTCAGCCTACGGCTGACAGCTCCCCTTAAAAAGGGGAGCCAGTAGTACTCACGCAAAAAAGGCTCCCCTAAATTAGGGGAGCTGGCGCGCGAAGCGCGACTGAGAGGTACCGCGACCGAAGGGAGCGGCGTCGGCGAAGCCGACAAATCCCACTCTTTTGATTGAAAGGATGATGAAATATGTACTGTGTACGCAAAGTTACTGACGATTTGCTCTGGGTCGGGGCGGATGACAGGCGGCTCGCTATGTTTGAGGGCGTCTATTCTGTGCCGGACGGGGTTTCTTATAATTCGTACTTACTGCTTGACGAAAAAACAGTGCTCTTCGACACCGTCGACCATGCTGTTGAAAAAGTATTTTTGGAGAATGTCGAGCACGGTCTGGACGGCAGGAGCCTTGATTATCTCGTGATTCACCACATGGAGCCCGACCACTCGGTGACCATGAAGGCGATTCTTGCGATTTATCCCGACGTGATAGTCGTCTGCAACAAGAAGATTCAAGGAATGATTAACCAGTTCTTCGGTGAGAATGTCGTGAAGAATTACCACCTTGTCGGCGAAGGAGATGTCTTAGATACCGGCAAGCACAAGTTCACTTTCCTGATGGCTCCGATGGTTCACTGGCCTGAGGTTATGGTAAGTTACGATTCTGTGGGCAAGATTCTCTTCTCAGCGGACGCTTTCGGCACTTTCGGTGCTTTGAACGGCGCACTCTTTGCCGACGAAGTCGACTTCTTCGGGGACTACCTCGGAGAATCGAGAAGATACTATACAAATATCGTCGGAAAGTACGGCACGCAGGTTCAGGCACTTCTCAAGAAAGCCGCCACCGTTGAAATCGGCATGATTTGCCCACTTCACGGCTTTGTCTGGAGGAGAAATATCGGCGACTATATCGAGAAATATCAGCAGTGGTCACGCTATGAGCCGGAAGTCACTGGCGTCATGATCGCCTATGCCTCCGTCTACGGCAACACCGAGAACGCCGCGAATATCCTCGCCTGCAAGCTCCGTGAAAAGGGCATAAAGACCAAAGTCTTTGACGTTTCCGTAACAGCTTCGTCCGAAATAGTTGCGGCGGCTTTTGAGTACAGCCACCTTGTATTTGCATCTACAACATACAACGCTGGAATCTTCATCAGCATGGACGAGCTTCTCAGAGACATCGCCTCCCACAATTTGCAGAACAGAACCGTTGCGTTCATCGAGAACGGCTCCTGGGCGGCTACGAGCGGCAAGCTTATGCGGGAAATCATCGGTGGGCTGAAGAACATGAATATTTTGGAGAGCACCATTTCCATCAAGTCTTCTCTTAAAGAGAGCCAGCTCAGTGAGATTGACGCATTGGCAGATGCGATTGCGGCTACTATGCCTGCTCCGGTAACTGCTACAGTAACAGAAACAGCCGCCGAGGCGACTGTCGACAAGAAGGCTCTTAACAAGCTGAGCTATGGGCTTTTCGTTCTCACGGCTAAAGATGAGAATGATAACGGTTGCATTATCAACACTGTTACTCAGGTCGCAAGCAGTCCTATTACAATTTCGATTTCTGTCAGCAAGAGCAATCTTACGCACGATATGATTCTCAAAACCGGCAAGTTCAACGTCTCTATTCTGACGGAAGAAACCCCATTCAGCGTCTTCGAGCATTTTGGCATGAAGTCGGGACGGGATATTGATAAATTCTCAGATTGCGAGACTGACGCAATAAGTGCAAATGGACTCCGGTACATTCCGAAGTACACAAATGCCTTCCTGAGTGCCGATGTCATTGACGCTAAAGATTTGGGCTCCCATACCCTCTTCACGGCAACTGTTTCGGAAGCGGAGATTCTCTCCGACAAGCCGTCGGTGACTTACGACTACTACCATAAGCACATCAAGCCAAAGCCTACGCCTAAGGAAGAGAAGAAAAATGGCTGGGTCTGCAAGATTTGCGGCTACGTTTACGAAGGCGACGAGCTTCCCGCTGACTTCATCTGCCCGCTGTGCAAGCATGGGGTGGAGGATTTTGAGCCGTTGTAAACCCCTCCGTCCGCACCTGCGGTGCGTCCACCTCCCCTTTCAGGGGAGGCTTTTTGTTATTCTAATAAACTTTTTGAGAGAATAAAAAAGGCTCCCCTGTCAAGGGGAGCTGTCAGCCGACAGGCTGACTAAGAGGTGCCGCGACCAACGGGAGCGGCATCGCCTGCAGGGCGACAATTACGCATCAAAATCAATACGGACTATCAAACTCCGCTTCTGCCTTCTTTACGGCGGCTTCGAGGGTCATTCCGGTGAAGTTCTGGGCGCCTAAGTATCTTCCCGACTTCTTGTCATCGACGAAGATGCCGACTACTGCGCCGGGAATGGCGGATTCGGGAGCATTCGGGGCATGAGAACCGCCGAGGTCGGTTCTGCACCAGCCGGGATCTGTCAGGTTAATCATGACATCTGTGCCCTGAAGCTTGGAACCTAAGTCGATTGTAACTTTATCGAGTGCCGCTTTGCTGGCAGAATAGCCTGCCTGCTCAGGTTCGAGGCGGATTCCGCTTGTCGTATTCAGAATTCTTCCGAAGCCACGCTCAATCATCTTCGGCAGGAAGTGATAGCAAATCATAATCGGCGAAATCGTGTTAATCTGGAAGCTGTCGGTGAAGTCTGCAACAGGGGTCTTGTAGTAATCTACCCTGTAGGCAATCTGGAGCCCGGCGTTGTTTAAGATGAGGTCGACCTGAGTTCCTTTTTCATCGATTTCGTTGAGCATTGCCTCGACTTCTTCCGGCTTTGAGAGTTCTGCCGCAACGGCGTAAGCTTCCACACCGAAGGCTTTTACTTCTTCCAAAAGTCCCGCAGTGTGCTCAAGTTTACGGCTGTGTAAGATAAGATTACAGCCATGCTCGGCTAAGA
Organism: Oscillospiraceae bacterium; assembly: GCA_021199855.1. Taxonomy (GTDB): domain Bacteria; phylum Bacillota; class Clostridia; order Oscillospirales; family Ruminococcaceae; genus Faeciplasma. The sequence continues at coordinate 8,025 of JAJQHD010000025.1, forward strand.
AAAGAGCATCGAGCCTTCCGATTCCTCTGCTGGCACCGGTTATCAGTGCCCAGCGATTTTTTACGTCTACCATTTCGGTCATCCTTTCAGTGATTTATAATTCCGCTTTCAGCTATTATATTTTTGTTTCCGGCAATGACAGAGGTCTTTTCAAGGGAGAGCTTAATCTCATGCCCTGACAGATTAACCAGCTCACCGCCGCTTTCTTTTAAGATAATCGCCGCCGCGGCATAGTCCCACGGGGAAAGGGTCGCTTCAAAATAGAGTCCTGCCCTGCCACATGCGACGTGGCAGATGTCGAGTGCCGCAGAACCCATCTGGCGGACGTCCTGACATTTCCCGAAGACTTTTTTGACAAGGTCGAACGTCATATCGGTGAGCTCCGGGTTGTAGGGAGAAGTCCCGAACAAAACGATTGAGTCTCGCATAGGCGCATTGCTCACGTGAATTCTCATGCCGTTCAGAAGTGCACCCATGCCGACCTTTGCCTCGAAAAATTCATCCGCAAGCGGGTCATAAACCGCACCATAAAAGGGCTCTCCGTACTTATACCATGCGACGGAAATCGCAAAATTGCCCATTCCGTGAATGAAGTTGGTTGTCCCGTCAATCGGGTCGATGATAAAGGTGTTTTCGGCGTTCAGGTCGCCCTTTTTCTCCAATTCCTCCGAAATGAACTGCGCATCTGGCTTCCTTTCAGTGATTGCGGCGATAAGCTTCTCCTGAACCAGCCTGTCATACTGGGTGACAAGGTCGCGGGACGAGGTCTTCTCCGTAATCTGAAAGCCAGACGCCGGGGCTATATGAATTCCGACAGATTCGATGGCTTCGTGGATTATTTCAGTGACTGGGATGTAGGTCATAGTGCCTCCGTTTTCTGTATATGGTGATAGTATAGTTTTGATGAGTTTCGGACTTGTAGGTCGGAAACTTTGATTTTCAAGAAGTTCTCGACTGCTCCAATTCCCTACCCCATATTACTATAAATAAGCACCTTATCATTGAAATGCTTTGATTTGAGTTCATCAGGCGGAGGGCAGATGTCCGGAGAGACGAGCGGTATCGGCTCGATTCCATCGAGACCTTTATTGGACAGCGCGTATCTCCATTCCTCCTCAACCCACTTTGACTCTTTTGCATACTCCGACCAGCAGAGATACAGAACATCTCTCTTCTCTATCTCACGGTGAAGTTCAAGCTTCCAGTCATCGCCACTGCGAAGGCTCTCGACATCGAAGAAGATATCCATATCCGGTCTCGCTTTCTGCATACCCTGAATTATCGTTGCGACCCGGCTTCTGTCCTGGCTTGCATAGGAAATGAACGCCGTGAGAATGTCCTCACGTGTCAGCTCGATTTTCTGCTCCCTCCATGAAGAACACTTCGCGATAAACTTCAGTTTTGTCGCGATTATGCCGTTGAAATAGACGGTTGCGGTGAAGAGAATCTGCTTTTTTGCGTAATTCGTTGGGACTTCGACGGGAAAGCTGAATATGAGATACCTGCCGTGCCAGGTCTGGGTTTCGTCGCAATCGGAAATCTCGAAATCCGGGGAGGAAAGAACTATCCTGACCTCGGTGTCCTTTTTTATCTCCTGCGAGCTTGCGACCACTTCCCTGACCTCCGACTCGGCATTTTTAATGAGGTTGTCAACAACGCTCCGGAATTTCGCCTCATACAGCGAAATATCGACCATCGAGTACTCGCCCTTCATGAACCGCTTCGGAACGACAGCGGAAAACTCCACCTGACTGACTTCGATTCCCTCTGCTTTCTCCTGGGGTTCAGAAGCCTTCGGCACGCCCTGAGCATGGACTCCACGCGTAGGCAGCTTCGGAAGCGGCGGCTCGTCTTCATCATCATAAGCTCCCATACACACAGGCTCCATAGTTACGTCTCTATCCTGTTTGGGAATGTCAGGTGTTGGAGAAGGTGCAGGTGCACATGCACGCGAAGCGACGACTCCCATCAGTTTGAAATGTCCGATGTGTGGTGCAGGTGCAGGTGCACATGCAGGGCAGGGCATAGTCGAAGATGATGCGGATGAGGGCGCAGGTGCGGATGCACTGAAAGGGTCTTCCGAATTCACAGTCCCGTGGATGAACCTCTGACTGCCGAAGACTCTTCTATATTCTTCCTCAAGCCCGTTCTCAACAATTACAGGCAGAACCGGGATATGATGCCTTATTGCAAATGCAAGTTCGACTTCCCTCGCCTCATTTTTCTCGCGCAGGAACTTCCCGGTAACCGGAATCACCATCAGCTGAATCCCGCCGAGTAAAGACTCCATCACGCCTTCATCCCACGGAACCTCCGGCTCAGAATTGTAATAAACAACGCAATCCTGCCCTGCCAGTATATCGGCGCATATAACTTCAAAATACTTCTCGAAATCCCCCGGATGGCACGCAAAATAAACCCGTTTGCCCTGCAAACCTGCGGATGCAGGGAATGTGGATAGTTTGGACATGAAATCTTCTCCTCCTTTATTATCTGTCTCCCGACCGCTCTTTCACTTCAGCATTGCAAGCATTTCCCGCGGATTCTCCGCCGCCTTGACTTTGTCGAAAGCGTAATAGATTGCAAATCCGAGAATGCTCTGGAAATTTCAGCTTCCAATGCCATCGTTTTATTTGGTAATATTCCCCGTCATCATTTCAAGAATCGTCCTGTCTGTCTCATGCATTCCTTCGCGGGCGAGCTTGCCGACATTGAGAATGGTGTTCTCAACTCCCTTGACAACAATACCGTCGCCGCTGTAGAACTGACTGCCGTGCATCTGCATCTGCATTCCCAAAAGTCCCGCTTCGACTGCCGAGGCAATCTTTGCGGCACAGCTGGCTTTGGCGCCGTCGCAAATCATTCCGGAATCGATTGCAACTGCATTCACAATAGTATGCGCGATCTCGCGATAGCCGCCGCCATAGAGATATGTAACACCAGCTCCTGCTCCACAGCCTGCACTCGTCGCTCCGCAATAGGCACTGAGCCGTCCTATGCCGGTTTTCATATGGATGGTGACGAGATTCGAGACCACGAGTGCCCGGTAGAGCTTGTCCTCAGAGACGTTCAGCTCTTTTGCGTAGACGATAACCGGAAGTGAAGTCGTCAAGCCCTGGTTGCCGCTTCCCGAGTTGATGACAACCGGCAGCTCACAGCCGTTCATTCGGGCGTCAGAGCCTGCGGCGGCATAGGCTTTCGCACGATTGTGGACGCTGTCGCCATATGCCTGCAACAAAATCCTTCCGATATTCGCGCCATAGTTGCCATGAAGACCCTCTTCGGCGATGGCGGTGTTGCAATCAATCTGCTTCTTAAGAATATCACGAACATCCTCTATGTTCACCGTGTCAGCAAACTCGACGATCTTCTCGACGGTAAGAAGACTACGGTCGGTCTTCGAGCCGTCTCCCTCTTCTTTATAATCCTTCTTGAGAAGAATTTCGCCGTCCTTTTCAATGCAGATTACATTCGTGTGCTGCCCGGCGATTTCCACATAGGCGGAATGCTCGCCGCTGGAAACGGAAACCTGGATATCGAACACATACGGGCGATCGGACTCCCGGACATCGAAGGTTGCGCTCTCAAGATACTCCGAAATCTCTGCTTTCTGCTCTGTTGTCACCTCCGCCAGCACCTGGAGCTCATAATCCTCCCGACCGGCGACGATTCCTGCCGCGGCGGCAGTAGCGATTCCCCGGCGTCCGCCGGTGTTGGGAACGACCGCGCTCTTCACATTCTTGATGATATTCCCGCTTGCGAGAACCTCCACATGCGCAGGCTTGCACCCAAGCGTCTTCCTCGCCAGAGCCGCACAGTACGCAACTGCGATAGGCTCGGTGCAGCCCATCGCCGGGACAAGCTCCTCCCGCAAAATATTTATATAGGACTGATAAATGATTTCATCTGGCATTTACGCTTCCCCTTTCTCCGTCATCTCCTGATACCTCTTCATGAGCATCGCGACAACTTCCGGCTCCGGCATATCCCGGGAAATCCCATAAGCCGCCGCCACCGCCGCATCATTAGCCTGATGAGCCTTCCGAAGCTCCGGCGGCATAACCGCCTCATCATACAAGTCAGCAAGACTGCTATCCGGATACAAAGCCCTGGCATCCAGAATGCCTTGTGCAGTTTTTTCTATCTTCGCCTTTTGCACGGCTGTTGGGTTGCACCAAGGGAATGTGTTATATACGAGGTCTTTCGAATATGAGTAGTCATTTTTTAGTCTAACGGCGACTCGCCGCATCCATGAATTATGAATTTTAGATTGCAGTATGCCGAACAAGTATAAATCACCATCTGGCACGATGAACACTCTGTTATTAACTAAAGTATCACCATCTACATACCCCATTGGTATATATTGTCTTGCAGAAGAAGATACAATAGGAACAATTATAAAGCGATGTCCTATGGGCTGTGTCTGTTGTGCAAACAGTGTAGGAGTTTCTGCAAATTTGTGAATTTCATTTGCTTTACTTGATAGCCGAAATTGTTGTACTTGTTTTACTCTTTCCATTACAAGCGGCATTTTTCTTAACTCGTTTGGAGGGCAATCTCTTAAGAACAAGATCCAACGCATTGTATTGTTTATGTACTCTTTAGAACCTATAAATTTATAAAAATATTTTGAGGCATTAGGCTCTTTTTGGAGGAAAGCCTCTTTTTCCTCGTCAGTAAATGTATAGAAACCGCCGTCTCTTGGAATATTGCCATACACCATTTTTGGCACATCTGCCAATGGCTTGGTTCGTGATGAAACGACCACACTTTCTCCATCAGTCAAGTATGGTGTGATAGATTGGACAATGCAGAGTTCGGAATCTTTTAAATTGTTATATTTGAAGAGTTGCTTATTAGGCTTATCTACTAAAGAAAAGCCAATAATAACGCAGAAAACTGACGCCGCACTAGATGATTCGCTTGTCCACTTGAAAGTAGTATGAGCAAAATTAATCTTTACACCGTAGTTGTCAAGCAATAATTTCCAGAGGGAGTCTATATGCACTCCCTGAACTATGGTGTTAGTACTAACAAAGGCAACTTCTATTTTGGTGTTTTGAATATACTTTGCAGCCTGCAAATACCAAGCCGAAACATAATCTAAACGCCCTTGTCTGTTGTTGAATATCTTTTTCATATCTTCTTTTTGAATTGGAGATACGTTCTTATGTCCCACAAACGGCGGATTTCCCATTATGTAGGTGAGGTCGTATTTCGAGACTACGGATTGCCAGTCGAGGCGGAGGGCGTTGGATTCTATGATGTAGGCGTTGGTTTTTAAGGGCAGGAAGTCAAGTTCCTGGTTGATTATCTTTTCGGTTTCCCGCATCATCTGGCTCTCGGCTATCCAGAGGGCGGTTTTGGCGACGGAGACGGCGAAGTCGTTTATCTCTATGCCGTAGAACTGACCTATCGAAACCTTGATGAGCTCTTCGTCGGAGGTGCCGCCGAAGACTATCTGATTCTCAAGCTGTTTCTTCCGAAGACTGATGAGCTCGGCGATGACCTTGTTCTCAAGCTTTCTGAGCGACAGATAGGTTTCGGTGAGGAAGTTGCCTGAGCCGCAGGCAGGATCCAAGAACGCAAGTTTCGCAAGCTTGTCCTGATAGTTTGTAAGCTTCTGTTTGCGTTTCTTTAAGTCCTGCTCCGCCATGATTCCGTCAAGCTCGTCCTTCAGGTCGTCAAGGAAAAGCGGGTCGATGACCTTGTGGATGTTTTCGGGCATGGTGTAGTGCATACCGCCGTTGCGGCGGGTTTCGGGGTTTAAGGTGCTCTCAAAGATAGCTCCGAAGATGGTCGGGCTGATTTCAGACCAGTCGAAGCCAAGGCTGGCTTCACGAAGAAGCAGGTTTCTTATCTCGTCGCTGAAGGGCGGAATGACATGCTTCTTCTCGAAAAGACTGCCGTTGACATAGGGAAATTCAGCCAAAAGTGGCTCGTCATCCTTGAGGAACGGGTCGCGCTCATCAACCGGCTGATTGAGGACGTCAAAGAGGTTCTGGAGCGCCTTTCTTGTGTGCTGGGTGTCGAAGCTCCGGAGGTACTTGTTGAACTTGAGGTGCTCGCCGAAAATGTCGGCGTCTTCGGCATAAAGGCAGAATACAAGCCGGACGCAGAGGACGTTCAAATCCTGATAGGTTTCGGCAGTGTGAGGCTGGGGATATTGCTTTAAGAGCGCATCATAAAGCTCACCGACAATCTTTCCGGCGGCTTGGGAGATTTCGAGTTCACGCTTGGTGTTGTCAGCCCCAGTGTCTACGAGAAAGTCGAGACGGTGGTATTCTTTTTCGAGGTCTTTGAGCTCAATTACCTCCGGTTCGCCATGCGAATCCGCCATGTCATAGACGTGGAAGGTCTGGAAGTTGCAGATGACCAGCCAACGGTTCTTGTCGAAATAGCCGAGGCTGTCGTCGTATCTCTTCGCCTGCTCAAACGGAGTTTTGAAGGTGCCGTCCGACTGCTTTATCTTTTCGGTGAGATTCTTGTTGAGACTCTTCTGCTCAATCAGTACTTTGGTTTTGGGAATACGGGCGTCGATAAAGCTTGTGTGCCCGAGCTGAACCTGCTCTTCAAAAACAACATATTCCTCCGGGTGCTCAACGCCATAGACGTCCCGCAAAAGAGATGTCCAAAAGGACTGGCTCTGACCTTTTTCATAACCTTTTCCTGCCCAGAACTCCGCAAACTTCTTCGCATTCACTTTTCTTTGAGTTTCAGTCACAATAATCCCGCCTTTGCAGATAATATAATTACATTATACCCTAAATCAAGCTGTTGTCAAGCTCTAAACATTCCGGCAATTCACGAGTCGTACCGTCTGCCGCCGATTCAATGTTGGCGAAGCGGTTTCCCAAGTCAGCTACATTCCGACCGGGCACTTCAGACGAAACCTTTAGCTGAAGCAAAGACTCAGGCAGATTCCCAGGACGTCTGTAAGGACAAGTATATAAGCATAGATGTAAAAGAAAAAGCTATCAGATGTTATGGTCTGGTAGCTTTTTCAGCAATCTTCAGCGAGTCAGCTTTATTCATAGCCTCGAAAGATTATCTCTTTTCAATCACCCGCATGTATTTGCATTGACGCTCTTCATTTGTGTAATTGGTACAGCCGTAGAAAATATCGCCATCTTTTTTCTTTACTATAAGATAACCATCACTGTATCTCGGGCATTTTACGATATCATGCATATGAACCCGGTCGTTAGTCATGAAATCGCAGACCTCTGACTCATTCGTACACATCCAGAGATTCAAGCCATAGTTCTTATTGAATGTATATTTCATCGGGAAGCCACATTTTGGACAACGAATTTTGAACAAATCGACTGCCTGCATATTGATTTCGCCGTCATACGGAAGATTATTGTCCCTGATGAGTTCGACAAGGAATCTGGACGGACGGTTTTGCGGCGTTACTATGTACACGCGATTCTTGGTTCTCGTCATGGCGACATAAAACAGTCTTCGCTCTTCAGCAAACGGCATACTGTTATCTTCATATCTTACAAGCTTCATAATCGGGTCATCCTCAATCTGACAAGGAAATCCAAACTTTCCCTCAAACATGTTGATAAGTATTACGTTGTCATAGCCGAGACCTTTTGCACTGTGAACGGTCATGAACGAGATTTTGACATTCGGATATTTTACGCTTCTGACTTCATTATTTCTGTACAATTCCTGAAACTTTCCCGTTTTAACAAGCCGATCCAAGTCAAAATTATATCTTCCGACAAGCAGAATCGTCTTCTTCTCTCCAAATTCGGAAATAATTTTACCGATAATCTCCTCAACCTTTTCAGCCAGGTTTTTCATCATTTTATAAGAATCATCGAATGTCTCTATAACAATCGGGTTTTCAAGATGCTTCGGTGAAATCAGCTGTTTGCGAATCTGAGTTGAATTTTTCTGGACGAATTTGCCTGCGATGTCTATAAGCTCCTGAGAATTGCGATATGTATGAGTTATTTTGAGTTCCGTTCCTCCTCCAACAAGCTCAACGAATTTGGTGAATAGTGTTATATCCGAGCCTGAAAACGCAAAGATGGACTGCCAGTCATCTCCGACAGCAACAACCTTGGCATTGGTTATTTCAGAAAGAGTCTTTGTGAGATTGAACCGCTGTCTGGCAATATCCTGAAACTCATCTATGATGATATACTTGTAAGGAAGCTCCAGCTGCTGACTCTCTATCTCATGAAGATAGTATTGAGCATCGTTAATCATATCCGCAAAGTCAATCTGGTTTGCCGCTTTAAGAGCCTCCTGATAATGATTATATACCGGTTCAGCGATGTCTAAAAACAGTAGAGTTCTCGGGTTGTCCGTCTTTTTGCGGAGAATTCTGAACCCGCTTTCATCATAGCCTGCGGTTTTATATTGCTCGATAAATTGCATCATAAACTGGACAAGACTATAAATGTACTTGTCCTTGCCGGTTTCAACTATCTTTTTGTATACATCATCGAAGCTTCTCGGCTTCAGAATAAACCCGTGACGTGTAAGCTCCTCTTCGAGGTGCTCTAAGAGAGGACGGCGGTCGTTATAGAATGACCACGTTTCAATCAAATCGGTCTTGCTGATAGAGTGAAGATGCCGCTTGCTTCTGATGGATTTCTTATATCTTTCCATCTGTGCCGGCGTGAATATGCCACTATAACCGCTTTGGGAAAGAGCATAATGTTCAAGCCACGCAGTGTGTTCTCCCTGAGAAATGAAAAAGTCGGGAGTGTACTTTTTATTCTTTGAGAGAGTTCCGAATGGGTATACTTTCTCGTATTCGTAATCAATGCCGTTGAGATACAAAAAGTTGGCAATCTGAACTTCCTGGACTGAACACAGATATTCACCGGTAATAGTCTTGATTCTCCGCGAGCGTTGCTCAGCGACAGACTGGACATATTCGCCCAAGCCACTTTTGATGGTCTCATAGGTCTGAGAAGCTTTATAGAGATGGTACTGGTTGAGATTTTCAAAGTTGAACGCATCATCAGGAATGTCAAAATAGTATCCCAAGAATAAAACAAGATTCCTCATGAGCTTCTTGTCGTCAAATATCCGCTTTTCGAGAATATCCGAGATGATACTGTAGGAACTGAAGTTAATTTCCGGCGGCTCTGCGGAAAACTTCTTGACTATGTCATAAGCGAACGAGTGGAATGTGCAGATTCTCGCAGGAATCTGAAGCTTCTTGTTTATTCTCTCCTGAAGCTCTGCAATGGCTTTGTTGGTGTATGAGATGACGATTATCTCCTCCGGGCGAATATTCTTCTTTTCGACGAGATACTTAACCTTTGCCGCCATTGTGGTGGTCTTCCCTGCTCCGGCGCCAGCAACAAGCAGGCAGTAATCGTCGTCAGTTATAACAGCTCGCCGCTGTTCTTCATCTAGCTTGATATCCGGGTCAATATCTTTCAGAATATTATCGAAATACTCGCTTTCATTCTGGAGAACGCTGTCCACGTAATTTGCGTTATGAGTGGCAATGTCGGTATCAAGAGACTTCATTTTTGCAAGAAAACGCCTGAGAGTAGCCGCATCAATGCGGAACTTCCGGGCGTTATTCTGCACATATTGAAGTATCATCGGATTGTCAAAAGTCGAAAAATATCCTCCATAAATGTTGACAAGATATTCCTGCTCGCGACGCGAAATGTAATGGGAACTGTTGAAAAAGGCATAGTAATCCCTGTCAAAAGAAGTCAGGACACTGCTTATGTCGGAAAGATTCAAGTCAGACAAGTTCTGCTCACTTGTCCCAGAAAAGAATTTTCCCGGCAATCCACAATGAGGGCATCTCTCCGCCCTGTCCGAAATCTGATTCCCACATTCAGGGCACCTTATCAGCACTTATTGTCACCTCATGTTGTTTCGTTATTGTCTAAAAGTCCGAACTTTTTCAGTCTCTCGCGGATAGAGTTATTGCTTCTTTTCAGAGTAACAGCAATCTCGCTTATCGAAACATCTTTTAAATACAAATCCCTTAAACACTCATCATGCTCTTCTGACCAAGGCTGACCTGCATTCTCTCGTTGTCCATAACGAGAATTGTTGACATCAGTTATAGTATCGATATTATCAAGGATGAATTTCTGAGCGGCGCGATTGTAGACAGTGACATAATATACACCGTACATTTCAGTTCTTTGCTGAGAAGTTATGCCAACTGTGTTTCCGTTTTTGGTTGGAACCTTTTTTGTCTTTCCATTACTATCGACTATTTCCTCAAGAATCCCGACGCTGATAAGCCATGAAGTTATACTGCGATACTTTATTTCGGACATAGTATCCGTGTCTATAAGAGAGTTAATCCGCTCAGCAAGATTACTGACTGGAATCGGATTATCAGAGAACCGGAAATCATCACGAACCTCCAAAGGCAGATAGAAAGGCAACTTTTTCGACTTGGCGGTCTTTTCAACCTTTCCGCCATTATCTATAACCGACTGCAAAACTCCCGCAACATACGTAAAGCAACGTGAAAGTTTCAGCTGATTTATAACATCATCTTCCGGAGCAAGATTTCCGGAAATCGGGTCGACACCGCTTGCAAGCTTCTCCATGTACATCTTTGCCTTGCTGAGGATTTCAATATCGGTTGCCATTAGCGTGCATCTTCTTTCCTGATATTTCTGAATTTATTGTAACACATAATTGTTAAAAATGCAATACAGGAAAGAGTTAATATCACAACTTTTCTACCGTAAAAAGAGCCACCCGACTCTAGAAGGCGGATAGCTCTTTTTATAATAATTAGACTAGTTAATCATTCCCATTCAATAGTCGCCGGAGGTTTAGTAGTTATATCATAAACTACTCTATTAATCCCATTAGTCTCATTGATAATCCTTGACGAGCAGCGCTCTAATACATCATAGGGAATTTTGGCGAAGTCGGCGGTCATGAAGTCCTGGGTCGTGACGGCGCGGAGAGCTAGGGTGTAGTCATAGGTTCTGCCGTCGCCCATTACTCCTACTGAACGCATGGTCGTCAGGACGGCGAAGAACTGGCTTAAATCCTTATCGACGCCGCTCTTTGCGAGCTCATCCCGGAAGACCCAGTCGGCGTCCTGAAGGATTGTAAGTCTCTCGTCGGTGATTTCGCCGATGATTCTGATTGCGAGACCCGGTCCCGGGAATGGCTGGCGGTTGACGAGTTTGTCGGAAAGCCCCAAAGTTCTGCCGAGTGCTCTCACCTCGTCCTTAAACAGCATCCTGAGCGGCTCTATAATCTCCTCAAAATCGACGTAATCGGGAAGACCGCCGACGTTGTGGTGGCTCTTGATGACGGCGGCGTCGCCTGCTCCCGACTCGATGACGTCGGGATAGATGGTGCCTTGCGCAAGGTACTCGACGTGCCCGATTTTCTTCGCCTCAGCCTCGAAAACGCGGATGAACTCCTCGCCGATAATCTTTCTCTTCTGCTCGGGAGCTGAAACACCGTTGAGCTTCGCCATGAAGCGGTCCTTGGCGTTGACACGGACGAAATTGACCTCCCAGTCGGCGAAAGCTTCCTCGACCTCGTCGCCTTCGTTCTTTCTCATAAAACCATGGTCGACGAAAATGCAGGTGAGATGTGAACCGACTGCCTTCGAGAGAAGCGCCGCACAGACGGACGAGTCGACCCCGCCGGAAAGCGCAAGGAGCACTCTCTTGTCGCCGACCTTTTCACGAAGCTCGGCAATTGCGGTCTCGGCGTATCTCTCCATAGTCCAGTCGCCGCGGCATCCACAAACTTCGTAGAGAAAACTGCGAAGCATCTGGAAGCCGTATTCAGTGTGGTTGACTTCCGGATGAAATTGCACTGCATAGAGCTTTCTTGCCGGGTTCTCCATCGCCGCAGTCGGGCAAACCGAGGTGTGAGCAGTCGTCACAAATCCATCGGGAACACTTTTTATATAGTCAGTGTGGCTCATCCAGGTGATTGACTTTTCGGGGAGATTTTTGAATATAACCGACTCCGCCGAGAACTCCGTCTCAGTCTTACCGTACTCGCTGACGGGCGCGGTCGCCACTTCTCCTCCCAAAAGATATGCCATCAGCTGTGCGCCGTAGCAAATTCCCAAAATCGGGATTCCGAGCTCGAAAATTTCGGGAGAGACGGACGGCGAATCGTCCTTATAAACGCTCTTCGGTCCGCCGGTGAAGATGATTCCGACCGGATTTTCGGATTTAATCATGTCAATCGACGCCTTGCGGTAGGGCACAACCTCGCAGTAGACGTTCGCTTCACGCACACGCCGTGCGATGAGCTGGTTGTACTGTCCACCGAAGTCGATTATTAGTACTTTTTCGTGTGAATTAATTTGCATATTTTCGTCCTTTCCACGGCGATTTACGCCGTTATATCATCAATCCCGATTAAGAGAATCCGGCTGTCGTTTTTTGCTTCTTCTATCAGCGAATCGCTGAATCCACTCTTTGAAAAAAGTGCAAAATAGCAGTTATCTATGTCTTTTGAGAATACACCCGCACTCTCTTTCAGCTTGTTAAGAACAGCAGGAGTCATGATTTCATTCCGCCACTTGCACTCGCAGAAGATGTAATCTCTTCCGTCCTGCGCAATCAGGTCTATCTCGACCTGCGTGTGCGTCTTCTCACTCGAATGTCCCCACCATCTGCCGATTGATGTGAACATTATCGGAAGCTCGCACCGGGAGTTCTTTCTGAGAAGATACTCCATGCAAATCTTCTCGAAAACGATTCCCATATATTCGTTTAAGGAGGGTTCTATTCTTTTTTTGTAGAGAGCATCACTCGCTCCCGTCTCGATGAGGGTACGGTTCGGGAAAACAAATCTGTACCAGAATCTGAACATGAAATCGGATATTCCATAAATCGTTTTTCGTGAACTTTCCTTCTCGCCAAAAGGAGTTTCTTTGTAGAGAATTCCCAAGTCGCAGAGGATACTGATGTATCTTAAACACTTCGCTGGCTCCTCGCCGATTTTCGTGGCAATTTCATTGCTCTTGGTGGCTCCACCAGCAATAGCTTCAATAACAGAGCTGTAAACGCCCGGCTCGACTACCTCCTGCCTCAAAAGCAAAAGTGGCTCTTCATAGAGATAGGCAGTCGTCCTTAAAAATTCGTGCCTGATGTTCTCCTCAAAGGTCTTCGACCGGTCTATATGTGAAAGATACAACGGAGTTCCGCCGAAGGCGCCATAAAGCATCAGCTTCTCTTCATCCGTGAATCCGTCCATATATTCAAGGCTTGTCTTGTAATCAAACGTCTTCATGTGAAGCTGACCGGTTCGCCTGCCGAAAAGAGGGCTTTTTGAACCCAATACTTCCTTTTCCATGAATCCCATATAGCTTCCGCAAAGTACTAAAAACAGCTTTCCATGCTGAAGCCGATGGTCGATGAGGTGCTGAAGTTCCGAAAGAAGCGACATGTCCTTGCGGCAGAGATACGGGAATTCATCAAGAACCAGAACAAGTCGATTGCCTGCCTGTCTCTCGTCGATATATGTTATCGCATTCTCCCATGAAGAAAACGACTCCAGAGTCGTCTCGCCATAGTAGCTGAAAACTGCATCGGAGAATTTCTCGAGATTAAGTTTACGGTTGCTTTGCTCCGCCAAGTAGAATATCGACGGTTTATCCTTGCAAAATTCGTTTAAAAGAGTCGTTTTTCCGACTCGCCTGCGACCATAGAGGACAAACATCTGAAATCTGTCCTCACGATACAGCTCATTGAGGCTTTCTAGCTCACTTTGCCTGCCTATAAACTCCATTTATGCCGCCTCCTAGCTAATTAAATCTGGATTTAATAAATCTCGATTCAATTATACTATGAGATGACACACTTGTCAAGAGACATTTTCGGAAATATCGGTTTCTTCCTCCTGAATAGTATCGTCCACAAAATACATCACCCCATCATCATCAAACTGGATGCCGTAATCAAGGCACAGCTCATTCATGAGGTCGATAATCTGGCGGTATCTTGAAGAATATGTATCTTCGCCCTCAGTCAAAAGATAGACTTTGTAATTTTTTATGAACAGTGGGTTTATCGTGAGGGACTTGAAGCCGTCCTTGTCGACGGTGATGTTGAAAATGCAGGTCAAGCCGTCGATGTCGTCGTCGACATGCCAGAATATGAGATTTCCGATGCTATAGAAAATCGGCTTACCGTTATAGAATTCTATCGGCTGAAGAGTGTGCGAGTGTCCGCCGATGACGATGTCTGCACCGTTGTCGATAAGGGCTTTGCCCAGGTCTTTCTGATAGGATGTGACGTCGAAGGTCTCTTCCGTGCCGCAGTGCATGAAGACGATGAGGACGTCGACCTGGGTGTCGTACTCGGCGATCTTTGCCAGGAAGTCCTGCGTTCTCTCGTCATCCATACTATAGACCATGTTGATTCCGGCGTGATCCTCCGAAGCGGCATAGCTTGACGAGAGATAGACCTTGTTGCATCCCGCAAAGCCGATTGTGACGCCGTTGACCTCTTTTATGACCAGGCTTTCTGCGTCCTCCTCGTCATAGCCTGCTCCGAAATATTCGATTCCGTAGTTCGTGAGGTTCTCAAAAGTGTTGAGAAGTGCGTCGTAGCCGAAGTCTCTCGTGTGGTTGTTCGCAAGATTCACGATGTCGATTCCGGCGTTCACAAAGCCTTCGAGCATTTCTGGAGGAGTCCGGAAGCCATAGCCCTCCGGCTTTTCCGACTCTCCGGTGTCGCTGACGCAGGTCTCAAGGTTGACAATCGCAATGTCTGCGGCGCTGAAGATGTCGCTGACCTCTTTCCACGGATAGTCGACGCCCCAGCTGTAGCAGGCGTCCGCAAACTCGGAATCAATCGACGTGTCCCCGCCGATTGCGATGACGACCTCGCCGCTCTCCTCCGGCTCTTCTTCCGGAACCGGCTCTGTGGTGGCTTCTGTCGTGACTGTTGTCGGAGCAGTTGTGGCTTCGGTTGTCACTTCGGTAGTTGCTTCTGTAACGGAAGTGACATCCGGCTCGTCCTCAGTCGTCAGAGTGACGTCAGGCGAAACGACCTCCAAACTGTCGTCCTGAGCCATTCTTATAACCACCCCGACAACGACGGCAACCATGAACACGGCGGTGAAAATAATAATTATAATGCGGTGGGTTTTGGACATTTTAGCTCCTTTTATCGCAAATAATCAGTATATACTGAAAAAGGGGACGATTGCTCATCCCCGGTTTTAGGTTCTCACTTAATGGCAGAGACTCGCCGCTTTTTTAGGTTCTCACTTGGTGGTGGAGAATCACCGCTTTAAGACCGGAGCAAAGCTCTTATCTTCAATTACATTATACACAATCTGCCGGCAGAAATCAACCTTTTTTCAAAAATATTTTTGTTCATCTGTCCTCAAAATGCACCGTAATTTTCACGAATTGAAAATCCAAAAGCCTCCCGGATTCCGGAAGGCTTTGATGTTACTGTTTTACTTCTTGTCAGAGTTTGCAAGTCTCTGCTTTTCCTCTTCAAGGAGCTTGATGAGCTCGTCGATTCTTGAGGAGGTCGCCTGGGCGGGTTCGTCGGAATTTAAGGACTTTGCAACCTCGTCCAGCTTCATGGTTGTTTCTGCAACTGTCGGCTTGGGAGATGGCGCAGGCTCGGGAGTAGAGGCAATCGGGCTCCATGCGAATGACTCCTCTTTCGGCTCTTCCTTGACTGCAGGCTCTTCGGGCGCGGGCTCCTCTGCCTTGGAAGTACTGCTTCCGAACGAAAATTCAAGCTCTGTGGCACTGCTGTGGTCTTCAGGATTTGTGTACTTCGGAATGAAGTCTCCGAAATCGAAAAGCGGAGTCTCTTTTGGCTTTGACGGCTTCTCATCAGTAAAGCCAAAATCGAGAATGTCGTTGCCGGTGACCGGCTTTCTTTCCTTGACAGCGGGAGTCGGAGCAACAGGCTTTTCGGGAGAGTTCATTGTAAATGCAAGGGTATCCGCGGGACTCATATCCTCCTCAGCGGGCTCCTCCGCGGAAACTTTTCTCTTCCTTGAAGTGATGATGAGCATTATCACTTCATAGAGAATGAGAAGTGCGCACGGGACAATCACGATAACCAGCATTCCGACCTTTGATGATGCAAACGTGATGACTCTTCCCATCAGCAGGTCGTAAGAAACGGCTCTTCCGATGATGTCATCGGCGTCAACCGTCCACTGCTGGTCGGCAGAGGTGCTGTCATACTTAACAATATAGCTGGTTGTGACGAGACCCTCTTCAGAGGTTGTCGTCTGGGAGCCGACATAGCCGACAAGGGCAAGCTTGCCGTCGATGTTGCAGAGTATTACGTTGCCCTCACTTTCAGGGAGGGTTCCCTCCTCAACAAAGACAGCCGAGCCCTGAGGAATTCTCGGCTCCATGCCGCTTCCACTCATTATATATACCCGTTTTCCGAACACCATCGGCGCGGAATTGGAGTCCTTGAATATGCCATAAATAACGAATGTACTGACTATCGCCAGCGCAAGAATGACTACAATAACTATCCCGACAATCTGTAGTGGCTTGCGCTTCTTAGCGGTTTCCTGAAACATGATACCCAACCTTTCAACAAAATATGTGCAAATACGCTCTGATTTTCAGTTATCAAAGATAGTATAACACATTCGGCGGGCAATAGCAATTTGTTTTTTTGAAAATGAGAGAAAAATTTTTGGGAGTCATAAGTGCTCCTAACAAAAAAGTCTCCTCAGATGAGAAGACTTTGGAGCTAGTAGTCGGACTCGAACCGACGACCTGCGCATTACGAATGCACTGCTCTACCAACTGAGCCATACTAGCGGACTCACGACCTCATATATTATATACGTTGTTTGCCGATTTGTCAACCAAAATTTTTAGCAGAATGTAAATTGTAGGGGCGGATATCATCCGCCCGAACCCACGAGATTGCGATATAGCGGGCGGATAATATCCGCCCCTACATGTCTTGACATCCTTTCCCGACAGGACTATAATTAAATAAAGCTAAACATGGATAGGAGTACTATAGCATGAATTTTATAAAAAAGGCTTATTGCAGGGTGTTTCAGACTTGCCTCTGGATTGCTCTGCCGGTTCTGCCGTATCGGGAACCGGAAATCATTAAGAGCATGAGGCTGATTCCGGAGACGATTAAATCGAAGAATCTCGGGCACCCGATTATCATCACCGACAAGGGAATTATGAGCCTCGGGCTCGTAAATCCGCTGATTGATGCCCTCAACCAAGCCGGGATGCCATATTCTCTTTACGACGGCACCGTTGCGAATCCGACGACTCAAAATGTCGCAGAAGCGCTTGAAATCTACAAGAACGAAAAGTGCGACTGCATCATCGGCTTTGGCGGAGGGTCGAGCATGGACTGTGCGAAGGCTCTCGGTGCGAGATACGCCCGTCCCAAGAAATCTCTGAACCAGATGAAGGGAATTCTGAAGGTCGGAAAGAAGATTCCGCTTCTTATCGCCGTTCCGACGACGGCAGGAACCGGCAGTGAGACAACTCTTGCGGCAGTCATCGTCGATTCGGAGACAAGACACAAGTACGCCATCAACGACTTCCCGCTTATTCCGAAGTATGCCGTCCTCGACCCTGAGACGACTTTGAGCCTTCCGAAATCAATCACCGCTTCCACCGGTATGGATGCCCTTATGCACGCAGTTGAAGCCTACATCGGGCGGTCGACTACAAGGCAGACAAGGCAGGAAGCTCTGAAGGCGATAAAGCTGATTTTCGAGAACCTTGACACCGCCTATTTTGATGGCAAGAACATTGAGGCGCGGCGCAACATGCTCACAGCCTCCTACTATGCCGGCTGTGCCTTCACTAAATCATATGTCGGTTACGTCCACGCTGTTGCGCACTCTTTGGGAGGAGAATATAACGTCCCGCATGGGCTTGCGAATGCGATTTTACTGCCACATGTTCTGGAAGCCTACGGTCACACGATTGACAAGAAGCTCCATCGTCTTGCGATTGCCGCAAATCTTGCCACCGCCGAAACTCCCGACGAGGAAGCGGCGAAGGCGTTTATCCAGGCTATCAAGGACATGAAAGTCCGCTATGGCATCGGCGACAAGATTCCGGAGATAAAGAAAGAGGACATCCCGAAGCTCGCCAAATACGCTGATAAAGAAGGCAATCCACTCTATCCGGTTCCGGTTCTGATGGACTCAAAACAGCTCGAAGCCTTCTATTATGAAGTCATGGAATAAGAAAGGACAAGTTTATGGATAAATCTGAAATCACCCGGATTGTTGCCGCCCAGCGGGAATACTTCAAAGCCGGAAAAACTCTCGACGTCAGTGTCAGAATCTCTGCTCTCAAAGCTCTCAAACAGAGCATAACAAGACATGAAGGCGAAATCAACAAGGCACTCGAAATGGATTTGGGAAAAGGCGCTTTCGAGTCGTACATGTGCGAGACGGGAATGGTTTTAAGCGAACTGAGCCACATGCTCTCACATATAAAGAGTTACGCAAAAGAGAAGACGGTCGCAACTCCGCTTGCACAGTTCCATGCCAGAAGCTACAAGAAGCCTTCGCCCTATGGTGTCACTCTCATCATGAGTCCGTGGAACTATCCGTTTTTGCTCACGATTTCGCCGCTTATAGACTCGATTGCCGCCGGTAACACCGCCGTCGTCAAGCCGAGCGCATATTCGCCCTATACAAGCGAAGTCATAAAAACGATTTTGCAGGAATGCTTCAATGAAGAATACGTCGCCGTCGTCACAGGAGGTCGTGCCGAGAACACGTCGCTTCTTGAAGAGCACTTCGACTACATCTTCTTCACCGGAAGTCAGGCTGTGGGAAAAGAAGTCATGCGACACGCTTCCGAGCATCTGACGCCGGTCACTCTTGAACTCGGCGGAAAGAGCCCCTGCATAGTTGACAAAACCGCAAACCTGAGGCTTGCGGCGAAGAGAATCGTATTCGGAAAGTATCTTAACTGCGGTCAGACCTGCGTCGCTCCCGACTATATCTATTGCGACGCTTCCATCAAGGACAAGCTGTTGGACGAGCTCAGAATCCAGATTAAAAAGCAGTTCAAGACATCGCCGCTCCAGAATCCGGACTACGGAAAAATCATCAACGAGAAGCACTATAAGAGACTTCTCGGGATCATGGACATGGAAAAAGTCGCCATCGGCGGAAGGTCGGAAGCTGAGAATCTCAGAATCGAACCCACTGTCATGGAGAACGTAACTTTTGAAGACAAGGTCATGCAGGAGGAGATTTTCGGTCCCATACTCCCGATTCTGACTTATGACACTCTCGACGAAGCGATTGCCCAGATTAACGAAATGCCGCATCCGCTTGCGCTCTATCTCTTCACCTCAGATAAGAAGGCTGTGAAGAAGGTGACGTCTCAGGTAGGCTATGGCGGAGGTTGCATAAACGACACGATTATCCACCTTGCCACAACAGAAATGGGCTTCGGCGGCTTCGGCGAAAGCGGCATGGGCGCGTACCACGGCAAGACCGGCTTCGACACATTTACTCACTACAAGAGCATTGTCGACAAGAAGCAATGGATAGACCTGCCGATGAGGTATCAGCCGTACAAGAAGGTTTATGAGAAGATGGTTAGGATGTTTATGAGGTAACCCCTCCACACACTTTGCGACAGCCTTGCACACCCCTCCACCACCGGCTTTCAGCCGGCGGTCCCCCTCCCCCTTCGGGGGAGGCTTTTTGCTCTATGTAGCTTTTGAGAGAAGTTAAAAACCTTCCTTGTCAAAGAAAGGTTTTTAATACTCCTATTTACTTCTGCAAGAACCTTGCCATATCTTCTTCAAGTTGCTGAAGTTCTTTTTTCTTCCTCTTTGCAGCATGTTTGGTAAATGGATAGGTGAATAACTCAAGCAATCCAAAAATAAAAATGAAAGCCGCTAGGAATGAGGCAATAAATGCCATCGCTCCTCCACCAGAAGTGACGGCAAGCAGTATCAAAAAAACAAGGAAGGCAAATATTGCAAATGTTACCGTTAACGCGACAAAAGCTTTTTCGAGACCAGCTATCTTCTTTCTCATGTCTTCTGGCGAAATGAATCTCCTGCCGCACTTTGAGCAACACCAATATGTCGTACTGGTTGATGAGACTACTCCAGTCTGCCTTGTGCCACCGACGCGAGTCTCCGTCTGCACCTGCAACTCACGATTTCCACAATTCGGACAACAAATTTCATTAATCATAAAAACTCTCCTTCGGCAACCCTCAGGAGATACAAAAACAGCCCCCGGAGCACCATATAGTGTCGGAGGTTGAACTGGGTAGAAAGTTACTCCCCCCCGCAATCAATCAGTTGTTGGAAAATAAGCTTCCCACATTCCCAATTGTAGATACAATTATATCACCGTTTGTCGAATAATGCAATACCCTTTTGACAAAAAAATCAGAAAAAGGTCTAATTAATGTGGGATTATTGAAGACGAATGGGCATGTCACAGTCCAAAGTGCTCTTTTATCACCCTCGCCGCCTCTTCCGGTGGCATGTTTGAATTGTCGATTCTCAGATAATTCTCGTAAATCGCTTCCATTTCGCCGGGGTAGCTCGTCATACGATAGTTTCTGTCGTCGTTCAGAAGACGGGCTTCGGAGGATTCCAAATCCCTTTTGGAGGGTTTTGCCGCAAGTCGGGCTTCGGATTTGTTGCGTTCGAGGCGGACTTCTTGCGGGGCGTCTAGCTCGACGAAATATACTTCAAGGCTTTCGGCGTTCTCCCGACAGACTTCTTCTACGTGTTTAAGATATTCGTATTCTGATGGCAGGTCGAAGGCGAACATGTAGGTGAAAATAAGCCCGTACTTACCGGACTTTGCGTATTCACGGAACACGACGTCCCGGAAGCCCTTAATAACTTCACTGTTCCATTCGCCGAATATTTCGAGCACCGGCTCGATTGTCATGTGGTTGTGGAAAAGTCTGAGGTCGGTTATCTTCATAAGCTCCTTCCCCACCGTCATCTTCCCCACCGCGGCATCGCCGACAATAAATACAAGCTTCATATTTCCCTCCGTCAGTTAATTTTTGCGTATTATAACATGTATACGACTTGTTGTCAAGAAAATCCCCACAGTTATCTGTGGGGATTTGTGTTACATACCATCTGACAAGCCATTTCCATTGGTATTATCGCCATTCAAAGCATCTCTGCCGACATCGGGGTCTTCGTCGCCGGATTGGACGCCGTTTACGTCGTCTTCACCATCAAGTCCTCCAGTCGGGGTTTCTGTGCCGGTGACATCCGAAATATCGGTGGTGTCGGAGCCTGTCCAGTCGGCTACTCCGTCGGTAGTGGTTATCGGCGTGGTGACTGTGGCTTCGGAGGTCGACGCTGTCGTGTTACGGGTGGTGACGTCGCCGTCGGTCATATCCGCAGATTCATCTGCTGTGCAACCGGAAAGCATTGTTACCGCAAGTGCGAACGCTGTCAATATCAGCAAAAATTTCTTTATCATAAAAGCAAGCTTCCTTTCACAAATAGTACGCAGTTTTGCGCAACCCTATTATGTGCAGAAAGCCTGATTCTATGCTTATATTGTCCGATAGCTTATGTCCATCTGGTAATCGGCGACAAGTGAGGCGTTGAAGTCTATCTGATACTTCGCCATGATGCTTCCCTTGTTCTCAGAAATGTCAGAGTGGAGCTCCCTGCCGTGGACGCCAACGGTCATGTTTCCGAAAGGCATACGGTAGAGAGTCTGATTCCGGACTCCCGGCTCGACAAAGAAATCCGCACCGTACATCCCCGTTCTGATGAAATTGAAGGTGTTGCCTTCAAGAATCATCTCCGTGTGGGAGCCGTCAACCGGCTCGCTTCCGTCCGGTTCCAGTTCATAGCTCATAACGCAACCGTTGTCGGTCATTTCAAACTTGCCTTCTGTTATAATCTCGGTCACATCCGGCTTTTCGTCGCCCGTAACCATCGAGTTTCTTATAGTAATCATTACATCCTGCATACTTATCCCCTATTCCAATGAACATCCTTCGATTTCAGCGTTATCGAGTTCGCCTAAGAAGTGCACCGCATTCTCCCTGAAAAGCTCGACGCTGTCGGTGCAATAGAGCGTCACCTTGCCCGGAGTTTCCCTGTCCGAAAGAAGGCTGTTCTCTCTGAGAAGCTCGCTTGCGTATCTTCCGGCTTCGCCACCTGATGAAATCAGCTTCACTCCGTCGCCCATTATGTCGCCGATAACATCTGCGATTATCGGGTAGTGAGTGCAACCCATGATCAAGGTGTCGACGCCGGTTTTTTTGAGCGGTTCGAGATATTCCCGGGCTATCATCGTGCAGGGAAGATTATCCCTTCCGACAAAGCCGTTCTCGACGAGTGGCACGAACATCGGGCAGTCTTTTTCATAGACTTCGATTCCCGGCATTATCTCGTTTATCAGGCGTTTATAGCTTCCACTTCTGATGGTCGCCGAAGTGCCGATTACTGCGATTTTGCCGTTTTTTGTTGAGTTGATTGCCGCCAATACTGCCGGGCGGATTACTCCGGTATAGAGCCCTTCGGCTTCAAGCTTCCCCGGATCTACAACCGACGAGACGGTTCCGCAGGCGGCGATTGTCAGCTTCACTCCGAACTGCTTTAAGAAGGCGAAATCCTGCAAAGCATACTTCGTTATCGTCTCCCGGCTTTTTGTGCCATATGGAACCCTTGCGGTGTCGCCGAGATAAATTATATCCTCATGCGGCATTAAACGTGTCAGCTCCCGGACGGCGGTAAGCCCGCCAAGTCCCGAATCGAACACGCCTATTGCACTGTTTTTTGTTATATTTTCGGTTGTATTGGTCATTATAATGTCAAATCCCTGTGGTTGTTGTTCTAATATAGTATTCGGAATTCTTAAGAATTATTCGCCGGTCTCAGGCTCAGCCTTCTTTGACTTCTTCTTTTTGCGCTTCTTTTCCGGCTTTTTAGCTTCATGATAATTGACGGTTATGCCGTCGCCGATGATACTCTCGGCAGGAGCCGTGTTAATCTTTTCGTTTTCCGCCATCGTACTTGAAATTACCCATGCCAGATGGAGCATGAAGAGAATTATCGAGGCGATTAAAATCACGATTTCGAATATGTAGCGCACAGTGTAGCTCTCAATCTTGTCGATAAGCTGTCCCGCCTGAATAAGATAGATTACAGACCCGACCACGCACACAGGGAACTGGATTATGTACATCCGAAGAAACATCAGAACTATAGAAATAAGCAGTAAAATCGATGCAATCAGGAATCCGGTTGCACGATAGGACTCGGCAGTGTTGAACTGATAAAAATTGATGATGGTGACTCCCGACCAGAAAAATCCCGACCACAGAAATGCCAGCAATGCAACTATTTTTAAAAAGATTGTAAGTGCCCAATCGTCATATCTGAGCTTGTTCATTGGGATTAACCTCCGTCTTAAGTGCCATCACAGAATCTTTTTCGGCTCGAACGATAAAAATCTCGTTTCCTGATAGTAGAGCTCGCCATCAACGTCAAACTCCATCGTTTCATACTCGTTAGGGGAAACGGAAAGCTCAATCTCCCTGCCGTCGTCAAGAGCGAATGTGACAAAGTGCAAATCGCCACTGATTTTAGAGTGCTCAGGAGGCGTTTCGGTTCTCTTTGAAACAGCCTTTCCACGGGCATTTGCCGGAGGAACCGTGCTCCTGTGATATGTCTCAGCCCCACTCCGAACCATCGTTACTATAAATACTGCCAGAATGACGAAGAAGACAATCATCGCCACAAAGCTAAAGAAACTACCCATAAAAAAGCCTCCCTTGTATTCGCAAGAACTATTACACTCTATTATAGCACAATGTGATATCTCTATGCAAGAGAAATTTTCGCCGAGATGAAATCTCATTGGCTTCCAAAGAAAATAATGCTTGATTATTTTCGGCGCTACTGCAAAAACTATTCCCGAAATCACGAGGAAAGGAATTTTGATTCTATGAGAAGGCTGACTAAGGGAATTGCGGCGGTATTTTTAGCTATTTCACTCTTACTGATGGGAGCTGTTGGATACTATGGCGCCGTTCTGCCCGACACTTATTATATTTCGGAGGGCGGCTCGGCGACAGTCGACTGCCTGTTCGATATAACTATAGATGCAACCGACGCAATCGTTGCCGCCAGCACCGGCAACATTGAAGAGACTGGCGCTGAAATAAAGCTCTTCGGGGTGATTCCCGTAAAGAGTGCAAAGATAGTCCATGCTGATGCTAAGATGCTGATTCCGGGAGGTTCACCTGTCGGAGTGAAGCTTCTTACGGACGGGGTCATGGTCGTCAAGACGGCTGAGGTCACCGAAGGCATTTCGCCTGCCTATGAAGCAGGAATATGCGCAGGAGACAACATCATCAGTGCAAACGGCGAGAAACTCTATTCTTCCGCCAGACTGTCGGAGATTATCGAAAATTCGGACGGCGAAACGATAGTCTTTGAAGTAATGCGGAACGGCAGAAGTTTTGAAGCTAGTGTAACTCCCGTTTATTCGGACAAGGATGGAGTCTATAAAGCCGGGCTCTGGATTAGGGACAGCACGGCTGGCGTGGGAACACTCACGTTTATCGACCCGGAAACCGGCATTTTCGGAGCTCTCGGGCATCCTATTTCCGACAGCGACACTCTCACTACCCTGCCTTTAGGTTCCGGCGAAATCGTCGACGTCGTTATAACGGGATACGACAAGGGCGAACGTGGCTGTCCGGGCGAGCTTTACGGCACCTTCGTCTCAGGACTTGCTTCGGGAACGATTGAATTAAACTGCGAACAAGGGATATTCGGAACGGTGACTTATCCCAGTAGGCAGGAAGCCATACCGATTGCTTTCAAGTCGGAAGTGAAAACCGGTTCGGCGACAATTCTTACGACAATAGACGGCTCGACTCCGCAGGAATTTGAAGTCGAAATCGAGAGAGTAACTCTCAGTTCTGCGGCAAAGTCGAAGAATATTGTCATCAAAGTAACTGATCCTGAACTTCTGGAGCTTACCGGCGGGATTGTTCAGGGAATGAGCGGAAGCCCAATTATACAGGACGGAAAACTTGTAGGAGCTGTCACCCACGTTTTCGTGAGCGACCCGTCGCGCGGATATGGAATTTTTATCGAGAATATGCTCGATGCGACTGAGATTCTTACAGACGAAAAACTCGCCGCTTAAAATTCTCAAAAGCCCTTGTAAACCGGCTTTTGGAATGATATAATATAGTCAGCTCGATATGGGCTGACTATATTCTCTTTATACTAACTATGACTTTATTCTAAGTACAGGAGGACACCAAACCAATGAATTACGGACATTTTGACCTTGAAAAGAAGGAGTATGTCGTTGACAAACCCGACACTCCCGCACCCTGGTGTAATTACCTCGGTTCACCTGCCTATGGTGCAATCATCTCGAATAACGCCGGTGGCTACAGCTTTGTTCAGAGTGGAGCAAACGGCAGAATCATCCGCTATCGCTTCAACACAAACATCGCTCTCCCCGGAAGATACGTCTATATAAGAGACAACGACTCTCAGGACTACTGGTCCGCTTCCTGGCAACCGGTCGGAAAGCCGCTTGACAAATACAAGAGCGAGTGCAGACACGGAACAGGATATACAATCATCTCGGCAGATTATTCTGACGTCCATTCGGAAGTCACCTACTACGTCCCGATGAGCGCTACATACGAAGTCTGGCGCACCAAAGTCACCAATACTTCTGATAAGCCGAAGAACCTTTCCCTTTACGGCTACGTCGAATTCACCAACGACAACAACTATGAGCAGGACCAGGTAAACCTCCAGTACACACTCTTTATAACGAGAACTTCGTTCGAGGGTAACAAGATTCTCCAGCACATCAATGAAAATTCAGGAAAAGATAGTACAGGTTCGAACCACCGTGAACGCTTCTTCGGTCTTGTAGGCGAGAAGGTCACCGCCTATAACGGCTCTCCTGACGCATTTATTGGAAGCTATCGCTCTTATTCTAATCCTATCGCTGTTGAGTCGGGCAGGTGCTCGGGCGAGCTCAACTACAACTCGAACGGTTGCGGAGCTTTGCAGTCGGACATCGTGCTTCAGCCCGGCGAGACTAAAGAGCTCATCTACATTCTCGGTCAGAGAGACAACAAAGCCGCTGACGAAATCATGGCGAAGTACGAGACTGAGGGTCTTGTAGATAAAGAAGTCGAAGAGCTCATCAACTACTGGCACGGAGAGCTCGAAAACTTCTCGGTTGAGACTCCGAGTGAAGAGTTCAACAACATGATTAACGTCTGGAACTCCTACCAGTGCTTCATTACATTTACATGGTCTAGAGCCGCATCCCTTATCTACTGCGGCTTGAGAAACGGCTACGGCTATCGTGACACCGTTCAGGACATTCAGGGAATCATCCACCTCGACCCCGAAATGGCGCTTGACAAGATTCGCTTCATGATTTCCGCTCAGGTCGACAACGGCGGCGGACTTCCTTTAGTCAAGTTCAACCACAACGCAGGTCACGAGGACACCCCCGATCAGCCTTCATACGTCCAGGCGACCGGACATCCTTCATACCGTGCCGACGACGCACTCTGGCTCTTCCCGACCATTTACAAGTACATCGGCGAAAGCGGCAACAAGGCATTCCTCGACGAAGTCATCGTCTATGCCAACGGCGGCGAGGACACCGTTTATGACCACTTAAAGCGTGCCATCAACTTCTCGATGGAGCGTCTCGGAGCTCACAGCATGCCGGCAGGTCTTCATGCTGACTGGAACGACTGCTTAAGACTCGGTGCAAAGGGCGAATCGACCTTCGTCGCATTCCAGCTCTACTATGCGATGACTATGATGCACGACTGGGCGGTTGAAAGAAACGACACCGAATATGTTACATATATCGATAAGATTCAAGGCGAGCTTCACTCTGCACTTGAAAAGTGCTGGGACGAAGACAGATTCATAAGAGGAATCAGGGAGGACAACGTCGTTGTCGGCGCAAAGAGCGACCCGGAAGCCAGCATGTGGCTGAATCCTCAGAGCTGGTCGGTTATCTCCGGCTTTGCGTCGAAGGAGCAGGGCGAAACCGCAATGAACAGTGTCCACGAGATTCTGAATACTCCCTATGGTGTCAAGCTTCTTGACCCGCCTTATGTCGATCACATGTTTGACGGCGCACTCATGCACATCTTCAACCCCGACACCAAAGAAAACGGCGGAATCTTCTCGCAGTCTCAGGGCTGGGCAATCCTTGCAGAGTCACTCTTAGGTCACGGCAACCGTGCGTTTGAGTACTTCATGGAGAGCTCTCCTGCTTCGATGAACGACAAGGCGGAGATAAGAGTTATCGAGCCGTATGTTCACGGACAGTTCGTCGAGTCGACTGCTTCTCCCTATGAGGGCAGAGCTCACGTCCACTGGCTCACCGGCACAGCTTCCACCGTTATGGTCGGCTGTGTTGAGGGTATCTGCGGCATAAGACCTAACGCTGATGGTCTGGTTGTAAGCCCGGCAATCCCCTCTGAATGGGACGGCTTCCAGATTTCAAAGAACTTCAGAGGAACTCACCTCGACATCGACGTTCAGAACCCCGACCATGTCGAAAGCGGCGTAAAGACACTTATTCTGAACGGCGAGGTTCTCCCCGGCAATCTCATTCCGGCTGACAAGCTTCAGGCTGAGAACAAGGTTACGGTAATTTTGGGCTGATTTTAAAACTGAAATCCCCCGGCGAGCTGTCGGGGGATTTTTTGAAGAGGTGAAACGGATGACAAAAGAAGAGGTCCTAAAGCAGTATTTCGGCTATGACAGTTTCCGGGAAGGTCAGGTGGAGCTTATCGATGCGATTCTCATGGGACAGGACGCCTTAGGAATCATGCCGACGGGTGCCGGAAAATCGATATGCTATCAGGTTCCGGCGATGATTTTGCCGGGGCTTACCGTCGTCATCTCGCCTCTTATTTCGCTTATGAAGGACCAGGTCGGAGCCTTAAACCAGGCTGGAATCCCGGCTTGCTACTTCAACAGCTCCCTTTCCCAGCATGATTATTTTGAAGCGATGGAGCGCGCAAAGTCGGGAGAATACAAGATTATATATGTCGCGCCTGAGCGGCTTGAGATTGACAGCTTCTTAAGCATTGCCGAAGAGTGCGAAATCTCATTTGTCGCCGTCGACGAGGCACACTGCGTTTCACAGTGGGGACAGGATTTCCGACCGAGCTATCTTAAAATTCACAGCTTCATTTCAAGTCTTCCGAAGCGCCCGGTTGTCGGAGCGTTCACCGCAACCGCAACGAAGCGGGTTATGGACGACATCGTCACATATCTTCACCTTGTCTTCCCGAAAACCCTCGTCACCGGCTTCGACCGACCGAACCTCTACTTTGAGACCCATCAGGGCATCCCGAAAACGGAATTTGTCCTGAATTACGTCAAGTCCCATCCGGATAGCAGCGGCATTGTCTACTGCATTTCGAGAAAGAATGTCGAAAAAGTTTGCTCTGCCCTCTGCGATGCTGGTCTCTCTGCCACGAGATATCACGCCGGACTTTCTCAGGAAGAGAGAAAGCACAATCAGGACGCATTCATCTATGGCGA
Source organism: Oscillospiraceae bacterium (assembly GCA_021199855.1). Classification (GTDB taxonomy): domain Bacteria; phylum Bacillota; class Clostridia; order Oscillospirales; family Ruminococcaceae; genus Faeciplasma. The sequence continues at coordinate 36,560 of JAJQHD010000025.1, forward strand.
CAAGCTCGTCATGGTTGCGACAAATGCCTTTGGCATGGGAATCGACAAATCGGACGTCCGGTTTGTCATCCACCACGGTATGCCAAAGAGCCTTGAAGCCTACTATCAGGAGGCAGGCAGAGCCGGGCGTGACGGTCTCAAATCCGACTGCATTCTCCTCTATTCCGCGCAGGACGTAAGAACGAATCAGTTCCTTATCGACCAGAACAACGGAAATCCGGAACTGAGTGATTCCGAGCAGGACGCCATCCGCTCAAAGGAGCTCGAAAGACTCAAGCTGATGACCTTCTATTCGACCACGACCGACTGCCTGCGGGATTATATCCTCAAATATTTCGGAGAATCAGGCTGCGGGAGATGCAATAACTGTTCAAACTGCCTCACCCAATGCGAGGAAATCGACATCACCAATGAAGCCAGGAAGCTTGTTGCCTGCGTCGCCATGACGAATCAGAAATGCAGTCAGACGATGCTGTTTGACTTTGTCCGGGGTCTTCCGGACGAGAAGCTGGACAAATTCGGCTTCACCGGCAAAAAAGGCTATGGCTGTCTTAAGGACATGTCCCAGAAGCGTCTTAAGGAAATCTTAGACTACCTGATGAGAACCGGCTACCTGAAAACCGGCGACTACTACACCATACGCCTGACAGAAAAGAGCCACGATATCCTTTCGGAAACGGTCAAGCTTAAGGTTACGAAGGAGTCAGAAAAGCGCACAAAGACGCGCGAACGCGCCAAAAAAGCCTCTAAAACAGTCAGCTCCGAGAATCGTGATCTCTTCGAGCTTCTCCGTCAGAAGCGTGCTGAGCTTGCAAAAGCTGAGAAAATGCCTCCTTACATCATCTTCAGCGACAAGACTCTTCATGAAATGGCTTCGGAAATGCCGCTCACCGAAAAGGATTTCCTGAACCTCTCCGGCGTCGGCGCGCATAAGTGCGAAAAGTATTCGGGAGAGTTTATACCGGTTATAAGAAAGTATGTGCAGGAGCACTGATATTTACCGATAAAAAGCAGTCCACCGAAATGGTGAACTGCTTTTTAATCTTCCTCTTTAAGCTTCTGAGCGATCATCACCAAATTCAGGACAAGCCGGATGGTGCTGACAATGATCAGGCACACTCCCAACGCTGTCAGGATGCCGTCGCCCTTACGCTCGCTGGATTCAATTTTTGCCATTTTTTATCTCCTTTCATGATTCAGTCCGAGATTGCTTTTCCATTCTTCTCGCGATAGAGAGAAGCAAAAGAATCAGCGTGATTACCGACAGAACAATGTTGATTTTTGATAAAGTCCTGGAAATATTCATAGTGCCACCTCCAAAGTTTTTATAGCAAAATTATACAGGATAGTCCTGAAAAAGTCAAGACCTGTCGGAAGCAATATCATCCGACGCTACGGCGCTTTTTGCAAGACTCAGTCCGGAATTCCGGGCTCACCCGCTGGCTTTCTCACGAAGACGTTGGGGATTACGCCCTCGATGAGGAGTCTGCCGTCGGTCATAGCGTTGATGCCGAAGGAGACAAACGCGCTTATGGCGTTGAAGAATTCCGCTTTTCCGTCGCCCTCAAGATCAAGTGAGTTAAGCTTCACAGAGATGTACCCGGAGCAACGCTTCGGCTCAAGTGGGATATTCGTGAACTCACCGCCGCATTTCCTGACCAGCTTGTAGAAGTAGGCACTAACCAAAAGGAATTTCGAGTACTGCGGCTCGTTTAGCTCGTAGTCCTCGTCCTTCCTGCGGGCAAGCTCCGCCTGCATCTCCTCCCAGACGGCTTTTGCGAGAAGCGAGTCGGAAATGTCTCTTAAAAGTTTCTGAAACATCTCATGCTCCTCCTCGTTCATGTTCGCAATGTCGCGCACAGCTTTCTGCCTGAACTCTTCCCTCTCTGCCAGAGTCATGCTGTTCCATTTTTCATACCAATTTGTCATGATAAGCACCTCTCAATTATTTTTGACAAAAACATCCGGAACCGTTGCCGTCACCCACACGTCGACTCCCTCCGACGTCCTGATCACAATGGACGAGACGTCACCCGCGATTTCGCAGAGTCGCTTCACACCGTCTTCCTTGAGATCAAGTCCCGTTAGCGAGACAGTGATGACGCCATCCTGCTTGTAGGGCACGAGCTCTACAGACTCGATTCTGTTCGCACCCTCCGCGACAAGGTCGATGAACCAGTCAAGCACCCGCTTGAAGTTCGCCATCTGCACCTGATCCACCTCATACCCGTCGCACCTCATCAGTTCATTAAGTCTTTCGTCGTCAGTCATGATTTTACCTCCTGTATTTTTATTAAAAACGAGAACCTGCCCAGCCGACTGACAGCTTGCGCAGGTTCTCGTTTCCTACTATATATGTACGTTTCCGACCCATTTTTCCGGTCGTTTTTCAGATTTTTTCTCCCACAATAAGAGGAAAAAATCGGGGTGTTTGTCCACATCTATTTCTTGAAAAGTTATAGCCAATTCTTTAGATAAGTCGACTGTTGGACTATTTATGTTGAAATACCTCTGAGAGGACTCTTTCCAGGCTACGCCTTCCTGTTCTCGAACAGTTCGGGCAGGACTCTTGGGTGATAGGTCTGGGCGTCAACCTCGTCAAACGCCTTTTCGATTCCGCCGGCGGCGATCTGCTCATAGGTCATCCCTAAGATGGAATTTATCCTGCGGAGGTCGTTCTTGATTTCCCTGCGCCTGACGCGGCAGTCGTGAAAGAGCTTGTACATCTTGTAGCCGTCACAGGCGTTGAGGCTGTAAAATTCGATAGCGTGCTCGATGTCGCAGAGCTCAAGCTCAACCTTCGACTGCTCCTTCTGGAGAAAGTCCTTGTAGTCAAGAATCTCCCGATAGGAGCCGGCAATATTGTCAACTATTGTGTCCCAGTCGAAAGAATCGTCGGTGTCCGGTAAATCAAGGTCAGCCCTGAACTTACTCCCGGACTCCGCCGCTGTCTGCATCTCTGTGGCAACAACGTACCATTCGTCCCGCTTCTTCTTAGGCATCTGGTTGTCAAGAACACGGTAGGCTTTCTCCGAGTCAAAGAAAACCACCGCCTGCCCGATGCTGTGCGTCACTGCCATCCTGCGGTTGTCGTCAAAATATATGTACCTGTCCCGGTTCCGATTTGTCAAAACGTAGCCTTCCATGCTGTCATGCTCCTTTCTGAGACTACACCTGAGCTTTTTTCATATTGTACCACCGGAATAGTCGGGTGTCAATGAATGTTAGTACAGAAAAGAGGACTATAAAGGAGAATTCGTGGAAACTTAGTACAAAATTCTGGATTGATCTATCACGCTGCAAATTTGCCGAAAAGGCTATAAAAACAGCCCGAAGCAATTCAACTTGAAATTTAACGCCACTCTCCGTGGGAGGAAGACGCAACAGCGCAAAGGATTATAGCAACCTTGTGGACATTTCAATCCACTCGCCAGTTTATGGCGAGACGTCGTTTGTGGCGAAAGCCAGCGCTCACTTCGCTCACGCACCCCTCAGTCGGAGTTTGCGAAGCAAATCTCCCGAAGTTAGCTTGCAAACTTCTGCGCTTCCCTTATCAGGGGGAGCCCTTCCCGACTCTTCCCTCCGTGGGGAGGGAGACTTCAACCAGTTATCATACATACAAGGCTTTGGCGAATTTCAATCCACTCCCTCCGTGGGGAGGGAGACCTGCACTTTCAGCTTTTCGTGCTTGACATTTTCATTTCAATCCACTCCCTCCGTGGGGAGGGAGACGCGTCAATGTTACAATTCGGCACAATGTAACATAAAATTTCAATCCACTCCCTCCGTGGGGAGGGAGACTTGAAGTCGGAGTCTTACCCATGTCAAGCTCACATTTCAATCCACTCCCTCC
>JAJQHD010000039.1 GCA_021199855.1 Oscillospiraceae bacterium
CCCGAAGCTCCTGAATCAGCCGTATAACACCACTCAGAACCAGCATCAGGCTGATGATCAGGACCGAAGAAAGCCCTTGCCCGTATTGTTCCGGCATCAGAATGTCCGTGAACAGCAGGATAACCGCCAACAGGAAAAGGATCACTGTGAAGGGGTTAATAAATGCTCTGCGGATGCAGTGCGGTATGGTGTTTTCCTTTTTGTCGCTTACCGTCTGCTCATTTCCGCCATATTTTTTCCGATTCTGGCGCACCTGCTCCTGAGTCAAGCCCTTTTCTCCGGAATGGGTTTTCTGGGTGACAATCGAACAGGGAACGCAAGCATATTCCCGTATTCGGGGATGGATCATCTCTTTCATGGGTCAAGTCTCCTCACCGCTCAAACTTTGCTGCTCTCATTATAACATAGAAAGCAAAGTGCAAATCTTGCTTTTTTCTTGTTCTTGAGTGCGATAGGAACGCAGCGCAAAAAATGCCGCCGTACAGGGAAGTTTCCTGTACAGCGGCATTCATTTAATCCTTCAATCCGTGTGTTCCCGCCATATCCCTGGCATACTGCGCCAATTCGCCGGAGAATACCAGCCTGGCGTAGGTCAACGGTTCATTGTAAATCAGCCAGTCGATTTCTGTCTGCATGGGGATAGTGGGGCAAATCTCATCGTCCACCCCTGGGGTATAGATGCTGATTGCGGTTCCATCATCGAACCGCAACTCCACGCTGGCAGTGTCAATGTTAAACTCACAGTGTACCAGTTTCATAGTAGCATTCCTCCATTATTCCACAATGTAGTTCGATAATGCAACAAGAACCGCCTGCTTTCTTGTTAGAAAACAAACGGTTCTAGTTGCATCGCTTCTGCTATGCACACCCGATTTTGTCGGCTAACAGTTGATAAGTTTGATTAGTTCCTTATCACTGTTAATCCAAGCGTTTACGGGCTTTTAGCTTTTAATTAAGCGTTTAAGTGCTTTGCTTGGAGAACACGATTTTTTTGTCTTAACAGTCAGACTCCATGCCCAAACCACTGAGCATTGCATCTGCTGAGTTGAGTTTGGAACTATAGTCGAGATGGGCATAGATGTTTGCCGTCGTTGAAAAGTCACTGTGACCGAGCCGCTCTTGGATCTGCTTCATCGGAACACCGTTCGCCAAGAGAAGCGAGGCGCAACTATGCCTCAAGTCGTGGAAGAGGATGTGCCTGGCCTGAAGCCGTTGCTCTCAAGAAATCGTGAAAAGCCACTTGTGACTGCCTGTGGCGTTATAATATCGCCAAGCTCGTTTACGCAGACGTAATCAAGATATTCTTTGCTGTAGCAACGTCCGCAAAGGCGACGGTCTTCCTCTTGTTCTTCTCTTTTAATCAAAAGTCTCTCTTACAAATGGAACAAGCGGAAGCGTTCTCATGCTTGACTTTGTTTTCATTGTGTCTGATGCAACAAGAATGAACTTTCCATCCAGATTGCAGGATGTAACTGTGTGCTGGACGGTGATGGTGTTACGCTCAAAGTCAATGGCATCCCATTTCATTCCTATTGCTTCACTCCGTCTGAGTCCATAGAATGCGCCAAACATAATGGGCAATTCAAGATTAGTTCCTTTTGAAGCTTCAAAGAGCACATTGATTTCATCAGCATCATAAAAACTTCCGACGAAGCGTTCTTTCCTTGGACGTTCAACCTTGTCCGCCGGATTCACGTCTATCAGGTCCGTCTTCACGGCATACTTCAATGACCTATGAATGTTTGCGTGATAGTGAATTACCGTCGAAGCACTGACACGTTCCAATTCATGAAGATAAAACTCCTGAATGTCGGTAGCTCTCAGATCCTTGAGAGCTATTTGTTTTTTACGGAAATACGGTGCAATAACATCCTTTACCGTCATCGAGTAAGAAGAATATGTCGGAACCGCCACAATGCTTTTTACAATCTCAAGCCACTGTTCTATGAAATCGGCGAACAATATGTCGCCATTCATGGTTTGTAGTTCGTCGGGAACAAAGCTGCGTCTGGCATCCGCAAGGAATGCTTCGGCTTTCTTTTTGTTTCCCTTTACGGGGAGACCGGTTTTGAGACACTTGGTTTTCCTCTTTCCAAGAGAATCGGTATAACTCAACACGGCGTAATAATAGCCGCTTTTTTCACTTAAATGTCTTGCTACCATAAATGTAACCTCCTTCTTTGTGTAGCAGATACACCTACTTATGCCGGGTTCCATTATACCAGGACCGGGTTCAAAATGGAGGACGTTCTGACACACTTTTTTGCAAATTTTTTGTGTCCAAAAAATGGGTCATGCTGATTTCGCACAACCGATGCAGAGATAAGTAAAAAGATGAGCCTTCGGAATACGATATGCTCTGCCAACCTTTAGACAACAGATTTTGCCTTCACGCAAAATGCGATAACCTGTTTTAGTGCTGATGCCGAGTATTTCACACATCTGCTCAATACTCATTACGTCGAGATAATCCTTAAGCATGAGCCTATATGCTTCTCTCTGAGATATTTTTGAAGCGGTATTCATCCGTCTCACCTCCTTGAAAATTTTTGCTTATCAGCATAATGATAGGCAACGACATTAAGCCACTGCCCATAGTTTATACTGATAACCCTTTCGGGAATATTACAGTGTTTTGTTTTCAACATATTTGCAGCTTGCACCCCTGCTGAAATGAGCTTTAAGCTCAGGGAATACTACTGACTACCGACGGTTTATCGGTATCATGGGAGTCTCACCCCTCAGGAGGATCTCTCCGAGCCGCCCCCCGGAAAATTCGGGACGGAAGTATCATTGTACCAGCTTTTCCATCATCGCAAACAGCAGCACCACACGGCTGTTCTGTCTCTCTGTTGATCGCTCGTTCATGTTGGAGGTCATGGCGGCAGAAAACAAGTCGCTTCGAGAAAAGAGGAAAGATCTGTAGCACTGAACTATTCAGTTTTCAAGTTGCAAATGAGAGAACTAAAATTTATCCCTCTACTTTACAACGGACATTTTTTCGGCGTTTGTTGAGTACCCCTCAAAAATTTTTTCAAATTTTTTCTGCACAACTGCCTTTGTATCAAAAACGCTACGGATATTGATTTTGTTTTTACGAGCATATTCACGAAAAGACATACCTCCGAGAAGACATTCCTCATAGACATCAAGCTGGCGGTTTGCTAGCGATTTTCTGAACTCCACCTCAAGAAACTTCATTGCAACCTCATCCATGAGGTCTTGTGGATCGACTAACCATGCAGGCGACTTGACGTCTTCGGGAAGTTCGTCAAGCGAGAGGATAGTTTAACCGTTTTTGGTTGAATCACCTGCAAACGAACGTCTCATTTTATTTTCTTCCGCTCGAAGAAGCTTCATGACATCACGAGCTACCTTCGTCACCTCGCCGGTGAGCTTAACTCTTACCATGCACTTGCCGTCCTCCGTAGTCCAAAGGTAGTAGACAAATTCGATTGGGGTTTTCATTTTGTTTCCTTTCCGCCGGAACGGAACAGCGGAAGGGTGAACATAAAAAGAGCCGCACGACGGAGAGCTTTAATCCCAAACCGATAAAACAGATGCTTCTTTAACAGAAACTCTGTCCATGCGGCTTAGGAAGACTCACCGTTCAGCGGATCCATAGCGCAGCTATAAATATTTATTTTTTGTTATCTCCACATTCAGCTCTTATAGCCGTTAGGGAGTTGTAACCGTCTCACGTTGAGAACATCAAACACTGTCTCACGTCCACAAGCCTTGCACTTGGCTTGGACATGACCCCGTGTGTCCTCAAATACTGCTATTGAATTGTGATGGCAATACGGGCATTTCACCATTCTCTTTTTCTGCGATGCAATAGCATTGCAAGCCCGCTGGATTTTCATCTGCATCTCAGCAGATGGTTCAGTTATGCGAATTTCTCTCCTCATGCAATCGCCTCTATTGGGCCGTAAAACTCTGATCGTGGGCGGTCGTCGAGATAACCGAGATGTCTCAGTCGGATGATGACAGCAGTTCTTGAAACACCGAACGTGTCACAAAGCTGGTCAAGAGTTATCTGGTCACGACAACAGAACTTTTCTTCAAAGCTCGTTAGATTTTTGCCGTTTGAATAAAAGAGCATTGCAAGCTCAATTTCTCTCTGTGGAATAAGAATCGCTGCGCCTAATACGTTTGCTTGCCACTCATTCCAGTCTTCACGGGTTTTGAGATTCCGTGGAGAATAAGATTTGCGAGCAGCATATTGCTTCCGACAGGCACACTTATTTTCCTCAGATTCAAACTGATAGAGAATCTGATGGGCGCATTCATGTGCAAGAGTAAATCTCCGCTTTCCGCAAAGCTTTTCAACCTGTCCGGGACGCATGAAGCTCTCGTCTAAAAGAACCTGATTCTGCTTGAGTGGAATTGACCATTTTCCTTCCTTGGTGTCGATCTCATACCATGTGTTGACATATGCTGTGAGACCGCATATGCTACCGTCGGGAGAAAGCTTTGCAAATGAGACATCAAGTCCGAGATAGTCAGTTGCAAACTTCTCAATAGGGGTACACCAAGGACGACGGACACCCTTGCCGGGTTTATAGTCAAAGACTCTGTAGAGGTCTTTCGCGACGGCGACTGCAATTTCTTCGAGATTACCATAGGATAAAATCATCCCAAGCCCTCCTTCGCTTCTATAAACCACCTGTTACCTTCTTGAAACAGAAACGACTCCTGCCCTTTAATCAGAACAGTATACCGTATGCCTCCACCGCTGACCACCATCGAAGCGGCACGGCATTTGTAGAGAACCTTTTCAATGTGATAGACAAGTCCGTTTTTCCATATGACAAAGCACGGCATGATGTTGCCCTGCTCGTCGATGTTGACGTTTACTGAAACGTAGGCTTTTTTACGCTGAACGTTATTCATGAGCGTTCTCCAATCTTTTAAATTTACCGGCACGAACAAAAATTTTCATTTTGCTATTGACACACGCCTTGTTCGTGTGGTATTATATTCACGAACGGCTCGTTCGCGTAACTGAAGTGCAGCAAGAACATAATATTCGTGTCAAGCGCTTCTGCGAAATTTCTGTTCGTGTTCGCAAAAACAATTTGAAAGAGGTGCCTTATGGGATTTAAGGAACGACTAAAAGAAAAGCGACTTGAAGCCGGTTTGACACAGGTGCAACTTGCGGAAATGGTTTCTGTAACTGCGAGAACAATTCAGAATTATGAGCTAGGAGCGAGGAAGCCCACTAAGCTTGAGATTGTAGAAAAAATAGCTGCTGCTCTGAATACAACAACAGATTACTTGCTCAGCAGTTCCGAGATGTATGTACTCGAAGCTCAGGAGCAAGGTGGTACGAAAGCAGCAAAAGATATTGATGCCCTTGTGAGTGAAGTAACTGGTCTCTTTGCTGGTGGCGAATTGAGTGAAGAAGCTCTTGAAGGTGCTATGAAAGCACTGAATGATGCTTACTGGATTGCAAAGGAAAAGAATAAGAAGTACACACCCAAGAAGTATAGGGAGAGTGGAGAAAAGACAGACTGAGATTCTTCTACTACATGGTATTATTTTCTCAGAGACGGAGGTGGAACGATGGACGCTGAATATCTTTCGAAGGTTGCTGACAACATTGTAAAGCGCTGTGGCACACGAGATCCTTTTCGCATTGCCGAGGAATTGGGCATAGAGGTTCTTTTCTCTGAAAACCTAAGTTCTCTCAAGGGAATGTACAGAGTAATCAAACGCAATCGCTTTATTTTCATCAACAGTGATTTGAGTCCTGAGATGCAGAAGATTGTTTGCGCTCATGAAACCGGGCATGACCAGTTGCACAGAAATCTGGTAAAGGACGGTGCCATCAGTGAGTTTATGCTGTATTATTTGGCGACGAAGCCGGAATACGAAGCAAGCATCGTTGCCGCCGAGATTCTTCTGGACACAGATACTATTCTGGAATACATCCGTGAATACAAATATACCTCAGTGCAAATCGCACAGGCAATGAATACAGACATAAGCCTGGTTGCTTTGAAGGTTTCTCATCTGGCAGAGTCGGGCTATGACTTCAGCCGTGTTGAATACCAAAGAGATTTCTTGAAGTAGTGAGGAGCTATCACGCAAAGGACCGCATCTCGCAGATTGGAGGGCATAAGGCATGAAGAATATCGAACACCGCTGTTCATATGTGAATATGAAAAATCCGCTCTACATCAGCTATCACGATACAGAGTGGGGTGTTCCGGAGCATTCCGACCAGAAGCTTTACGAGTTTCTTATTCTTGAGTTCTTCCAAGCCGGTCTGTCGTGGGAGTGTATCCTGAACAAACGGGAAAATTTCCGCATTGCCTTTGACGGTTTCGACATCGACAAAATCTGTACTTACGATGAGGCAAAGTATGCAGAGCTGATGAACAATTCCGGCATCATACGCAACCGGCGGAAGATTGTGGCGGCAATCAACAATAGCAAAATCTTCAAAGAAATTCAGCAGGAATTCGGCTCTTTCGGTGCGTATATCTGGGGCTTCACTGATGGCAAAACCATTGTGGAGGATTATCACATTCACACCACTTCTCCGCTCTCCGACGCTATCTCGAAAGATTTGAAAAAGCGTGGCATGACGTTTGTCGGTTCCACCACCATTTATTCTTACCTGCAAGCCATCGGAATCCTGAATGCGCACGGTTCGGAATGTGATTTGTGTCCCGGTAAATTGGAGGCGAAGCAATGAGATATGATTATAGCGACATCATCAACCTCCCTCACCATGTCTCGAAAACCCATCCTCAGATGTCAACGCAGGACAGAGCCGCTCAGTTCTCACCGTTCGCCGCCCTGACCGGCTACGACGATGCTATTGACGAGACCGCCCGCCTGACCGGCAAGAAGCTTGAACTCGGTGAGGAAGCGAAAGAAATCCTCGATAGGAAACTACAGTACCTTGGGAGAATAATCTCCGAACAGCCGGAAATCTCGGTCACTTATTTTGTGCCGGATGAAAAGAAGGATGGCGGAGAGTACGTTACTGTGAGTGGGAATCTGAAGCGGATTGATGAGTATGAGAGGGTGGTTATACTGATTGGTGGGGAGAGGATTGGAATGGAGGAGATTATAGATATTGAGAGTGAACTTTTTACGGGGGATTTCTACGAGGGATACGATTTTAGAGAATAGCAAGCACAGCCGGTGTTGCCACACTCGGCGATTTTCGATTAAGGAAACCCTCCCCTTAATCTTAAAATTTGCTTGTTGGGATAGTCCCAACCCCTTTTTATTTTTGTGAGAGGATAGGATACTTATGGCGAACAGAACGAGACCGATTGTGCTTCGTCTTGCGGTTACTGAAAATGAAAAGAATCTCATCGAGGGCAAGATGCAGCAACTCGGAACGAAAAACTTTGGAGCTTATGCACGGAAAATGTTGATTGACGGCTACATCATAAAAGTAGATTACACCGAACAGAAAAAGCTTGCAGCAGCGGTCAGCAATGTTGCTTCAAACATCAATCAGGTTTGCAAGCGCATCAACTCGACCGGGCATTTTTACGATGACGATGTTGCGGAATTGAAAGAGAGACAAAAAGAAATATGGTAGTTACCAAAATCAAGCCAATCCAAGGAACTGTAGACAAGGCGATTGCATACATAACCGACCCAAAGAAAACTGATGATACGGTTCTTGTATCTTCGTTCGGCTGTGCAGCTGCTGATAGTGTTTGCCAATGAATTTGAATGGACAAGAAATCTTGCCGAGCAACGTGGAGCAATACCTCCAAAAGTAATTGCGAGGCATCCCATACAATCTTTCGATGTGGGAGAGGTTTCGCCGGAGGTTGCACATGAAATCGGCAAGCAATTTGCGGATGAATTGCTGAAAGGAAAGCATGAATATGTAATTGCCACTCACATAGGCAAAGGTCATTGCCACAATCATATTATCTTCAATGCCGTCAACTTTGTAGACTATCATTGCTACAGAAGCAACAAGAGAACATACCAAGGGTTGAGGCAACTGAGTGATGATATTTGCAAGGAGCATGGGCTGTCTGTTATTCCTCCGTCGCAAAGTAAAGGCATGGAATACAAAGAATATTCCGAAGCCAAGAAAGGCACGAACTGGAAGCAAAAGCTCAAGCAGACGATTGACCGACTGGTCATCACTGCGAAAGATTATGATGAGTTTTTAAAGCTCATGCAGGAAGCAGGATATGAAGCTAAGCCCGGCAAATACATTTCATTCCGGGCTGAGGGGCAAGAGCGTTTTACCCGTGCAAAAACTATCGGCGAGAATTACACCTAGGAGCGCATTAAGGAACGCATTCAGGGACGCAATCCCAAAAAGCAAAGACAGCTCACGGAACGCAAAGGCATCTCTCTTATTATCGACATTGAGAACAGCATCAAGGATCAGGAAAGCAAGGGCTATGAACACTGGGCGAAGATAAATAATCTCAAGGAGACTGCCAAAACTCTCAACTATCTCACGGAGAATAATCTTCTTCAGTATTCAGATCTTGAGGCAAAAGCGGATGACATCCATAGTTCTTATGACCGCACCGGCGAGGAATTGAAAAGAGTTGAAGCGAGGCTCAGTGAAGTTCAACCACTCATCAAGAACATCGGAAATTACAGGCAGCTCAAGCCAATCTATGATGACTACCAGAAGTCAAAAAATAAGCCCGACTTCCGGGCAAAGCATGAAGCCGAGCTTGTCATCTTTGAAGCAGCAAAAAGTTCGCTCCTCGCCACTCAAGGGAGCGAAAAGCTTCCAAGCCTGAAAGCTCTCCACGCTGAAAAGAGGCTGCTTCTTGAAGAACAGCAGAGGTTCTACGACGAAAGAGCCAAGCTCAAAAAACAGGTCAAGGAGATTGATACTATCAAGGCAAATGTTGATAGCTATCTGAGTCCGAATGCTTCACATGAGAGGGAGAATAAGAGGGGCAGCGAGTTGGAATAAATAACTGCTTACCAGATTGTGCAATCAACAACTGGTAGGCAGTACTATATTATTACCAATGCGAAATATCCCTGATAATTGCGATTTTTCACAAATTGTTCGTTTGTCAATGATGTGAGACCAAAAAAGAAGAAAAAATAAGCTGGGAAGGGTAAAAAGTTTTGGGATTAAGAAGAGAGGGCGAAGACGAAGTCGAGCCCGAACGGAGTAATCCCAAAACTCGGCGGATGAATGAGAGCGGTTAAGTAGATTGAGCCTGAAGCTCACGGCGAATATCGAGGGGAGAACGCCAGCCGAGAATAGACATGGGAATGCGATTGGAACGTCTCAAATAGCGTTTCATTTGGAGCAGCAAATCATCGAGGGAGTAGAAGCTCAAGTGATTGTAAAAGCGCTCTTGGTCATTTCTGTGACTTCGCTCAACCTTGCCGTTGTGCCAAGGTGTCCTTGGACGAATTGTCTTATGGGTAATATGCAGTTCGGAGCAAAGGTGGCCGAGGGCATGAACCCTCTTTGTTTTTCTCGTATTTGTAAACTCACCTCCATTGTCGGTTTGTATGATTTCGGGAATATATCCGAAATATTTAATAGCCCGTTTTACAAAATCAACAGTGCTGTAACAGCTTACTTCTTTGTAGGGATAGATAAATCTTTCCCTTGTGGCTTCATCAATCATGGTATATTGATAAAAACAGTTCTCATATTTGCCGACATAGCAGGCTTTGGGGACGTTTTAATCCGCAACTTTCGCTCGCGAAAGTTGCCGCTTATCCGGATTTATGTCCGGTTCCGCGAAGCGGAATCATCGCGCCTCCTTTTTGCGCGATGAAGGACATAAAACGAGAGTTAGAAAGATTTATCTTTCTAACTTTTACGTCCATCTGGCACTTCTTGCCCGGTAGCGTTGGGGTATCGTAATGACCGAGGTGTTTTGACTTTTTCTTAGTAGACTCCGCCTTTTCGCGATAACCGAGGCGAACAAACACTCTGTACAGTGATCCGGGATGTCGGCTATATCCCCTTTCAAGAAGCTTTCCGTACATCTCTCCCACGGAAATATGAGGATTTCTGCGGTGCAGATTTTTTATCATCCTCAGTTCTTCTTCTGTATGGCTTTTTGGGTGCGGTGTGTGCGGTCGATGTGATTTCGGCATCAGCGATTCTCTCGTTCCATCATACAGCTTATTCCATCTCGTCAGAGATGTCTCATCAGAGACGCTTTTGATATGTGATACCGCCGGCATACAAACCCTATATCCTTTGTTTGGCGATATAATTCCACAGAATGCGTTTTTGTTGTTATTTCGTGTGGACAATACCTCTTGTTCTGTGCTATAATATTCATGGGCTGAGGTTCCTTTCTGCTTTTATTGATTTGCCACATCTATTGTAGCAGTTCCTCAGCCTTTTTTTCTATACCTTTCAGTCTCACTTTTATTGTAACGCTACAACTGATAATTGCGATTTTTCACAAATATTATTGATTATTCGCGGATAGTGTGCTATAATGTGTCTTAGTTTGTGCGGTTACTATAGAGAATCAGAAAGGAAAGATTGGTGTGGCAGTTTCATACAAGAAATTATGACATTTGCTTATCGACAGGGATATGAAAAAGAAAGACCTACAAGAAGCAGCAAATATGACCAATCATGTGATGAGAAAACTAAGTCACAATGAAGCAATTACTAAAGATACCATTGCCAAAATATGCAAATGTCTCGATTGTAAGGTGGATGATATTATGGATGTAGTCGAATTAAGCAGTAGTGAAGAGTAAGCGGATAATGCATTCAAATTAAATCGCCTAAACAGAAAACGTCAAATTGCCTTATAGCGTTGTAGCGACATTTCCACATCGCTGTTATGACAAGCAAATTTCGCAATGAACAGGAAGATACATGTATGACACCAAATAGAACTATCCCTTTTCGCCCTAAATTGGAGGGAGAGTTTAGAACAAGATTCTATACAGTCGTTCAGCAAATCAATGAGGATACAAAAACCTCCGAACTGGAGGAAATCATTGCTCAGGAGGTTCACTGGACTGAACACGAGTGTACCGTAAATCTTGTCCAAAGAAAAAAATACAGAGCGGTTTGGATGCTGCTTCGTGATCTAATGAGGGCTTCTTGGAAAGCGTGCTATCGTGAAGGTGTCCTTGAAATGCGTATGCCGACCTTAGATAAAAATGAACTCGAAGGTAGTTCCTTATCCGAAAAGAAAAGCCTTTTGAGGGGGTGGATGCAAGATAGCCGACTTGAAAGACTACAAATTTATTCTGACTTCATCAATCGAATGGAAAAGGATACAGCAACGAAAAAATCCATCAGTCATTTAATTGCGGATGGAGAAGAACTGTATGCTCGACTTCGTGCAATTTCTAATAACGAGATAAAAATAGGAGATGCGATTAAACCATATCTTCAGCTAGTCCAAGAGAATGAGCGTGACGAATATACAGGGCAAAAGCTTTCTGATATTTGGAGGTATTTTAGGCTCACTTGGTCAACACCTGCAGAAACAACTCCCGGCAGAACAATGCAGTATCTCATCCGAGATGCTGCACATCCAAACCACGCTGTTATGGGAATTGCGTCGTTAGAAAATACTGCGGTCCAAATAACCTGTCGAGATGATTATATTGGCTGGAATGCTCCATCGTTTATAGACAAGCTTAAGGCTGAAGGAAATCATACTACAACTCGAAATGCATTCAAAAAGCTCCTGGAATATTTGGATGACGGTATTCAGGGAATTGATTATTTTGACCTATGCGCTTCTGCGGACATCGATAATCCTTCTGAAGATGTTATTCGTAAATTACAATACATTGCTTTGACTGCAGAGGAAGAGCGTCAAGAACTACTTAAGGCATATCAGAGTGGAAATGCTGAAGCTATGTCAGAAGAAAAAAGTGAGTTAGGTAGCATTTCAAAAGAAATTGAGCAAGCACTCTATCGCAGAAAAAGAGCTGACCAGCTTGGAAAATTACTTGGAGCAAAAAAAGCTTTAACTGATCTTATTAGCAATGATAAGTTTGAAGATCTTTGGAAAACGTTTTGTGATAGCGATAATGGTAAATCTCACATTAGAACGTCTCTCATTGCTCAAAAAACTAAGCATATAGGTTCAAGTATGATGGAACTCAACGTCTGTGGTGCTATTCCTCCATATAACGAGATTCTTGGAGGAAAGCTTGTGGCTCTGCTTGCTACTTCGCCACAGGTCATTAGTGATTACCGAGATCGTTATTCTGGCAAAAAAAGCGAAATTGCCAGTCGACTAAAGGGAGAAGATGTTTATAGACCGGCAGACCTTGTTTATATAGGCACAACATCATTGTACTATGTAGGCTCAAGTCAATACAACCGCTTAAAAATCCCTGGAAGCCTTTTCAATTCCACTCACGATGTTAAATGGGAAAAACTGGGGAAAACCGTTGGCTTTGGTACGCTTCATATAAGCAAAGCCACTACCATGTGTCTCACGGAAGCAACGAGTGATGGTTTCTCTAGGATCAATCATGTATTCGGAGAAGGCGCAAGTCCAAAAATGCGATTGATGACCATGGCAATAAGGGAACTTCTCGAATCAGACGAAAATGATACGAAAGAATTCTCCAAACACGCAATGTCTAGAATTGTGTATGGTGCCGAATTAGCAAGTAACACCAGGGATTATTTACTTGGAATCGATGAGTCGCCAAGCTATTACTTCAACACGAATGATTGCCAAAGTGAGACTCAAAAGATTGTTGATTTCTGGTTAAATCGTTGGGTCGCAAGTCGCTTGAATTACACTCCTATTTTTGAGCGAATCCGGTGCTTTGATAAGAAACATTTTTTGGTAAGTACTGATTTAAAAAAGGCATCAGAATGGAAATTTGAAAAGCTAAAGGAGCCTGAAAAGATGGAGCAAATACAGCATAGTAAAGCTGGACTCGATTCAATACGCGATTTTTACCGTGGTAGTAGCGGATACGCCGACTTTATGGACTATGGCTTTTTATCGAAGGTTCACGTTGCTACAGATTTGGATTCGTCAATTGTTGAAGCCGTAAATGCAGGAAAAGATGTGGTTCTTACTGGAAATCCCGGCGATGGCAAAACACACATAATTCGGATTCTCCAAGAGCAGTTAAGTACTCTCAAAGTTAATCCTATCATTGAACTGGATGCAAGTACAATGACAAACAAAGCTATTTACGAGAAATGGTTATCTGCTAGAGAAACGTCACATCCATTCGTAATCGCAATTAATGCAGCTGTTTTGCTTGCGTTAGCGCAGGAATTTCCATCATTTTCTCCTATCGTTGATGCAAAGGAACAGATGATTAGCGCGATAGTCTTTCATGATGAACAGATTGAAAATGACAAGGTATCAGTCTTCGATCTGAGCAAACGGGAAACTCTCGAACCATCTGTAGTCAAAAGTGTTATACTTAATATGACGAAAGCAGAGCATTTCGTGCAATGCGAGACTTGTCAATTCAAAGAACTATGCCCTGCTATCAAGAATGCGCAGCTAATTCAAAATGATTTGTTCCAGGAGAGACTCAATGTTATTTTAACCCAAGTTGCTCTACAGGGCTATCACGCCACATTGCGCGAATTGCAATCATTTGTTTCATTTTTAATTTTTGGCAATAGGAATTGTGCAACACTTACCACAACCTCCGGCCAAGATGAGTACGATTTGTGTAACCTAATCTATCAAGGCGACGGTCGTTTATTCGGTGCAGTCAGAGGTGCTTTTGATCCTTCAAAGGTCTCTCATCCTGTTTGGGATGAAAAAATTCTCATGAACACATTGGAAGTAGAGTCGTGGATACCAGACTACAACGTCTCTCCTGAAGCGTTGAATCTAAACAACACTGAACTGTTTGCGTTACGCAAAAGACAATTCTATTTCTTCAACTCCCATGGAAATGTATTGTTAGATATCAGCGATGATGCCGTTATTAAATTTCAACATTTCTTGGGCATGGAGGATAAGTCTATCATAAAAGATCTTATTCAAAAGCTGAATGCATTTTTCGGTACTTCCTCCACAAATTCCGAACTGGAAATATGGATGAGCCACCGATATAACAATGCTCCCCGCAAGATACTTATTTCTACCGGAAAAATGAAGCGCTCCGATTTTAGAATTGGACACCCTAGACTAAATTCTGTAATGGAAAATGGCATTAAAATGGTGGAAAATTATGTGCGTCTTGAGAAAAAAGACGCACCAGAGATCTTTTTAAAAATAGATTTTGATATGTACAACTTTCTGCTTGAGGCGGAAAGAGGCGTTCCGGTATTGCTCATGGAATCCGATACAGTGAAGAAGGTTTGGCGCTTCGTAGAGCAACTCCAAAGTGAGAAGGCCTTAGAAACTGAGGAAGATGTGACGCTTTCCTTGTTTGACGTTCAAGGAAAGAAGGAAGTTACTGTTACGATTGACCGAGAAAGTAAATGCTATTCTAGTATCACTGTAAGGAAAAGCCACAACTGAGGAGGAACATCATGGAAACCATTTATTTGAAAGAAATAAGAAAGCAAGTAGACAAGCGATTTGTAGGCTTTGGTCCTAACGGTTCAGCCGTTAAGCCTGTTCATATATACAGTGGTGCCTCTCGCATTATCTATGGCGAAAGCGTTGATACACAAAATATAAAACGACTTTCCTACGTAACCGGTTCAAAGGGAGAGGTTCCCAAAAGCAATACCCTTGATAGTGTCAAAGAATTTTTGCGTGAAAGCGATGCGCTCGATGAAGGAATTCAAGATGATGATTTGACTTCTTTTAGAAATCTTTTGCAAAAATTGCTTGATGCGGACAATGGCGTGTTCTATAGTGTTAATGGTGATTTGGTTTCGTATACTGCTGGATCTAAATATTTCATTACCAATTACGTAATGTATGAGGATGCCGGCGAATTTGTTGGAAGCTTAATCAACAAATGCTGTCCTGAGCTTCGCAAGCATATAAAGGATATATTGGACAGTGAGAATGATCCAATTAGTATCCTCTTTTTGCCTGTTGCTGAAGCCAACACAAAAGCTATTGCCTCGGATCATCTTGATGAAATTGAGATATTTACTTCTCCCAACGACGAGTTTAACGATTTCACGACAGGCATTGCTGATGCTGGTAAATGCTTGTACAAGCATTTATGCAATCATCCTAATCAACTCACGCAACTACGCATATTCAATTTCTTCTGCATTTATGTACTCATCAGATATTTAGCATCCTTGGAGTCATTCTATTGTGAAGGAAAAAAGCGACCGTTCCTCCTTGACTTTTCTGACGAAGCTTCTAGCAGTGTTGCGCAAGCTTCCGTTATGTCCTACACTCAAATTCACAGAGCTATTTCGAGATTTTACTCGTGGGGATATGCACAGTGCCTGAAGGAAGAAGGCATGACAAAGGCTGACCTATTAGAGATAGACGCACCGATGCTAGATAAAAAAGGTAAAACGAAGGTTGGAAAAGTCGATCTGTCCAGAATGTGGGATTTAGCAAAAGCAGACGCAAAAGAACTTCCGGAAGAAGATGCGCTTCTCGTTTTTGGAGCAACGATATACGATATGCTTGCACTAGAAGCATCCTCTCATCCTGTTGTGTACCTTCGACAACTTGGTACACACGCTGGTCTGCTTTATCCGCCAACCAATTTTCATGTAAACAAGCGCTTCGTTATTTCTCAGGATATGCTTGAAATGATTATGCGTTCCTGTGTTGAGCCAAATGAATCACTCGTTGCCACCGAACTGAAGGATAGACTGTGGAATAGATTCGGAATTGTTATTGGAGGTGATGAAATCGACATGGAAAGAATTCATGTCACTGGTAGCATTATCTCTGCGGATGCAGACTCTCTTCGTAATAACTTTGCTCATTTTTCAGAAACACTTGAAGCCATTAACTTCGCTGATATTATGGCTGATGGTATATTACAAATTAGACTGGGAGGCGTTTCTAAATGAAAACTAAGCAGGAAATACTTGTCGATGCCTTGAGTGCAAAACTAGAAAGCGCCAAGATAGGCGTGATTGTTCGTGGAATTACTGATATAGACCCTGTTGCCGCCGTTGAAACACTCTCTCAAAATAAAAAGACCAAATACTATGCTTCGATTGTCGGCTATAGTTTTTCCACGTCATATGAAACATCTTTGCTCGCAGTGTCTCACATGATTGAAGATGCCGTAAAATGGCGCAGTGATCCTTCTCTCACCGGAAAAATTGTTGTCTTTGTTAAAAGCGACAGCGACAAACTGCACTCACTTGCTGAGTTTGATGAGGTTACGACAAGAGACCTATCACTCCAACTTGTTGAGGAACGCATCTCTGAAGCTCAAAATGCACCCTGTACAGAGTTTTGGAGTGCACTTAAGGAAACATCATCGTACTATTCCTTTGATATTCTTTATGAGTTTATAGAAGCAGTATGTCAGCGCCCTGATGAAAATGCTGCGATTCCTATGAATATGTGGCATTTGGGCTTACTTTGTGATTATCGCATCCTAAACACTAACATTAACCCAGAAGAAAGACTGTCGCGTAATAGAGACCTTATTATCATAATCGGACAGTTGAGCGATGAATCAAGAAAGAAAATTAGCAGTTCATTGACTCGCAGCAACAATGAAAATAATGTCGAATTGCAAACTGCGTATCGGCATCTGCAGGAGTATTTTAAGTATGGTAGAAAAGATACACTGAAGTTGTTATCCTATGATATTGTTCAGCAATTAATCAATCCTAAATCTAAGAAAAAGAAAATCACAAATGAGCAGAATAAGTCCAACAACAATGACAAAGAATCAACTACTATATCGCCGTTAAAAACTAAAGAAATCGACAAGCTAATTTCAGATGTCATTGTCAACCCTACAGAAGAGGGTCTGGAAACACTGCACGATTTCTTTGATGAACTCAAAAAAAGATATGATGAGAGCAGCAAAGAAAACAAGGATACCTTCCCAACTATTGGAGGAGTATTCGAAAATCGACCGATTGTTCTGAATAACCACAATCCTCAGTTTAGGCGAATCATAGGGACCGCTTGCAATGAGGTAACTTGGGGAGGCATAATGGTTACTGAAGAAAGTGTTCTTCGTGATGCTATGTCTTCTGATTATGAGTCGTTTGATCCATTTATTCCAACAGAAATTGATTCTAAGACTAGTTTCGACGGTTCATCTCTTTTTGGGCTTATTCACAGATTTGATGAACAATTTACGGCAGAAAAACTAGAGGATATAGAGACTTTTACTCCTATCATCGAAAAACTGTCTAAAGCAAGAAATTACTTAGTAAGTAATATCGATTTGATAATGTACCACCCTATATTGTCTTTTGGTATAGATGAAAAACTCGGAACTGCTTTAGAGGATTACATGAACGCATGGACGGATTTACTTAGAGTATACTGTAGAGATGAAATCACCATGCATCAAATCAGTCCTAAAGTGACTGTGTTCATCGCAAGGTCTCTCCTACTTTTAGACGTTTTGTATGTGAAAACCCCTACAGAATGGAAGGGTATGCTGCTTCCAACGCATCCTATGTTCCTGTGGCGCTATTATGAAGTTTTTAAAGAACTTAAAACCCATAGAAATCTAATGAGCGAAGAAGATGAAAAGGAATTAAAAGAAGCAATTTCCAATCTTCCACAAATACTCAACTTCATCGTTGTGGATAAGTCTATAACCAATAGCGTTAGTGTTGCGCTTCCTTGTTCTGGAAGCATTGAGATGCTTCCTTCATATGAAAACAAAACAAACAGATATTTAGGATATGACGGTACTGAATCTATTCCAGAAATTCTTTCACGTTGGGTGGCGTTTGCGCCATACACTAGCAAAGAAGTACGCATCTGTACTGTTGATGCCCCTGATATGTCAAGCATTCTCAAGGCATTCAAGGAAAGCATTGAAAAAGGAATATGTAGTCGAATTGTCTACGACGCATACCTGACACGGTCACAAAATGGAAACAGTGAGTTATCAAGATTAGACTACATGGTTTCCGATTATGAGG
This sequence comes from Oscillospiraceae bacterium, assembly GCA_021199855.1. GTDB lineage: Bacteria > Bacillota > Clostridia > Oscillospirales > Ruminococcaceae > Faeciplasma. Next base: position 17,969 of record JAJQHD010000039.1, read on the forward strand.
TTAGTGAATATATCAAATCCGATAAGATTTCAATCAGCATTCAGAATCTTGCTTCATCTACAGAGGTTAAATACGCTTTAGAAAAGCGACCTGTTCACCTTGCCTTCTATTTCGATCAGTCCTCTTATTCGATCGAGTATGGTCCTACATCAAAGAACTTATATATCAGTCCTTTAGTTGTTACTTATGATTATGGCTTTGATGAAATAACTCAACGTGGCGAAATCTTTCCATCTTCCAATATGGAATCTGGAATAATTGGAAACTATCACAAAATGCTTCGTTTCGCCGATGTTGTCTCTAACGACATGAGTCCTCGCCCAACATACAATCCAGAGACTGATATTAGTGCTGTGCTGTCAACCATTCGTGACGGTGATACACAATGGTTAATTGCTGCCGATCGAACAACAAACAATTACCTACCGATTGACACAATTCCTATTGGCGGAAAGCAATACGGAAAAAGAATGGTTAGTATTTGGAGTTCTCGCGACTCGCGTATAATTAGTCAATATCAATCCTTGCTGAGACAATACAACCTTCATCCGAAAAAGGAAACTCTTATTGATATTCTTTCTCAGTTTGGACATATTTCGTCTGAAGGACTGATGAGCATTCCTCGCTACGGCACTGACGCACAAACCATCGATAATCGTAAAAAAGGGTTTATTGGCACTGTATTTGTAGCCACATGGTACTCTAAACTGCATAAGAACTCTCTTGTAGCCTCTCTCGATACACCTGATGCTCGTCAGTGGCTTAATGATAGCCATTATCCCAACGATAGGGCAGACTTAATTGGCTTGTATTATGATGAAGAGGAACAGATTCTTCATGTTCAGCCTATTGAGGTCAAGACAAGGGACGAATCCCCTGATGCAACAATTACAGTTGATGAAAAGACAGGAGACAAATATATTAACGGACACGCAGCCGAGCAGGTAGCAGCCGTTGTTAGAATGCTTAAGGAAATCTTTGAACTTGTCGAAACCGATTCTTTAAATATGTTTGTCTCTGCGAGGCGCGAGATACTGAAATATCAGATTGTTTCTGAATGTTTCCGCAATATACACGATCGTGTATGGCAAAAGGAATGGTATAAAATATTCAAGAAAGCCTTTGCTCCATCTGAAAACAGAACTATTAAAATCGATATATCAGGTATACTTGTCCATGTTAAGCTAAGTGAAACTGTAGCACAAAAACCGATTGATTGTGTAAATCCAAAGCTTGATGATTGCCATATTCGTTTTGTCGAACTGACATCCAAGGAAATTCAGGAACAGGTATTGGGCAACTGTGAAAGCATTGTTCCTGCTTGGACATCCGTTGATTACGACGATACCGAAATTAGAGTGGCAGAAGAAATCGAGCAAGAAGAAGACATGATTGACAACTCTGATAATGAGTTCGATACGCCTCAAGCACAGGTTGAGCTTTTTACTTCTACAGAAGAAACCATTGAGGGAGATGTTAAGCAAGACGAAACTGGAAGTGCAGACACAGCCACATCAACTAGTGATGAATCTTCTCCTGCAGAACACGTTTCTCTTGAAGAAATTGAGCAATTAGTGTCTGACTTTAAAAAATCGTGTCGTGATTACCATATCCAACTTAGAGAATGCTGCTCCGCGAGTGAAGCAGTTGTAGGACCGAGTGTTATCAGAATATACTTCAAACTCGCTCGTGGACAAGCCTTATCTGCGCTTAATAGCAATCTTGAAGATATTTCAAGAGAAATGAAGCGTTCTGGTGCGTTAATCCAACAAATTCCAAACTCCGACAAACTAATTTTAGATGTGCCAAGGTCAAAGCGCGAAATGGTTCCATTTTCAGAGGTTATTGAAAAGCTCCCATCAGTTGATTCTCCTGAAAAATTGTACTTCCCGCTTGGAAGAACTCCTGAGGGCAAGGACATTATCAAAGATCTTTCTGAATTGCCTCACCTTCTTGTCGGCGGTAGCACTGGATCAGGCAAAACTGTATTCTTGTTTACTATGCTTGCAGCTTTGCTTAAAACACACCCTACTGCAAATGACCTACAGATAGTTTTATCCTCCTCAGGCTTGGAAGACTTTATTCGTTTCGAAGGAATTCCCCATTTGGTTGGCGGCAAGGTAATTTCTGATGCCGAAGAAGCGACAGAAATCATCAAGAGCGTGGTATTTACGGAATTCGAGCGTCGTGAAAAGATATTAACAAGCGCAAGAGTTGCGAATATATCACAGTATAATCAAAAATGCACACCAAAGATTGCCCCTATGGTAGTCGTCATAGACGAATTCGCTGACTTAGCAGATCAACTCGAAACTAAGAAAGATAAAGAGGCTTTCTTTACGCCGGTAAAGCGAATTGCACAAATCGGTCGTAAAAGAGGTATTCATTTGGTACTATGCACACAACGTCCTGCAGCCACCCTTGTTCCGTCCAACATCAAATCACAGTTTGGTGGCAGACTCGCCTTGCGCGTAAATGATGCTACCTCTTCGCGAATGATTTTAGAAGAAGGAGGCGCACAATATTTGCAAAATCACGGCGACATGATTTACAAGAACGGTGCTGAAGTGGAAAGAGCGCAAGGCTATTTTATCTCTATTGATGAACTGGATGAAATTGTAGAAGGAATAAAGCGGCTCAATGAGTAACTCTTCTGTTTATTCATCTGAGTTAAAAGCCGGACAATTCATTAGTGAAAGCAAAAACAGATTCCTCTGTACTGTAAAGATTGATGGTATAGAGGAAGTCTGTTATATTGCGTCGTCCTGTCGCCTAGATAATTTTATTGATTTGCGAGGCAAAAGGGTCCTTTTGCTGAAAAATAAAGGAGCGAAAGGAAGAACGAAGTATTCTGTTGTCGGTGTGAAGTATAAGCGGAGTTACATAATTCTGAACAGTTCTTGGGCGAATAAAGCAGTCGGCGAAGGCTTTTTGAAAAGAAAATTTTCTTTTTTAGGCAAGCGAAAGGATTATCGAGCAGAAACTGATGTTAATGGCTACAAAGCAGATTTTTTCATTCCGAGTTCTAAAACTTTAATAGAAGTCAAGAGCGTTATATCTACAAGTGAAATCGCAGCATTCCCTACGGTGTATTCTGAACGCACATTAATTCAGTTAGAAAAGATAGCCGAACTAATTGATGAAGGATATAAAGGCTATTTTCTTATAGTCTCGCTAAATCCTTATGTCAAGGAAATTAAGCTTATTCAAGATACCGAGGTTGCAAGGCAACTAAGTGAATGTATTGTACGGGGGCTGATTGTTAAAGGCTTCCGCTGCCGTCTTTCCGACAACGGATTACCACAGATTACAAATGAAATACCAGTTCAAATATAAAAAGCCCCAGCCGACACCCAAACCGGGCATCGACTGAGGCTCTCTTGCTGTTATTCAAAACCACTCGAAAATTGCGATATTTCGCACGATGCGTCTTTGTGACAGCTATATAATATCTCGTCCCGTGGCTCTGAGGGGCAAAAAATCGTCATTTTCGACCTTTATTCCGACAGTAAATCTCATCTTCAGAACGTAGCGAGACATAATGCGGACAGTCTATGAGGATTGTTCGGAAGTTTTGTTTGCAGTTACGAGCGCAACGGCGACAAGTCTCATTGTGCTTGCGTCGTCCGTCACCGTCTAGGTAAAAGCTCCATTTGAGATTCCATTTTTCGCTCTTGCTCATATGTTTCTCCGGCTTTCGTTCTTTCTGAGGCATAGCCTTTTCCTTTGGAATATCAGACTTTACAGACTTGAGTCTGTCCATGATTGATGATTTACCAGCTTTTTCCTCAGGCTTCTCATCTTTCTTCCCGTTGTTTATGATGCCATCTATCATGCCGTAATCGTCCTCAAGAGACACCTCTGCATTTTTAAGATGGTTTTCTTTTTCAAGAACAGCCATCCAATCTGTCTTTTCAATGCCGAAGATACCTCCCTTGGCAGCGTGTTCCTTGATTTCGCTCGTGTCTGTAACACGACTCTCAGTATTATCCCCGTATAGGCAATAGATGGTGTTTTCTTTGCCAGCCTCTGATGCAGCTTCCTCTCGCATTGGCAGCATACCACCCCATGAATAGCCATATTCTTTCATATCATCTACGGAAATAGTCTCATCAGGCATCCCGTCAACAGGCATAACCTCAAGTTCAAGAAGGCTGACGGTATGTTCATCAAAGCCGTCATAAACATCGGCGAGCGACAGCTTGTCTTCTTCGTCGATGATAACGCAAGGCTTTTCGTTTCCAAAGTCGTTATGCTCCATCAAAAAGAAGGTGTGTCCGTCAACCTCTCTTTGGTCAATAGGATGCCACATCGCATAGTAACCGGCAACGGAAATGTCGTCGGTATCGACTGTAACTTCTTTTGCTTCTTGCTTTTGCTGTTCCTCGGAAATCATCGGGATTGCGACAATTTTGTCTCCAAGCATAGCAAACTGTTCCGGCTGTTCAAATAGCTTTGAATACTTTTCTACAAGACTGCTGTCGAGTGACCCGAAGCTGTCATCGGTCAAGCCGACAACAGCAAAGGTTCCGGCTAATATGTCATAGATTTCGCCGTTTTCATCACGCAAGGCACGGTTAAGAGGCAATCCTGAAAGCTTCGATTCTTCGTTGCAGACTATAGCCACGGGGTCATCATATGGATAAACCGCCTGAATATATCCGCCTACTAATGCTTGTAAACTTCAAGACTTGAGCCGATTTCCTTGATTTCCGGCTTCTTCTCAGGCTCTACAACAACTGCTGTAAGGGTCGTTTCCTGTTTCTTTTCTTCTTTGCCACCGGTAATGCGATACTTATCCGAAATATCCTCAAGTGTTCCGTCAAACTGAATTTCCCACTTGTCCCAATTATCGCAGACATAACCCTTGTCTGTGAAATGATCGTCCTGATCGAATGCAACGTCATGCCCAAGAGATTCATAGTCTATGTAGTTTGATAGCATTCCCAGTTATCTTGTGGCATTGGAATAGATACCGATCTCATGAACGTAGTAGTAACCCAGAGAGTAGTCATCTGTAGCATCAGGAACGAAGTCATAGCAATCAAGATTAAGCGTCAGATTTATAAGGTCGTCTATATTGTTGACCTTGTCGCATCCTCCTGCTACGATAGCAGAAAGCTTGTCTTGGTCATACTTGGGCAAATCTTCAATGAGCGCAGCAAGGTGGTTGAACTTGTCAAGACTCTCATACTCACCGAGTACTCTTTTGACATAGTATGCCGGGCAATCATAATCTGTAATGAAAAGTTCTTTATATGGCTGACCATGTTCATCTGTTGTGTCAACACCAATGCTCTCACAGATTCTGCTGAGTTCCTCCTGAGTCGTCGGAAACTTAACGTATTCTCCTACAAGCTCATTATTATTGTACTCGTCAAGATTGGTTACAAAGGCTTCAAAAACTCTTTCAGGTTCAGGCATAAAGCCTCCTTTCTCAGTCATCAATCAAGAAGTCCGGTGTGATATATAACGCATCGAACTCCTCATCTGTCATCTTTTCAAGACGCTTCACCATACGGCACAGCATCTCCGCCGTTTCATTATCCATGTCACTGAGAACCGTTGTTTGCATATCTGAGATAAGTGCCTCACGACTAGATGTATCAAAATAGCTCATGAAATTGGTTTCCTCTACAGTAAAAATCATAGTTCCATATCCTTTCCTTTGGATTTTGCCGAAGTTTTCTTTTCTGGTTGAGACTTGCTTGCTGTTTTAGTTGTTCACGGATGGATGGCTTCTCCTGCTTCTGCTCTTTCTTAATGTATTCAAGGGTAGGCGTCAGTTCACGGTAGCAGCCTTTTGTCTTCTTTGCGGAATAACGGCGGTGAATGGCAAGCACAGGTTCTCCGTTCTGAGTAACCGTATCACCCTCAATTCTGACTTTGTGCTGTCCCATTATTCTGAGCGATTGATCTGGTACACGGTAAGTGGAAAGCATACCATCATTATTTCGGGAGATTTCTCCCTTGAGAACATCCATAGCCGCATTTTTAATCAGTTTGTATGAATCAGGTACTTTTGGCTTTGTAGTTCGTTCCTTTGGCTTTACTTCCTTTGCAACCTCGACATTCTTCTGATTGATTTCATTCAATGCTGCCTTTGCTTCTTCCATAGAATCAAAAGTCGGCATCCAACCACTGTTATCATAGTAGTATTCATCCAGCTTGTTGTCATAGATGGCGTATGGCGATTCAAAAGCATCAGGGGTTTCAACTACAGTTAAGCGTTCTTGTTGCTCTGCTTCTTTCTCATCGAGATACTTCTCCGCATTTTTCGAGGTAATCTTCAAGTGAGCCTGTTTTCTCCGTTGAGATTGGGTTCATATCTATTGGAACATCGGCGACTGACAAATCTTCTTCATGAAGCAGATTGTAGAAAGCATCCTCGCTTATGTTCCCTGAATATGAGATAACCACGTCTAAGTCTAATGTATTTGAGTATAGTCCTTCACGGGTTCGGCTTCCGTAAACCCTTGCTCCGTGTAGCTGAACATCATCATGCAAACCAATTTCATCAATCTCAGCTTGTGCATACTTCAAAACAGCTTCTTCAATGTCAGCCATGCTCTTGCCATTCATGAATGCAACGGGTTCTGTGCGGTCAGAAACTGACGGTGTGACTTCAATCTGCTGCTCTGCCAAGTAAACTTTGTCCATCAGACCTTCGTAGTCCACAATCGTGCGGTCTTCAGGCAATGTAGATATTCCTACTCCTGAAAATATTTCTTCAATCGCTTTCTCGGCGGAAATGTCAGGGCTATCTAATACACCTCCGTTAATTACTTTGAAGGAGTTATCGTAGAAGGTGTAATCATATCCTTCTGACGACGTCTGAATTGCAAAATACCTATCTTCCTTATTCAGATGAAAAGCTATCTCAACATCATTGACGACTGATTCTACTTCCACTTCACGACTGTTCTCCAGCTCACTTCTGACCATATCCACAAACCCATCCAGAACCGCAGTGTGGCTCTGTACAGCCCATTCGGTTTCTTATGTCGTTTCTGGGTTTATTTCTGCCAATGTCGGAACGGATGCCGCCCAATCCTTATTTGATTGCGAGAGCCGTCCATCCCAGTCTTTCACCTGAATAGTTGAGGCAAGCACGAACGCAACTCGTTCTTCGCCGAAGCTCTCTATAACCGGCTTAACCGCATCAGGGCTTAAGTGCATCCCGTCGAAATTATCCGAAATAGCTTTCTCGATTGCTTCCTTACAAGCTATGTTCTCGTTCTTTGACTGACGGTATTGATCCAGTTCTCCATGTTCATGAGCGTAAGAGCCCGTTTGTGTATAGATGGGCAAAAGGTCTTTCTCCGTTGACTGTTCTTTTTCTGCCACAAGTAGCTTGAGCTTTTCATCTATGCTCTCAATCATATCAGAGGCAGTGTTGCGGATAGTCTCAAGAGAACCTTTCAGCTTCTTTGTATCCTTGTCCGAAGACCAACCGGCGATATATCCGAAATAATAATCTGAGGTTTCAAGACCGTAGTGCTGGCATACCGTGTATGCTACAGACTCCGTCTCGACTTCCTTTGTTCGTCTGTGCTTTCTGTCTTCGGGAGCAATCTTTTCGCCGGGTTCAATAGCGTGCAGCTTTGCGTGGGCTATTTCGTGAATCAGCGTCTTGATGTTCTGCATCTCACTCATTCCCTCGTCGATAGCTATTCTTTTTTCAACGGTGTTGTAGTATCCGTGTGCGCCACTCTCGATTTTCTCGAACTCTACCGGCACGGGAGATATTTCCTTGAGAACTCCGAAAAGGTCATCATAGTGTTCTACATCGCCGGTCAACTTATCTACCATGATGTCGGGAAGCTCTTTTCCGTCTATCTGTGAGACCTCGAACACGCCGACTACCTTGAACGCCTGTCGCACAACCTCAACCGTCTCCATGACAGGCTTGCCGTCTGCATCCATAATAGGCTTCTGGGGTTTGGGATCAAGCTTTTCTTGCTCAACCATATCCTTGTACGGTGCAGGAGCAAGAAGCTTTATACCTTTCTCGCCTTTCATAACGTGTCGGTCAAAGTTTCGCTGCCACGAGGTGTAACCGGCAACCAACGTTGCATCCGGCTTCTGCATTGATATGAGAAGCGTGTTGTTGACCGAGTAATTATAGAACTTCGACATCGTTTGGAGATACTCCTTGAACCGTTCAGATTCAAAAAGATCCTTTATTCATTGTTCCAACTTGTCGGTGATTTCCTTGACTTGCTGGGCGTTTTTGTTTTCTGCCATTTCAAACCTCCTTACTTAGTGAACTCCATCTTGAAGCTCACATACTTGCCGCCGGTGTCATCCAGCTTGACTATTGCATCATAAAGCTGTGGTCTCTTTGGCGTGTAAAGCCCTGTCACATAGCACTGTCCTTTTTCAAGCAGTTCCTTGACAATCTTCTTTGTGAGCTTCTTTTTCTTCGATGAGAAGAACTTGTTGTCCTCCCACAAGCAGAAGGAGCATTCCTTGCTTGAACAATAGAAATTGCCCTTGCCGACATAGACCGGTGACCCGTAACGTGGACATTTGCCGATGACTTCCTTATCCGTATCAAAGTGGGATGTCTCAGCCTCAGATAAAAATGGATACGCCTTTACCAGTGATTCGGTCATCTTGATAATGCCGTCAAGAAACTCACCGGCATCAGCCTGACTACGTTCAATCTGCATAAGGGTATTCTCCCACTCAGCGGTCATAGACGGAGAAGTAATCTGCTCAGGTAGGACGCAGACAAGGTTGTTGCCGTCCTTTGTAGGTGCTAAAGACTTACCATTGCGCTCTATAAACCCACCCTTGACCAGCTTTTCGATGATCCCGGCACGGGTCGCCGGAGTGCCGAGACCCTTTTTCTCAGTCTCATCATCAAATTCTCCATTTCCGGCTGTCTCCATAGCAGAAAGCAAGGTGTCTTCAGTAAACGGCTTCGGAGGTGTTGTGAAATGCTCAGTAACGTTTGCTTCTACAGAATCCAAAACGTCATCTTCGCAGACATCAGGAAGCACTCTTTCAGTTTCCCCCTTGTCCTTATTTCCGAAAGCAGCTTTGAAACGCTGCTCAATTCCTTTCCAACCATCTTGAGTGACAGTCTTGCCCTTTGTCCTGAACTCATAGCCTTCACAGGTAACAGTTATCTTAGTTTCGTCATAGATATGCTTCTCGCCGGTTGCAGCTAAAAGTCGCATACTGACCAACGACAAAATCTTCTGCACAGATGCGGGAAGTGCAGAGATGTCCTGCTTTTCAAGTTGTGCCGTAGGGATAATAGCGTGATGATCAGTTACTTTTGAGTTATTGGTTATACGGGCAATATCCAGCTCATGCTCCTTTTCGACGAAATCCGGCATTTTCCGGCAAACGATAGAGATGGCCTGACGTACCGTATCCTCCATATCTTCGGTTATAAACTGACTGTCCGTTCTCGGATAGGTCAATAACTTCTTCTTATAGAGTGTCTGCACGAGTTCGAGAGTCTGCTGTGCTGTAAAGCCGAAATACCGATTGGTTTCACGCTGTAGAGTAGTCAAATCGTAGAGCTTCGAGGGACTTACCGACTTTGTTTCCTTGTGAACAGAAGAAACGACGGCTTGCTTTTTATCACAAGTTGCCGCTATGGTTTTTGCTTCTTCTTCGGTTTTAATCTTCTCAAGGTCAGCCGTCAGACCGTCTTTGTCTATATGGATATTGAAATACTTCTCCTTGTGGAAGCCGTTAATCTTGCCTTCCCGTTCTACCAGCATAGCAAGTGTCGGAGTCTGGACTCTCCCGATTATCAGCTTTTTGTTGTAAAGAGTGGTGAAAAGTCTGGTGCCGTTTATTCCGACAATCCAGTCAGCCTTTGAACGTGCAAGTGCTGCCTCATAGAGCCTGTCGAAATCCTTACTGTCACGAAGGTGATTGAAGCCCTCTCGGATAGCTGAGTCTTCAAGAGAACTGATCCATAGTCTTTTGAATGGCTTTTTGCATCCGACTTTGTTGTAGACAAGTCGTAATATAAGCTCACCCTCACGTCCGGCATCGGTAGCGCAGACAAGCTCTGTGACTCGAACTATCATTCATGAGATTTTTAAGAACCTCAAACTGCTTCTCCTTGTCCTTTGGAACTTCAAAAAGCCATTCCGCCGGTACGATTGGTAAATCTGAATATCTCCACTTGGTATAGTGTTCATCGTAGGAGCTTGCATCCGCAAGCCCTACAAGATGACCGACACACCATGAAACAATGTAATTGTTGCCCTCCATGTAGCCGTCCCGACGAGTAGTTGCGCCGATAACTTTAGCAATGGATTGCGCCACACTGGGCTTTTCTGCAATGACTAAAATCATGTTTGTATACATACCTCCTTAGAAAAAATGTGTTTTTGTCCCTCAAAAACTCAGAAAAAATGTAGTTTCTGCCTTGTAAAATCTGAGAAAAAGTGTTATACTATTCTCAGAGCTTACGAGGCGGTGATTTTTTGAAACGAAATGCAATTAAAGACCTGATAAACTGGAAAACAAGCGAAACCCGCAAGCCGCTTGTTCTGAAAGGTGCCCGGCAGGTCGGAAAAACTTGGCTCACGAAAGAGTTCGGGCAGAATTATTACGACAGCTACGTCTATTTCAACTTCGACGAGGAAGACGAACTGAAATCAATTTTTGAGGTGAACAAGAATCCAACCCGGATTATCGAGCTCCTTTCGCTGATTGCCGGAGAGAAGATTCTCCCGGAGAAAACGCTTATTATCTTTGACGAGATTCAGGAGTGTCCGGAAGCTTTAAACAGCCTCAAATACTTCAAGGAAAAGGCGAACGAGTACCATGTGATTGCGGCAGGAAGCCTTCTTGGCACGCTTCTTGCTCAGCCGAAGTCCTATCCCGTCGGGATGGTGAACCTACTCGACATATATCCGCTCAAGTTCGATGAGTTCTTGGAAGCGGTTGACCCGTCACTGTTCTCTTATTACGATAGTATCAGAGCTGGTACGCAGATTGAGGAGATCTTCCACAACCGACTCTTGGAAGCCTACAACAACTACCTCATAATCGATGGGATGCCGGAGTGTGTTGACTCCTGGATTAATTACAAAGACCCGGCGAAGATAAGCCAGATTCAAAGGGAGCTTGTCGAGGTGTACGAAAACGACTTCTCGAAGCATAATGGCAAGGTCAACAGTGGACGGATTCTGATGGTTTTCAGGAGCATTGTGACCCAACTCGCCAAACCGAACGAGAAGTTTATGTACGGTGCAGTCCGTGAAGGCGGAAGGGCAAAGGATTTTGAGGAAGTTATTGAGTGGCTTGTCTCGGCGGGAATGCTCAACCGGGTTTATAACGTCTCGAAAATGGAACATCCGCTGTCGGCGTTTGATAAATTAGACCAGTTCAAGCTTTTTGTCTTCGATACGGGGTTACTAAAGCACATGGCGGGAATCGACAACAGTGCGATTCTCCTAGAATCCGACTATCAGTTCAAGGGTGCACTCACCGAAAACTATGTCCTGCAACAGGTTAAAAGGCGGTTCGAGGTAGAGCCGAGGTATTATTCCGACAAGAACAGTGAGATCGACTTCGTCATCCAGAACGGCACGGAGATAATCCCCGTGGAAGTAAACGCCGGTGAGGACAAATCCGCACCGTCTTTCAAAAAATATGTTACCGATAATAAACCCGCACACGCCATCCGGTTTTCAAAGCGAAACTACAGAACCGACGGCGGGATCACGAATCTGCCGCTGTATCTGGTTGGGAAGACAAAAGAATTTCTATAATTATGTACCCTCACATTGTCGTGAGGGTACTCTTTTATCCGGCATCTTCGTCTTCTGGTTCTTCCTCATCTTCTGCAAATTCCGGCTCATCGTCCTCGTTTATATACGGTTCCTCGTCGTTATCCGTGGTTTCGTTCGCTTCGTCTTCGGTGGGTTCTTCGGTCTCCGTAACCGTGCCTTTGCATTCGCTCATATTGTTTTTGCATACAGGGCAGTCGGTGTTTGCCGCCCCGACTTCACAATGAGTGTCGCAGGTACAGGTGGTCAACTCCTCAACCGTTTCATCATCCAGAAGTGCAAACAAATCGGTTTCATCAACCGTGTTGAGGAAATATGTCTGATACTGTTCCTCGTCTTCGTTTGTTGGTGAATCATAGTCAATGATGATGTAGAAGGTGTTGCCGTTCTTCGTCTGTATGGTTATAAACTGCTTGTTCGTAGTTTCGTCATAGGATATGTCTTTGGCATAAGCATTGCTTTCGTCCTCGGTTTCTTCAACAGATTCTTCGACAACTGTGTCATCTGTAACTTCCTCCGACTGAGGTTCCTCTATCTCGCTAATCTCCTCGCTGGTCTCCACCGGCATATTTACTTCGGCTTCGTGAAGACTTTCGACAACGCTACCCGGCAGAACCGTTTCGATTTCGTCTGCTTCCTCGGCGATTTCTTCCGAGAGAATGACTTCATCTTCATCGTATAGATCTACACTGTCTTCGTCTTCAATAGCAAAAGCCGTTATGGAGAGACTGCATACGAGAAGAATGCTGTGTGCGAGGGCAACTAAAAGGCGAAAAAGCTTTCTGTTATTCATTTTCAGATACCTCCGATTTCATAGTGTCTTGACTAAACTTCTGCTGTGGATGCTTGCCGTTCCTGATACTGTCAAGAAGCTCAAATATCTGGTTCCTGTCCATTACGGACTCACAGACGGCGTTGATTATTTCAAGATTTTCAAGCTCAGTCTTCTTATCCTGCAAAGTGGAAAGCCGATCCCGAAGCTCTGTTATTTTAGCTTCGGTCTTCTCAATGTCTGAGCAGACCTTGATATATATTTTGGGTTCAATAAAATATCTCCTTTCACTGATGGGTATTTGATTACTGCTGTGTTACATATTCGGAATAAGGGAACAGGTCCTCACGATTGCCGAGAACGGACATATAGCTCTCGTACAATTCAAGCTGGTCTTCAGATAAGACATTCGCCACAACCTGACTCAGGTCAATGCTCTCAAGAGTTACGTTTATGATGTAGTAGTCATAAAGAACTTCTGCCTCATAGGTGTAATACTGAGTGTACAAAGCACCCCGTATAAGGGTCGATGGCAAGATAACTTCCGACCTGTGTCTCGATTCTGTAACGAACCTCTGTTGTCACCTCCGTTGTCAGAGTGTACTGCATCTCAAAAAGCATTGTCAGCTCTCTTTGTATCTTGGAAAGTGTAAACTCGCCCTCATGCAATGCGGAAAGAATGGATATGAGGACATAAGGGTCATGTTCAATCTCGCCGAGATTGAAGTTATACTCGTCATTACCGGGGTAATAGAGCATGAAGTTGTTGAGTTCGTCCTGCAACATTGCTTCCATGATGCTGTACTGTGACTCGGCATTAAGCATATCCTCGTCTTCACTGAGATACGAAGTTGTAATAACAGATTGTCCGACGGATGAAATCATGGCAGTACAAGAGCTTATACCGGCAGCAAACAGGATAAGAACCACCAAACCCATTCCAATCCAGATGAAGACGCTTTTGTTTTCAGAAAAGAACTCTTTCAGCTTCTCTCCGATTACCTCACCGACCTTCTTGCCTGTATCGGATGGTGCGGTTGAGGCTGTCTGAGTTCCGGACTTACGGGCAGCAGCATACTCTTTCTTGATTGAAGACTTCTGATAGTACTTGTTCATATCTATATCCTTGCGACCGAACTTTATCTCAGGATGCTCCTCACAGGTCTTCTCGTAGTGAAGCTTGGTATCCACAGCCTGAGCCTCTTGCTCAAGCTTTGGAACTCTCTCAGATGGCTTGTTTGACTAAGAACCTTGGTGATGGCTATAGTGCCGAACGGTGGACTCTGCAAGTATTTCCGCGCGGTGAGCCGCCTCGACGGCTGAGTTCTCCTGTTCAACCTCGTGGATTTTGCATGGATATTGGTTACAAGCGTGTCGTCGACCTTGCGGATGGGTTTGGTAACTTCAAACTGTAGCTTACTTTCCTCTTTTGATTTCTTGAGTTCATCGTCAAAGAATAAGCGTGATTTGCCTTTGCCTGTTTCTTCGTCAAAGACACGTTCTTTCTTTATGACCTTTCGGGTATGTAGCTTTTCACGAGCGGAATCAAGACGCGCATGAGCCTTTTCCGACTTTCTCTCAGGGCATTCAACCTTGCTTGTTGCATCAGGAAGGGAGTCGTCGGAAAGAATTTCTTCTTGAATCTCTGTCGGTTCCGGCTGCTCCGGCTCTTTCCACTGAAGCTAATGCCTTTTTCGGAGCTTTTCTTCTTCAACGGGAGAGACAAGAGTGGCATCCTCACTTGGTTTTACAAGTTGTGCATCCTCAAGTCGCTTCGTTATCTTTTCAGAAGTGCCTTCGGTAAGATTCTCCTCGACTGCACCGCCCTTCGTCATTTTCAGAACAACCTTGTCTTTTGACTTGAGCTGTTCGTGAGGCATCAGATTGCACCTCCAATCCGACGATATGCCATCTCGGTGAACTCAGGATTTAACTCAATGCCGACGTAATGCCTGTTCATCTGCTTGGCGGCCATGCCGGTTGTGCCACTTCCCATGAATGGATCAAGCACAATTCCGCCCTCCGGGCACCCGGCAAGAAGACAGGTCTCAACCAGCTTCGGCGGGTATACTGCGTAGTGATTGCCCTTGAATGGAACGGTGTTGATTACCCAGACATCCCGCTTATTTCTCAACGGATTTATTTCGTCGTCGGAAATTGAGCCATGCTCACGAGGACGGTTAATCGGCTGTGACTGAGGCTGACCGGGTATTGCTTTTCCAAACTTGTTGTTTTCACCTACGGCACACTTGAGCCTTTTCCTTGTTGCGGGTGCAATCGGTTCGGATATTGCCTTGTAGTCGAAGTGATACTTTCGAGACTTTGAAAAAAGAAAGCTATGCTCATAGCATCTGGCGCAGCGGTCTTTGACACTTTCTGGCGTTGGATTCTTTTTTATCCAGATTATGTCGTTTCTTGGGTACCGGCCTGAATCACGAAGTGCAAAAGCAAGCATCCACGGAATACCTATCATGTCTTTGGGCTTGCAGCTCCCAACCTTGTTGTTGAGAGCTACAGTCTGACCGTTTCTGCCCTTCGGATTCTTTGGATCGATGGAGCTTCCTTGATTGTTCTTTCCGGCATGGGTGTCGGAAATATTCAGCCAGAGTGTTCCGTCAGAACGCAAAACTCGCCTGACCTCCGTAAAAACATCAGTCAAGCGAGAGATATATTCTTTCGGCGTTTCCTCTCTGCCAATCTGTCCCTCAATACCGTAATCACGCAAGGCGTAATACGGAGGAGATGTAACGCAGCAGTTTACGCTTTCTTCGGGAAGTGTTTTCAACACATCAAGACAGTCGCCGGTGTAAATGGTATCAATCTGAATATGTATCATCTCCCTTCGCACAAATATCGTAAAGCTCGGTTAGTTTCTCAAGGTCGCTGAGGATTTCATCTGCCTTGTCGCAGGAATCCTCGTAGACGTTCAAGCGGTTACGCATAAAGAGGTAAAAGCCTCCGTAACGCTTGAGTCCTCTTGTATCCTCCATTCGCATTTCTGTTACCGTGGATACAAACTCTACCAGAGTGATGATGTCGTCAATCATGGTGTCGAGTCTGTCTTCTTGACTACCACCAAGTCGTCTTCATCATCGTCTTCTTCTATTACGGCGAAGGGAAGCCTTTGATACCTGTCTACAGAATGTGTGTCTTCTTCAGCAAGCTGTTCGCCGATGGCATTCATCACAGCATCAGCGGCTCTTACCAGTTCATCATGAACATGAAGATATGCTCTGTGATGCTTCTTGAGTTCGTCCTCTTTCTTTATGAGTTCAATAAGATTCATGGTCATACCTATCAGCTCAAAGTATTTCGTCATTCCCTCCATCACATCTTCAAGGGACAATGTGACTGTCTCAGGGGCACTTCTGCCGGTGGTCTCGTGGGTAAAGTTCATGATGTTTTCTCTTTTGGTCATATTCAATTTCCTCCTTAGTTTTGCTTTATTTCTTCGGGCTTTGTGGTCATGATTCGATAGAGCTGAGTATCCTTTGGGAAGTCGTCCTTGAAAGGAACGGTGGTAGATCCATAGAATATCAAGCCCTCACCGGCATTGGAATTGGTTACATAGTTCTGCTGACTCGGCGGGATATTCAAGGCAGATGAGAGAATCTTTCTGTCTCCGCTTGCCTGATTCGGAAGATAGACAAAATCTGAGTTTTCAAAGATATTCTCAACTTCACGGGATGCCAAAAGGTCTTTGACGTTCTGGGTGATACCCGTCGGGTTCCGCCCCATTTTCTGAAACGCTTCCAGATTTCCACACTATATGCTGCTGTCTGTTCCCCCTTCAGAAGAAGGTGGAACTCATCCATATAGTAGCGAGTGGATTTATGCTGTGAGCGATTCAGCGTGACTCTGTTCCAAACCTGATCCTGAACTATGAGCATACCGAGCTTTTTAAGCTGCTTTCCAAGCTCCTTGATGTCATAGCAGACGAAGCGGTTATTTACATCCACGTTTGTTCTGTGATTAAAGACATTCAGTGAACCGTGGACGTAGATTTCAAGAGCAGTTGCCAAGTGCTGTGCCTCCGGCTCTTTCTGATTACGCAGGACGTTATACAGGTCTTCGAAAATAGGCATCTTCTCCGGCACGGGATCTGCAAGATATTCCTGATAAACCCTTCTGACGCTTCGGTCAATGATGGTTTTCTCAACCGGCTGCAAACCGTCCTTGCCGCCGACTATTAGCTCACACGTTGAGAGAATGAAATCGGATTTCAGGTCAGAGGGCTTTCTTCCTCCGAGTAGTTGAGGTTGATGTCAAGCGGATTTATGTAATCCGAGCTTACCGGCGACACCCGAACCACCTGACCGCCGAACTTCTCAACCAACGGTGAATACTCCGATTCCGGGTCACACACGATGATGTCATCCTCGGTTATGAGGAAAGCATTTGTCATTTCTCTTTTTGCTGAGAAGGGTTTACCGCTGCCGGGAGTGCCGAGAATCAAGCCGTTCGGATTCTTTAGCTGCTTGCGGTCTACCATAATCATGTTGTTGCTGAGAGCATTCAGTCCGTAGTAGAGTGCCTGACCATCCTGAAAAAGCTCCTGAGATACAAACGGGATGAAGACTGCCGTTGAAGAAGTGGTCAAGCCTCTTTCAATCTCAATCTGGTTAAGACCGATGGGAAGACTGCTCATCAGTCCTTCTTCCTACTGGAAATCCAACCGCTTAAGCGAGCAGTTGTACTTCTGAGCGATAGAAGCAGTCTGGAATATAGTATCTTCGAGCTTCTGACGTGTCGGCGCAGTGTTCATAATGATTATAGTAACAAGGAACATTCTCTCGTTTCTCGTCTGTAGATCCTGTAGTAACTTCTTTGCTTCGCCACCGAAGGTCGCAAGGTCAGAGGGTATGATGTCCATATCGTAGCCGGAACGGACTGCTTTCTTCTGCTCCTCGATCTTCATCTTGTCGAGGTCGGTTATTTTCGACTTGATGGACTTTATAGCCTTTGCCTGGTCTATGGTGCGGATATGGAAGTTGACTGTGATGTTGCTGTCCATGCCAAGAAAGTCGGCAAGCATATGGTTACTAAGCTCCGGCGCAAGAATCTGCAAGAAACTCACAGCTCCGATGGTTTTGCCCATCTTAAAGCATTTGCCTTCACTGAAGTCAAAAGAAGTGGGTGCGATGAAATCCTTTGTGCTGAGTCCCGTGCGTACCATATCGAAAGAGAAGCGGAAGGTTTCATTTGTGTCCATATTGAAGACATCATGCAGAACCTTTAACCGCTCATAGCCGGTAAGCGGCTTGGCCTTGACTCCGAGGGGTTTGAAGTTATTGAGAATGTCAGTCTCAATCCTTGAAAGCTTTGACTTCGCAGTGCGTAAGTCGTCTGCCTCAATTCCGAAGGTGATATACTTGCGCTTGAGCAAGTCGTTGATGCTTGTCTTCTGGTTTATGAATGAGAACTGAACAAAGATAGAACTGTCGAAGTAGTTGAGAAAGTCACACCAATTCTCAAAGATTGCAGTCTTGTCTTCATTCTGAGCCAACTGATAGTTTATATCGTTGAAACGGATTGTTTTTGTGTATAGCCGGGTGTTCACTTTGCAGATGCCGTCTTTACACATCTCGATATATGGAATCGTCTGCTGTGCGGATTTGGCAATTTTCTTTGCCTTCTTGTCCTTTTTCTTCTTTGAGACGATATTCTGCTTTTCCTGAGCGGAAAGAGCATCACTGTAAACCTTGCTGCCTTTGTTTTCAGGCTTAGGACGTGCCTTTGCCGCATTGCTGTTCAATCTTAAGTTCCTCCTTTTCTTTTATTTCCTGCTGTATGACAGCATAGATATTGTTTGTGCGATATACCCGCACCTTATCTCTCAGGAACATGGACTTTATAACATGACCGAGGATTTTTTCTGCCGGTTGTCCGTCTTTCTTATAGAGTGCAAGGAAGATAAACGGAAGTATAATCACGACCATCAGCATATCTGCTGCCGTTATGCCGAGACCGGGTTTTGTGAGAAAGTACACGGGAACACCGACCGCAGCAGCAAGTGCAAAGCAGATTAGCTGCCTCTTGGTCAGGCTGAACATGACCTTTGTTTTCACACGATTCAAGTCCTTCGGGACCGGTACATATGCCATGGTAAACCTCCTTTCTCAATGATCATATTGATTTGGCGAGCGACCCCGTCTTGAACAGAGAGAAGCACAGAATGACTGTGTACGCTGCCACGGAGAACAGTGCCGAGTGGATGTTTGTAGCAATTATCATGTTGTTGATGAGAACGGCATAGATGCCGACACATATCATGATAAGAAAGCCTTGGAATGCCAGAGCAAAAAGCCCTTTCAGATAGTTCGTGCCGATGCTGCCCCATTCACGATTGCTCATAGTAGCGATAGGAATAGGGGCAACACTGACGGTACAGTAAATCTCAATCATTCGACCGTATAGGATGACCGTGATGAGAATTGACATTATCTTGAGGCATAGGCTTATAATCAGTGTCTCAATCGACAAGCCAAGCAGTTCTCCAATGCCCATTGCTTCCATACTCGTCCGCATGGAGGCGAGTGTTGATTCGATGTTGATGCTTGTGCTTCCGGAAATATAGCCTCCGGCTCCTGCCACGACGTTCTGTCCGATGTCGAAGACCGCCATCACGATGTCAAAGGTATTGGTTACAAGGTAGATAGCTATTGCCGCTTTGAAAAACCACTTGAAGAACATCCAAGTGTCCATATCGTGCATATTGTTTTTCTCTGTTATCATGGAAATCAGTTCATAACATAGCACGAAGGTTATGATGATACCGGCGATAGGGACTATCACGCTCTCGGATAGTCCCTTAATCATCGAGTATATACTGCTGTTCCATGTCGAAGGCGTTTTACCGACCTCTGTGGCAATAGTACCGACCTTTTCATTGACATCGGTGAACATATTGGTCAGGTTGCTCTCAATCCATCCGATCAGGAGATCCTTTATTGCTTGCTCGATTTTTTCTAAAATACTGCCCAATATTTCACCACCTTTCGGTTAGCAGTCGGAAGACTTAGAACAAGCCGGAAAGCAAAGGAATAAGAGTTGTTCCGATGACAAAAACACCACCGCCAGCCATAAGCTGCTTGATGCCTAGAGACTTAACTCCGGGTTTGTCATTGCCGTAACCCTCCATGAGGTTGACTACACTCCAGACTGCCAGATCGGCACCGAGGGCGATAACGAGTGTTTGCAGTACTGTGACTGCCTGAGTAATAAACGAAATAAATTTCCTCCTTAGAGATTATTTAGCAATGACGTGGGCAAAAAATAAGCCCGGTTTTTGTTCTGCAAATTGCAGGCATTAAACCGGGCTTTATCAGGCTTCGATCTCTCCCACGTCGTAGAGGTCGAATATATCCGAAGGCTTGAGAACCAACTTTCGGGATTGGTACTTTTCGATGTCAAAGGCATTTCGTTCGTCGTAATCAGATAACTGCTTGTATTTTGGATGCTTCGTTATATCGTATTTGTCACTGAGAAAAGGTCTCACACCTCTAAGCTGTAAAATACACTTGCTGCCATCCATGACTGTGATTTCGTCCTGAGACATTAAGTCTTTCCCGACCTTCTGGTAGTTCAGACCATAGGAGTTGTTTGTAGAGCGTGTTTCGCTCGTGTTGTAAAGGTCGATGGTCTCCTTGCCAAGAACCTCACTTAGTTCTTTCAGCGGGGGGTCTCTTTGCCACCGAGGAATAGGGTTGTGTCACAGTTTCCGACAATGGTGTCGGCAGCATCCTTGTAGATGGTTTTAATCTGTGACTGGGACTGTAGAATAATTGAAGCGGAAATTTCCCGACTTCGGATAGTCGCTATGAGTTTATCGAACTTCGGAATCTGCCCGATATTCGCAAACTCATCAAGCAGACATCTCACATGGACGGGAAGTCTTCCGTTGTAGACATCATCTGCCTTATCGCAAAGCAGATTGAAAAGCTGGGAGTACATGATAGCAACCACAAAGTTGAACGTATCATCCGTGTCCGAGATAATAACAAATAGTGCTGTTTTCCTGTCTCCAAGGGTATCTAATTCCAGCTCGTCGTAGCTCATCAGCTCCCGTAGCTCCGCAATGTCAAAGGGAGCAAGCCTTGCTCCGCAGGAAATGAGGATGGACTTGACTGTCTTTCCTTCTGCAAGTTTGTATTTCTTATATTGCTTGACATTGAGGTGATCCGGCGAACGGCTTTCCAACTCATCAAACATGAGGTCAACGGGATTCTTGAAGGTCTCGTCATCCTCTCTGGCTTCGGAAGCATTGATCATTTCGAGCAGAGTAGTAAAGTTTTTCTCGTGTTCCGGTGCTTCGTACCAGATATATCCGATAAGAGCTGTGTAGTAGAGCTTTTTCTGCCTTCACCCAAAAGTCCTCGCCGGATTTATCGCCATCTCCCTTCGTATTGACGAGCTTGAGGATGTCTTTTTCGCTGCGGATGTAGGCAAAGGGGTTGTAGTGCATCGACTTTCGGAAGTTGATGGTATTCAGGGACTTAATGATGTAGCCGTTTTTCTCAAGCATCCTGCCACACTCTACTAATACTGTACCTTTCGGAAGCGTTTTGTCAAGACAGAATTACAAAAAAGTTATATTAAGCCCGTATTTTCTTAATTATTCCGCATCTTTTGCAATAATATCCTCGATATTTTTTCGGCAAATTTGATTAAATATATCTTTTCCGACAAGACAGATAATCTTATCATTCATCATTTCTTTACTTTCCTGACTGAAATGAATATCCGCAATATAAGTTGTTCTGCCGAGCTTCATAATTATCCTCGACGGACTTTGTTCTGTAAGCTGTATTGTTCTGTTTTCCATTCTCATCACCTCCTCGTGCCAATCCGAATACGATTGGTATTTATTTTTGAGAACATTACTCATCTTAACGGTCAATATCTTGTTTTTTCTGTTGATTACGTTCGGTACTATCCGATTTTTCAACATCGGCCATATATTTTAATTTTTCGATAAGTGAATGTTTCGGTTCGGGTTTATTTTCGGCAGGCTGCTCTTTTGAAGCAATGACCTTATTAACCCAAAAGCGAACATCTTTTAAGGGCTGTAAATCCTTTTTCACAATTTCAAGCTCTTTTTGCTGTTCGGACACCTCCGTTTCAAGCCTTCGGTATTCAGCCTTTAACGGTTTTGAATCGATTGAAGCGTCAATGCCTTGCTTTCGCAAATAACGGTCGGCTTTGTTGTAAGCGGCAAGCTCAGTGCTGTAATTTTCGGCAAATCTTTTTTGTTTTCCTTTCCATCCGATTTTGATATACTCATCATGAACTGATTTATACCGCATGACAACCGAAACAGCTTTTTCCACCGATGCTATAGTTTTCATTCGGCTCTCTTTGCTTCGCATTGACTTGCGAATTTCTGTTGCTTTAGCGTTTTTCTCGTCAAGAACTTTTTCCAATT
The DNA here is from genome assembly GCA_021199855.1 of Oscillospiraceae bacterium. Classification (GTDB taxonomy): domain Bacteria; phylum Bacillota; class Clostridia; order Oscillospirales; family Ruminococcaceae; genus Faeciplasma. The sequence goes on from JAJQHD010000039.1 coordinate 39,936, forward strand.
CATCAAGAGTCACTATGTTGTAATGTTTCAAATAAACGATAGCAGAAGATACGGCTTTCATATCTTTTAACTTGCCTTGCTGTTGTCCGTAGGCAGACCACTCCGAACGTTCCTCGGCTCTGAGTTTTGTGTAATCCATAA
>JAJQHD010000040.1 GCA_021199855.1 Oscillospiraceae bacterium
ACACTAACTTCTACTTCTCTCTCAACTCTTGAATTTACTTTGGGAAGTCACGGTCCCCGCCATCTGCGGGGATTTTCTTTTATCCCTATTGACAAAGCCGGTGGGAAAGAGTATAATATCTTTAGTGGGAAATCCCACTGTGGGATTAACTTTGATTAAGGAGGCGATTTTATGGAATCTGCAAGAGAGGTTGTAAGGAATTACGATGTTCACATCGACAGCAAGAAGCGTGTCACGCTTCGAGGCGCAACTTACCACTATTATAACGTCAAGGAATTTGAGAACGGTTGCATTATGCTTGAACCGAGAGAATTGGTGGCGCCGACCGCAATCGGTGGGATGACTGAAGATGAGATTTACGAGGAAGTCATGAAAGGTCTGAAATCGGCTGAAAGAAAGACTTATACTGTGGATGAGGTCGATGATATTCTTAACGGTAGGTACGGAATATGAAAGAAGATGCTAGCAAGTATAGAGTCAGATACTCAGCTGATTCTATGAAGGATATTGACGAAATCTACAACTATATTTCCAAAAAGCTTTTTGCAAGACAGTCTGCAAGAAGAATAGTCAGGCGTATTCGAGAGCAAATCAGAGCTTTGAATGTGTTTCCCGAAAGACATCCATTGGCGCCGGAAAAGCGACTGGCAATGATGGGGCTACGCAAGGTTTCGGTTGAGAATTTTGTAGTCTATTACGAGGTGGATACGGATTCATTGACCATAACGGTCGCAAGAATCATGTACGGTGGCAGAAATGCCGAAAACATTATACGTCAGAAAGAAGATTAAGGTTCCCCGCCATCTGCGGGGATTTTCTTTTATCCCTATTGACAAATACACACTCAGTGTGTATAATATAAATATAGGGAGTTGATGCCGGTGAAGAAGAAAGACCTGATAAAATTATTGGAGAGTAACGGATGGTATCTGAAGAGAACCGGCGGGAATCATGACATTTATACGAACGGTGTCGATTGCGAAACGATACCACGGCATAACGAAATCAAAGAGAATCTTGCGAGAGCGATAATCAAGCGCAGAGGGCTTAAATAGCCAATAAGGAGTGTTATTTTATGAAAAATTCTTATCCCATCATCCTGACTCCGGATGAGGTCGGGTTCACGGTTTATATTCCGGATTTTGAAATTAATACTGAGGGTGATACCCTTACTGAGGCAATTGAAATGGCTCGGGATGCTATCGGGCTCATGGGAATCGACATGGAAGATGATAAAAAGCCTCTTCCGGTGCCGTCGGAAATTGCTTCTGTCAACCATTCTGGCGAAGATATAGTCACACTTGTCGATGTTGACTTCTCCGAATACCGCCGCAAGAACGATATGCGAAGTGTCCGCCGCAACGTGACTCTTCCGTCCTGGCTCGACTATGAGGCTGAGAAGAGTGGTCTCAACGTCTCAGCAATTCTGCAAAAGGCTTTGAAGACGGAGCTTCATATCAGCACCCAATGACAAACTTCCCCGCCATCTGCGGGGATTCTCTTTCCTCCACAAAAAGTCCGGGCGATTTTGGTCATTTTCACGAAAAAACGTCTCTATTCACAATTTAGTAACACACTGAGGCTGAAAATATGGTATAATCTTTGTAATAGTCGATAATTGCGCTTGTTTATATTGAGCAGTGCAGTTTTGCTTAGTCTAAATCTAATGAATCAGGAGAGAAAATCATGTCAAACAGACTTTTCCAAGGTATAATTCAGCGGATGCAGGAGGTTATTAAGTGCGAAGTAGGCGTTATTGACTGTGATGCCCACATCGTCGCTTGCAGTGATTCCTCTAAGGTCGGTTACACTAACGACCTGATCTCCTCGGAGCTGAGCGAATCATATGATTACTTCATGCGTGACGGTTATACCTATATGCCGATTGGCGGCAAGGGTGCAGCTGAATTCTATGTCTTCGTTGAAGGCACAGACGAGGAAGCCTATAAGTACGCGGGTCTTCTCTGCATAAGCCTTGAGAACGTCCAGCAGCTTTATGACGAGAAGTACGACAGAGGAAACTTCGTCAAGAACGTAGTTTTAGACAACATTCTTCCGGGAGATATCCCCTTGAAAGCCCGGGAACTTCACTTCAATTCAAATGTCCCGAGAGCTGTCTTTCTCATCAGAATCATCTCGTCGAACGACATTTCCGCATTCGACGTCATCCAGAACCTCTTCCCGGACAAGACAAAGGACTTCACCTTCACAATAAACGAAAAGGACATCGTTTTAGTCAAGGAAGTCAGGTCTCTAAACGATCCGAGCGACCTTGAGAAGCTTGCATATTCAATCGCGGACACGCTTCTGAGCGAGTTCTACACAAGAGTCAACATCGGTCTTGGAACCATTGTTGACGACGTCAGAAACCTCACCGTTTCCTTCAAGGAAGCGCAGATGGCTCTGGAAGTCGGAAAGGTGTTCGACACCGAGAAGAACATCGTGAGCTACGAAAGCCTCGGAATCGCAAGACTCATCTATTACCTGCCAACCACCCTCTGTGAAACCTTCTTAAAGGAAGTCTTCAAGAAAGGCTCAATCGAGTCGCTCGACCAGGAGACTCTGTTCACAATCCAGAAGTTCTTTGAGAACAATCTGAATGTTTCCGAAACTTCCCGTAAGCTCTTCGTCCACAGAAACACTCTTGTCTACAGACTCGAAAAGATCAAGAAGCTCACCGGTCTCGACCTACGTGAGTTCGACCATGCAATCGTATTCAAGATTGCACTGATGGTAAAGAAATATTTAACCGCAAACCCTGTTAAGTTCTGATTAAACTCAAAAGCCGCGAGATTTCGCGGCTTAGCTATCGTAACCACGGAGAGAATCATGGTAGAATTCAAAAACGTCTCATACACATACCCTAACGGGCAACATGCATTGTCCAAGGCTAATCTGGATATTTCGGATGGCGAGTTTGCCTTTGTCGTCGGTGCTTCCGGCGCGGGCAAATCCACCCTCATAAAGCTCATTTTAAGGGAGCTCACAGCCACTCAGGGCGAGATTCACGTAAACGGCTTCGACCTCAATAAACTGAAGCCACGTAAGGTTCCGGAGCTGAGAAGAACCATCGGAGTCGTTTTCCAGGACTTCCGGCTCATCCCTAACCTGACTGTTTACGACAATGTCGCATTTGCTCTTCGCGCAATCGACGCTCCGACGAAATATATCCGCTCACGTGTTCCCTATGTCATCAGCCTTGTAGGTCTTGCGCAGAAGGCGAAATCCTATCCTAACGACCTTTCCGGCGGCGAACAGCAGAGAGTTGCGCTTGCACGTGCTCTTGTCAACGACCCGCAGCTCATCATCGCCGACGAGCCTACAGGAAATGTCGACCCGGCAAGAAGCTTTGAGATTGTCGACCTCTTAAAGGGCATCAACGCCTGCGGAACGACAGTACTCATGGTAACCCACCAGCATGATCTTGTCCGCTATTTCGGCGGAAGAATCATAAATATCAACACCGGCGAAATTGTCTTTGATGAAGTCATAGGAGGAGCAGATGAGGCCTAATAGCGTAAAATACCTTGTGGGGCAGGGCTTCAGAGGCATCTGGTACAACAGAATCAACTCGTTCGCCTCACTCTGCATCATCACTATATCACTTCTGATGGTCGGAATTTCGGTTCTTTTGGGAGTCAACATCAACGAAATGATTGGTGCCATTGAGGACAAGAACGAGGTCGTCGTCATCATTGAGGACGGCACCCCCGACAACAACGTAACACTTCTCGGCGAGCAGATTGGCTCACTCGACAACATCTTTGAAGTCACATTTTACTCAAAAGAGGAAGCCTGGGAGGAAATGCAGGACGGCATGACCGACGAGGAGAAGAGCCTGTTCGAGCTTATCGATGAGAATCCTCTTCCCGACTCCTATAAGTGCCGCGTTTCGGACATCACCCTTCTTGACGAAACGGTTGAGGAGATTGAAGCTTTGCAGTCAGTCGAAAGCGTTTCCGCGTCAACAGATTTTGCAAGCATCCTGATAAGCATAAGAAACATCGCCGGAATTTTGTTCACGGCTCTGACAGCCGCACTGATTGTCGTCTGCTTCGTAATCATCTCGAACACAACGAGAACCAGCGTCTACGCCAGACGGCGTGAGATAAACATCATGCGCTATGTCGGCGCATCGAAGAGCTTTATAAAAATCCCGTTCTTCGTTGAAGGAGTGGTGCTAGGAGCGCTGTCAAGCGTGATTGCGTTCTTGCTCACCTGGCTCGCCTATGTCAACGTCTACGACACCCTGTCTCAGGACTTTGAAATCTGGACAATATTCGGCGTAAACGGACTTGTAGAATGGTCGGACATCGCTGTCGTCACAGCCATAGCCTACGTCGTAGCAGGAATCGTAATCTCTGCGATAGGCACGGTATTCTCAACACGCAAACACTTGAACGTGTAAACCCCTCAGTCAGCCTTCGGCTGACAGCTCCCCTTTCAGGGGAGCCTATTAGTGCCTCTCCAAAAGCCTCCCCTGAAATGGGGAGACAGTTCGCAAAGCGAACTGGGACCGGCGAAGCCGGTGGAGGGGTCTCCGAAAGGACTTCCTAATGAAACATCGCACATTTTTACAACGCTTTAATATAGTCCTGACTGCCCTGGTTGTCGGGCTGACTGGAATTGTCCTGTCGACCGGGACGGCTACAGTTACTCATGCTGACTCCACTCAGGAGGAGCTTGAGGACAGGCTGAACGAGATCGCCAGCGAAATGGACAAGCTCGACGACAAGATTTCCGACCTTGAAGACGACATCGACAAGGAAGAGGAGTATCAGAACTCCATCGACGAGCAGATTGAGACAACCGAAGAGTACATAAGAACTCTTACCGACCTAATTGCTGAGTATAATTCCCAGATTGAAGACCTTGAAGCCGAAATTGCCGAGCGCGAAGAGGACATTGCCGCGACTGAGGAGCTTATTGCCGCCGAAGAAGAGGAAATCGACTACAACATCGACCTCTATTCAAAGCGGATAAGAGCGCTTTATGTCAGCCAGAACGACTCTATTGCCTCAATTCTCCTCGGTTCAACCGACTTCTTTGACATGCTCATGCGAATTGAGCTTATCACGAGAGTCGCGGAGTATAATAATAACCTGGTTCAGACGCTTCTTGACCTCAAGGAAAGCTACGAAAACGACAAGGCTGACCTTGAAGGAAAGATTGAAGACCTTGAATACGCAATCGACGAGCTCGACCAGAAGAAAGCTGAGGTTGAGTCGAGGAAGGCTGAATGGGAGGAGCAGTTGGACGCCCTTGAAGAGCTCTACTCACAGAGCAAGGCGCAGATAAAGGCCCTCGAAGCACAGCAGGCTTCCTATGAAAAGAACAAAGACCAGCTCGAAAAAGAGCAGGCTGAAATAGAAGAAGAAATCGAGCGAATCATCCGTGAAAACGCAAGAAGCGAATACATCGGTGATTTGGAGCTCGGAACCTTCCTCTGGCCCTGCCCGGGATACTACACAATTACTTCCGGCTACGGCTCACGTTGGGGCACCAAGCACTACGGAATCGACATCTCCGGCTCCGGAATCATGGGTGCAGACATCACCGCCGCAAACTCCGGCTATGTCCTGACGGTCTATAACGGCTGTACACATAACTACGGGAAGTCTTCATCCTGCGGCTGTGGAGGCGGCTTCGGCAACTACTGCATCATCGACCACGGCGGCGGATATGTAACTCTCTACGCCCACGCCACCAAGATTACCGTCAGCGAAGGCGACTATGTCAATACCGGCGACGTAATCGGCACCGTCGGCTCCACCGGCTACTCGACAGGTGCGCATCTGCACTTTGAAATAAGAGTTGATGGAGAAAGACTCGACCCGGAGAGCTTTAACCTGATTAAATATTGATTGGAAAACAGAATATGAGAGTATATCTTGACAATTGCTGTTACAACAGACCATATGACGACCAGACGCAGTTGCGTATATCCCTGGAAACTCAGGCAAAACTGTTTGTACAGGAGCAAATAAAAAACAACACAATCGAGCTGGCAACTTCATATATCTTATTGTATGAGAACAGTGAAAATCCGTATGAAATGAGAAAGAAGTCGATTCTGGAATTTGTACAGAGTAATTCTGTCGTTCATATTGATTATGACAGAGCCGATGAGGTTGCTCTCAAAGCAAAAGAAATCATGGCAACAGGCGTCAAGATGAAGGATGCCTATCATGTAGCATGTGCTATTCTGTCGTCGAGCGATTATTTTCTTACGACGGATAAACGACTTCTGAAGTATCAGACAAGCGAAATTGCAATGATGAATCCTATTGATTTTATTGAGGAATTGGAGGTCTTATAGATGACGAACAACACAGAAGTTATGAATAAAGGCATTACATGCCTTCTTGAATCGTTGGGAACAGTAGAGACCGAGCAGTTCATCTCACTGATTATCAGAGAGAAATTTGATTACACCGAATGGCAAAGAAAGAAATTTGACGGCGTAAGCCCTGAGGATTTCAATGCTGCGGCTGTGGCTTATGCGAAAGAAAATCCTGTTCGTATAAATTCCTGATAACACGACCTCGTACTAACACTAAGGAGAGAACAGCGTGAACAAAAAAATATCTTTAGGTCTCGCCATCTCTCTTATGGCGATTGCGGCGGCGCTGACGTTTATTATCTCGACGAGCTATTCTGTCAGCCTTTATAACAGCCTTATTTCCGACGTTCAGGAAAGGGCTGAAATGTACACAAAGCTTGAGCAGATCGACACCTACGTCCGCTCATACTACAACGGCACCATCGATGAGGATGAGCTTATCGAATCTTTGGCGGAAGCCTATATCGGCGTTCTGGGAGACGCTACAGCGGAGTATTACGACGAAAACGAGTATGAGCTCTATCAGGAGCACGTAAGCGGCACCCACCTTGGAATCGGAATCTACTTTGAAGACGTCGGCGGTTGCCCGAGTGTGACGGATATCATCCCGAACAGCCCTGCTGAGCTTGCCGGAATCTCGGTCGGCGACAGCATTATCGAGATTAACGGCTACAGCGTCCTTGAAATGGGCTACGACTGGGCTTACTCGATGCTTACAGCTGAGGCTGGAACCCAGCTTTCGCTCACCGTCCGCTCCTCAGGAGAAGACACCAGCTACACCCTTTCGACCGTCCAGATGACCGTTGCGACTGTCAGTTCATCCAGGTTCGACACCTATGGCTACATCAAAGTCACTGAATTTTCGGAGATTACCTACCGCCAGTTCATTGCGGCATATCTGAGCCAGTTGTCAAGCAGTGAGACCACCGGCATTATAATCGACCTGAGAAACAACTCTGGCGTCATTTTCGACCCGGTATTCAATCTTCTCAATGTCCTTCTTCCGGAAGGCTCGGTTCCCTACATCTCGACGTCCCTTGACGGCACGCAGTCGTCGGGAGATCTCTGTGACGGCACGAACACGCCGTCCGTTCCGGTAGTAGTCCTTGTCAATTCGAGGACTTCTGGACCCGCAGAGCTCTTTGCGGCGGCATTAAGAGACGACTTGGGAGCTACGATTATAGGAAGCACGACAGCCGGCTCAGCCCAGTTACTTGAGGTCTACAGCCTCTATGACAGCACGGCAATAAGCATCCCGACAGCAACCCTTTCGGGACCATTAACCGAATTTTCCGGCACCGGCGTCAAGCCCGACTATGAAGTAACCCTGTCCGCCGACCTGAATTCAGATTTGAAGCTCCTTGATGAAACCACCGATGGCTGTATCAAGAAGGCGATTGAAGTGCTGTCGCAGAGCAGTACGACTACTGTGTCGGATGATGATTAAGGCCGCTCCCTATGGTCGCGGCACCTCTCAGTCAGCTTCGCTGACAGCTCCCCTAAGCGTAGGGGAGCCTTCTTTATTCTCTCTGCACTAGTCAACAAAAACTGGACACTAAAATGAGAAAAATGAACGGTGAATTAT
>JAJQHD010000016.1 GCA_021199855.1 Oscillospiraceae bacterium
CATCTTCGTTGGATTTTCTCTTTTTCTTGGGTCATATCAGTTTAACACGGACACAATTCTCAATTCTTAATTCTTAATTCGGAATTGATGGAAATAAAAAATCCGCCAAAAGGCAGATTTTGCATATCGAAATATCGAATTTTGTTGACAAAAACTGATTTATAGTGTACAATTGCAGTGACAGAGAAGTGAGAGTCAAAAGTAGGTATACATGCTTGCGATTCAATATGGTCGACCTCTTCCTAGGGAGCAGTTACTGCTCCGGTAGTTTCTGCTCCGCAGAGATTACATAAAAGAAGGGAGGTCGATAAATATGACAACTTCTGAAGTTCTTTTACTTCTCAGTTTAGTATTTACGGTTGTTTTCAAGCTGTTTGACATCTGGTCAGACGGCAATAAAAAGATATAAACCGCCCTTGAGCTAAAACAAATAGGAACGGTCAATTTCCAATCTTTGTGCAGGACTTGCATCCGCACTTATGAGGTTGACTCGAAACTGTTTGCGCCAGTTCCGCTTCTCTGTCATCTATTATAACCCACAAAAGCCGTCTTGTCAACGGCTTCTCATGAAAAATCCCCGCAAATTTGCGGAGATTTTTTGGTGTCAGTCGTCAGGCGTACCGCCTCCGCCAATCTCGCCAGGATCAACCTTACCAATTGGACCACTCAAGTCTGCCACTACGAAAATGTCCGTTTCGGCGAACAAAGTTATTTCCATTACAGGCTTATTGTACTTTATAAAGAAGCCTCCCTACCAAATCTTTACGTCATTATATCACACAATTGCCCCCCCGCAAGTGGTAAATCATCTGAATATTCAGGCTATATTCGCCATTGAATTGTGACTTTTGCACAAAGCATATTCTGACGAGCCTCAAATGAAGTTATTTTTGGAGAAATAAAAAAGCCGTTGACAAAACGGCTGAGATGAGTTATAATGGATGACAGAGAAGCGGAACTGGTGCCAACAGTTCCGAGTCAACCTCATGTGTACGGATTCAAGTCCGTATTAAAGGTGGAAGGTGACCGTTCCTGTTCTTACGAAGCTACGGGGCGGTTATTTTTTCTGCCCGTTCGACCAGACGTCGAACAGCTTGAAAACGACCGTAAATATTAAACTGAGAAGCAATAAAACTTCGGAAGTTGTCATATTTATCGACTCTCCTTATTTTATGTAATCTCTGCGGAGCAGAAACTACCGGAGCAATACTGCTTCTGGCAGTAACTGCTCCCCAGGAAGAGGTCGACCATATTGAGTCGCAAGCATGTATACCTACTTTTGACTCTCACTTCTCTGTCACAACAATTGTACACAATAATTTGGCTTTTGTCAACATATTAACGCTAAAAAAGCTGCCTTTTGGACAGCTTTCTTTGTTTTCAAACTCCGTTCAACCCTTTCGCCTCAATTATCTTCCGATAATCCTTATACGCCACATCCTGGTCTAACCGGGACGGGTAGACGCCATCAAGGATTTCGGAGGAGGAGTATTGCCAGATGCCTAGAATCGGGTTCTGGTAGAGGGCTTTGCGCCTTTCCAGAGTCGTGTAGCACGCGAGCCAGACGTCGAAGTGTCTGAGCCTTTCCATGTCGAGATAATGCTTGATGAAGTTTGCGTAGGAGTAGAGCATCGCATAACAGCCGGCGTCTTCAATTTCGGTTAAGAAGCGAAGCGCTATGTCGGTGCACTTCTCTTTTCCGAGTGCCTTCTGCGTGCCATCTTCGATATCGTAGACTATCGGATGTGTCAGCTTCTTGCCTTTTATCCACGAAAGCATTAGCTGTGCTTCTTTTGAAGCTTCCTCTTCGGTGGTGGCATAGCTATAGAGATACGCTCCGACCGAGAGCCCGGCGGCTCTGGCTTTTGCATAATGGGTGTCAAACGCCGAATCCTTTGCTTTAAGGCTTCCTGCCTTCGCAATCACGAAGCTGTAGCCGAGCTTTTTCAATGCTTCATAATCCATCTTCGACGGAGACTGATATTTTGAAACATCGATTCCTTTGTATTCGCTCATTTGTCATCCTCCTGTTCTTCGGTAGTTTCAATCTTACTCTCAGTAATCTTCTTTGAAATGGTTATCGCCGCCGTTAGGATTCCCTCAACTCCACTGCAACCCATAACGCAGGTGATGAGAGTGTCCGGAACGGCGTCCTTTATATAAAATGTCACAATCATCGCAATTGTGAACAGTCCCATAAAGCCTCCCAAGATGATAAGAATCCTGTCTATCGTCCCAAGAGGCTTTTTATTCTTTCCCTTTCTCATAATCAGACCCTATCTGTGTGCCTGCTGATTGAGATACTTGTCAAGCTTGTCCTTGGCGGTCGTGACGGTGTGATTGGCTCCAAGCTGTCCCAGACCGTCCAGGCAGGCGGAAAGTGCGAAGCAGATAAGAGTATTCTCTTCCTTGATTCGGACTATTTCCGCCGCCTGCTTCTTCTGCCCGAGATACCACTTCACAACCGAAACTGCAAGCCCTGCCGCAACCGTCAGCGCCGAGATTACCGACGCTGTTTTGATAATTATGTCTGCCATCCTGCCTCCTTAACTATCGGTCGGGGAAGGAGCGTTGAGTGTGAGCTTCGCCCAGAGTCCATCCTCGTCAAAATGAATCGTCTGAGATGTGAGCAGAAACTCGCCAATTTCGCTTCCGCCCGGTTTTAAAACCATAAGCCTGTCCCCGGGTTCAAGAGCTGGGTTGCACCTTGTTTTGAGTGTGAGCTCGAACCGCTGGTTCTTCATAACGTAGTAGTTCCATGCGATAATCAGCGCATACGGCGCATAGACAAAGTCGTTCTCCAAAAACTCCGCAAGACATCCACGTGTGTATGTTCCCCAGGTCGCCCCGAACTCTTCTCCCGAGTTCTCGCCGGTTATCTCGACATAGTCGGTGTGGCTTCCAAGAGTCAGTCCCGAATAGTCGAGAACATTGTCGGATGTAATAGTCGCCACATATCCGGTCTGAATCGGAAGTCGCTCGATGTGGACTACCCCGTCCCTGTCGACCCAGACAGACGCCATTCCTGCCGCCTGAGCAAGCTTAAGAAGGCAATTTCTCTGAGAATCAACCGTTGTCAGCATGTTCGGAAATACCATCGCCCCGAGAGTCTCTGAGTCGCAGTAGGTATCTATTCCCGAAAGAGCTCCCGACGGCGAAGCAATAAGTGTAGACATACTGATAGCCGAGCTTGTATAGAGTCCTGTCATGTACTTGTCCATATAGGTCTTCACCCTGTCGGACGCCACTATACTGACAGTCAGTCCCAGGTCGGGAGTGTCGATTTCGTCGATATAGTACTTCCCGACGCTGACATATTCGCCATTGATGCCGACATAGGCTTCAAACCGGGCGCCGACGTAGTCGGTCTCCATCGTCGCAAACGAGAGTCCCAAGCTGTCGATGGCTTTCAGCTTTATAGACCTCGACGGGAAGCTTTCGCAGGTGATGTCGAGCCCTTCGGTGAGCTCCATGCTGATTATGTCTTCAGTTTCGAGCGTAAGCCCCGAATTGTCTCCTAAAAATTCTATCCTGACTCCGACTTCTCTTACATCGCTGTCGGGATTATAGCCAGATGAATAACTTTTCACTTACTCCACTTCCCTTCCGGTTGCTGTTATTTTGATTTCATACCAGTCGCTGACTCCCTCGTCGTCGAATTCATAAGCAGTCACTTTCGGAATGTCAAAGAGAAAATCCGCAGTGACGCTTTCTGAAATGTCCGGGTACGTAACACTCAGAAACGGCGAAGCTTCAATCATCGATATGAATATTTCAAGCATTGTCTTTGAAAGCTTCACCTCGCCGACGCTGAGAGTAACTTTACTTCCGGTTATGTCCAAGACCGTTCTTCCGCTTGCCGAAGTTGCTGAGCTTCCGATTCTCGACTTTGCGATGCTGTAGTCGGTTCCGAGAGGAATGACTACCGTAGAGCTTCCGTCTGTCACGACAAGCGAGCCGGACGTCGAAGTCGAGCCCTCATAGTCTTCGGCGACAAACTGTTTGAAGGAGAAAGTCGCCATCTCGGGAGACTTTTCCGTGCTCTCGCCGGTGATTTGAAAGAGACTTCCGTCTGAATCCCGCCGGATGATGTCGCCATAGGATAAACTTAAATCCGGCGAAACGGTAAGTGTATACTTCCTTACAAGGCGGGAATCCTCCTCAGAAGAACTGCTGAGTACCAGTGCTCCCGAAAAAGTCTCGCCACCCGAGTAGCTCGTGACGCTGTTGCCATCCGAATCGGTTTCGGTTGTGACGGTGAGTTTTGTAAACTGTGTCGAAAACAGGTCTATAAGACTCATTATATCTTCCTCCACTGATTAAGCCGGCTTGCAAATACCTTCTGCCAGTTGCTGGAATCAGAGTCTTCCCTTTCATAGGAATATCCGCCGAAGCTCTCTTTTTTATAGGGCGAAGGCGAAGCCATGTCCGACTTCATATACTCGGAAATCTCTTCACAAATTTCAAGAAAATCCTCCGGAGGATTCATAAGCGCGATGTCTCCGTCGAATTCCTCGTCGGTGAGTGTGTCGTCGGGATAGACGTGAACAGCGTCGTTATACTTGCTTCCCCATATGAGATAGTAGCCGTCCCGCATGAAGTCTGTATCTATAACCTGTCCGCCCGAAATCGTGAACTTTCCCGGATGGACTGAGGATATGAAGTAGTTTTTTATATGCCTGCAAACGGTTTCAATCATGCTTTTCTCCTTTCATTCCCTTTGCGGGTGGGGATTTCCCCCACCCTTAAACAATTGATTATTCCACAGTGCAGTTGAGGACTGCAATCTGTGTCGGGTCTGTAACCATTGCTCCATAGACGTGAAGACCCTTGACAGCGTCGGCAAATCTCTTTTCAGGACGATAAGCCGTGGTCTCCAAGATCTGCTCCACATAGGTGCAGGCAGACGGAACCTGTGCTGTAATGCTGAAGGAAGTGCCATCCGAATAGCAGTCGTTCGACTCATAGATGTCGAAGCCTGCGATTCTTCCGATGAAGCCGCTTCTAGAAGTCTCCTCGCCCATACTGCCGGAGCCAGTGAATCTCGAATCCTGCAACAAGAGTGCGTAGACATCAGGAGGAAGAACTATGCTTCTTCCCTCATGCGGGACGTTGTTCTTGTCCAAGATGAGTCTTAGCTTCACGATGTAGCTGTAGACATTGTCGGCTGTGAGCGCTATAGGAGCGTCGCCGCCGATGATGTTATTTTCATCTGCATTCAGAGCGAGAGTTTCAAGGATGTAGCCATCCGCAATGTCGTTCAAGGCATAGGCGCTTCTCTGCATAGCCTTGTCCATGATGTCTCCTGCCGCCTGAGCTGCATCAACGTCTTCAATCTGGAAGTTGAAATACTTTGCCTGATCGATTTCAAGATAGGTGTCGCTTGTGGACAGCTCCTCAGGGTCTGCGATTTCGGTGCCCTTTTCGTAATCGGAAACGGTGATGTCACCGATAGTGTTGATGTGAACAGAGGAGCCGCACTGCTTGATTTCGCCCTCATAGTCGCGGTTGACAAGATTTCCTGCAACGTGAACCTTTTCAAGTGCACTTAAGAGTCTTGCGCTCCAGAGCTCGGGTATAAACGATGATAATGCCATAATTTTATTTTCCTTTCTTAGTCAGTTGCTCTCAGCGACTGCTTAATCGCCTGATAGTTTTCGTTGATTTCGCGGGAAGACATTTTCCTTATGTCCTCACGCGAATAGCTTCTGTCGGATGAATTTACGGGAGGAGCCGCAATCTCGGCGCCATAGGAGTATCTTTTCGGAATAAACCCCGACCAGAGCGACATAATACCGCTTCTGACCGCACTTTCGTCCGAAAGACCTCCGTTTTCCGCGAGTTCAATCTTGTCAAAATCCGTGACTTGTAAAATAGGGTTCACACAATCCTCCGGAATGTGAAGTTCCCTTAACATTTCCGTCACTGCCTGCTTCTTAGCCTGCACCGACTTCTCCCTGTCAATCGCCTCGAATTTTGTCTGATACTCCGCAAGCGAATTTTTGGCGTTTGCAAGCTCTTCTGTCAGACCGGTCAGCTTCTCCGCTTCGGCTTTGTAGCCCTTCAGAGCCTCGACCGTCTCCCAGTGAGCGTTGAAAATCGCATCCGCATTTTCACCCGTAATGCCCATTTCCCTGAGCATTTTTCTTGTTAGTGCCATAGTTTTTCCTTTCCTGTGTAACTTCTTCTACACAATTTATATACCGAGTGCTTCCGCACACAGTGCCTTGATTGTTTCGTCGTCGAAGAGCCCTCGCAGAAGAAGCGCTGTTTCGACTCTTTCTCTTTCCGTCTGAGCTTTCTCATACTCGTTGACGATGGTGTCACGCTTGAATGTACAGGTGTCGGAGACGCCCAAGAGTTCGAGCAAACCGTGAACGAATCTGAGAACCGCATATTCGAGCATGTTTGAATAGAGATTCATCGGCTCGTATGCCGCCTTGATTGCCGTAGCGGTCGAGTTTCCGCCGGAAACGGAATCGAGATTTAAGACCATGAAATCACGGTACATCTCGTTTTCGAGACGTGTGAGCATTGCTTCACGGCTTGCATAGGGAACCTCGGTCGTGTGGGACTCAGCCTGTGCACCGTCGTCCTCGATGACCGCCGCCTTGACCGTCTTCATGTGCTCGACGAACCGGGCAAGGTCGACGTCGTCCATTCCTCCTGCGTTTGAAATCGTCCAGTAAATCATCGAAGCGTCGTCAATGTCGTTCGCAAACCCCGATTCGATGAGGTCGTAGCAGTCAATCTGCCGCCTCAGCCCCACAATTCCCGACTGCTTTCTCGGAGAATAAAGCGGAACTATCGGAAGTCTCGGGTAGTTCTCATCACTGACGACATCATCCTGATATTCAGATTTGATAACTACCTGCTTATATGCCCTTTTCGGCTTCATGACGGAAACCTCTTCGCCACGGCGTCTGATATATTCGGTGTATCCGTCAACCTCAAAAAGCGTGAGCCGGAGCGGCTTGTCGAGATCGAGTTGCCAGAACCGGATTCCGGCTTTCAGCTCGCCCGTTTCCTCGTCATAAAGCGGCAGGAACTCCTCTGCTCCGAAAATCTCAACTCTTCCCACGTTCATGAAGCCATAGGCGACACCGCCGTTCAGGGCATCCGTCAGAGCCTCCTGCAATGCATGATCAAAAGAGTCTCCGCCCAAGAGTGCCTTTGTCTCCGGATTCTCAAACCGGGCGCCATACCCCAAGAGATACTGAACCGTCTGGGTCACAAATCTGAAGTAGACGTTCGAAGCAAGGCGATAGTTCGCTGAGTAGTTGTCCGGAACGGCTCTTCCCGAAACGGTGTAGAGAAGCTTCCGGTATTTCGAGATGGTCGGGTTTTCGTTTCGCCAGTAGGCAATGGCGTCGAGCGTGTCCCGATAGGTCTTCGAGAGCTTATAGTCAGCAACTGCACTCATCAAAAACTCTTTCTCTTCTTTTTCACCTTTCTTTGCCTTTTCTAAATCCTGATATGTAAATGTCCGTGTTAAACTGATATGACCCAAGAAAAAGAGAAAATCCAACGAAGAT
>JAJQHD010000020.1 GCA_021199855.1 Oscillospiraceae bacterium
TCCCACACTAATCGCCACTTCTCTCAACTCTTGAATTTACTTTGGGAAGTCACGCTCACTCAGATATTACTTCTATAGATTGACGGATTCTCATCAAAAAAGTTAAAATTGCTCTTGACTTTTTCGCGAAAATGATTCATACTGAAAGTACTAACAAGCATTTTCTTTTCAGCACAGGAGGTTCAATATGATTGATATATCCTTTATGCAGCTCAACGCAACTCATCCGGAAGATTTTATTTACGGAGTCAAAAGTGATTTCTGGCTTTTGCTTTATGTGAAGACTCCAGCTCTCTTTCATCTGCCTTCTGGTGATGTGGTTTGTCATCCATACAGCGCGATTTTATATCCTCCGAACATATTTGCCTATTACCAGGCATACAATGGTAAATACATCAATGACTATGTCAGATTCAGAACTGATGAGACCTTTGTTACAGACGATGAAGTCCCTACAGAAACTCTCGTTCAGCTGAACTCTCCCGAAAGCTTCCAGAAGCTGTTTGAGCTTCTGTCTATGGAGAATTACTTCAGATTTGATTATTCTTCAATGTCTATCTCAATGCTACTCAGGATGCTTTTGTGGAAAATCAAGGAATCTGCTCAGGAAAATGAGATTACCGACCAGCAGAGAGCTCTTATCGATCTAAGATACGAAATCAGACTCAAACCGTATTCACACTGGACAGTAGATATGATGGCAGACAAATTGCATCTCAGTACCGGTTATCTTCAGAATATATACAAAAAACAATTTGGCGTTTCATGTATGCAGGACGTTGTCAACATGAGAATAGACCTAGCAAAGAACTATCTCGTCACCACTGATTTTAACTCCCAGAAGATTGCTAGTCTTTGCGGATATCAGAATGTCGAGCACTTCTGCAGGCAATTCAAAACGGTTACAGGCACTTCCCCACTTGCATATCGCAGGGGCGAACAGCTGAAATAGTGAAAACAGACATAAAAAATCCTCGGTCATAAGATCGAGGATTTTTTGGAGGTGTCACCCGGATTTGAACCGGGGGTCAAGGAGTTGCAGTCCTACGCCTTACCACTTGGCTATGACACCATATACTGCAGGTCGCTTTTCACAACCGACCACAGTATTATACACGAGAAAAAGCAGTTTGTCAAGCCCTATTTTTCAATTAATGCGAGAATTTCTTCTGAGCTGAAGGTATACGCTTTCCCGCAGAAATGGCACTTCACTTCGGTTGTCTTATCCTGTGAGAGATTCTTAAGTTCTTTCTCGCCGAGGCTCTTCAGAATACGCTCTGTTCTTTTACGCGAGCAGTCACAATGGTAACCTACTTCAAAATCGTCGAGGACATTCGGCTCCAGCCCTTCAAGCGTCATCATAGCGATTTCCTCAACGCTCATTCCCTGCTCCATAAGGCTCGTTACGCTTGAAATCTTTGAAATATTTCTCTCGATTACGTCTATTGACTCGTCAGGTGCAAACGGGAGAAGCTGCAGAAGAAAGCCTCCCGCACGCTTAACTGTCAAATCAGGATTTACGAGAACCCCGAGAGCGCAGACAGTCGGCGTTTGTTCACTTTCAGCGAAATACTCAGTGATATCTTCAGCGATCTCGCCACTTACAAGTGCAGTCTGACCAATGTATGGTTCTTTAAGACCAAGATCCTTGATAACCGAAAGTGTTCCGTCATTTCCAACGGCTCCACCTACGTCAAGCTTTCCATCCGGTCTCAGAGGGATTTCTACAATGTTGTTATCGCAATAGCACTTTACATTGCCCAAGTAGTCAGAAACTGCGGTTAAGCTTCCAATTGGTCCTCCGCCGTTGACACGGAAAGTTACGCTGTCGCCCTCATCCTTCAGACCGAAGCCAACAAGCGATGTTCCCATCGCTAATCTGCCGAGTGAGGCAGTTACAACCGCAGAGGTCTTGTGAATTTTCTCTATTTCAGAGACGACGTCTGTTCCGTCAATGGCGGAGCAGACAACAGATGCATCTTTTGATATTGTTCTTACTATTCTTCCCATTTTACATTCCTTATTTCTCAGAGCTTTCCTGCGACTATAAGCACCCTGTCAGATTTCATCTTGGGCGGTTTATGACTGATGCCGTCATATATTTCAAGCGGAATAAGCCCGGATTTCATAAGCATACCAAATACCTTCATAATCGGGTATGCTCTTTCTCTGAATGATTCAGTATAGCGGCTTAGCTGGTTCTCATCACCTTTGACAAAGAAGTCAAGAGTTATCAGAACGCTGTCGTCACTTTCGCGATAATCATTCTGCCAACCAAGATACACATCGTCGGTATCGAAGATAAAGCAATTATCTCTGAGAACAACTCTGTGCTTATAGACTGTATTCATGTCAAAGACAAAAATGCCGCCATGCCGAAGATTTTTTGAAACTCTTCTGAATGTTTTCAAGACATCACCCGAAGATTTCAGGTGGTTGATGCCGTCAAGGGTCGATATAATTACGTCTGCCTTGTCAGGAAGTGAAAGTCTTGTCATGTCCTGACGGACAAATGAAGCTGTACATCCTGCATCTCTTAGCTTTTTCTCAGCAACCGTCAGCATTTCAACAGAACAGTCTACACCAGTTACTGAAAAGCCATTTTTTGCTAAAAGCAAATCAAGAGAACCGGTTCCGCACCCTAAATCAACAATAGAGCCACGCTTTTTATGCCTTTGCATGACAATTTCGTCAATCCTTTTTGTATAAGAAGCATAGCTCACGTTTTCTGTGAACCTGTCATAATAGTCGGCAAAGATGCCGTAACTACTCATCACTGCTCAGCTTCCTCATCTGTTTCCTTGAGTCTGTCGAGTGCGATATCGTAGCCGCCAACTCCATAGTTGATAGAGCGATTAACACGACTGATAGTTGCAGTGGATGCACTGGTTGCAGTTACGATGTCAGCATAGATGTGACCTTCTCTAAGCATTTTAGCAACTTCAAATCTTTGAGCAAGAGTGTCAACTTCGATAGCGGTACACAAGTCCGCTAAAAACTTTTCGCATTCATCTCGTGTTTCAAGAGTGAGAATTGCTGCATAGAGGTCTTCAATATGCTTCTGATTGGATTTTGGATTCATGTTATCACCTTTTCGATATCGTGTACTGTTGTCGGATTCAATATTTCACATTTGTCCTCCGTACGAATACATTTTAACATGTTGAAAGTAAAAAGTAAAGACCTTCGTGAAAATAATTGTGAAAGATTGGCGAAATTTTCACACTAGTCTTCCGTAACCTCTTTTATTACTTCTCTGATTTCATTTGTTCCCTCTCCCGAAAGAGCCGAAAAAGGGATTATTGTTATCTGCGAGAAACAGGGTATTTCATCTTTCAAAGCTTCTAGTCGGGCGGCTCTTTCAGATTTGTTGAGCTTGTCTGATTTTGTTAGTACAATGCAGAAAGGAAGCTCAGTGTCAATAAGAAAGTTTATCATCGTTATGTCATCCTGGGTTGGTGGATGTCGCATATCAATGAGTGAAAAAACAATACCGATATCGCGCTCCGGGTCTGAAAGATAGCCTGAAATCAGCTTATTCCATCTCTCTTTCTCGGATTTTGAGACCTTTGCATATCCGTACCCAGGGAGGTCCACAAAGTAGACTTCCCCGACACGGTAGAAATTTATTGTTCTTGTCTTTCCAGGTTCTGAGCTGACTCTCGCCAATGATTTCCTTGCGAAAATCTTATTTATAAGCGATGATTTTCCGACATTTGAGCGCCCTACAAAGACAATTTCTGTCTTCTCGGGCTTTGGAAGTTGTTCAAAAGTGCCGTACGCCGCAAAGAATTCTGCATTGTCGAATCGGTTATCTAGTGGCATCAAGTCGCACCCCCATAGGAGCTTTTTCAATCTGCTTGAAAGCTACGGGATTTATCGAAAGCTTCTGTTCGGGCTGATCATGAATCAGAGCAACGTCAAGAACATCTTCGATAGTTTCGGCAAACACGAAATTCAAGCCATCTTTTACCTTGCCATCGACTTCTTCAAGATCCGGCTTGTTTGCGGTCGGAATTATGACTGTTTTGATTCCTGCCTTGTATGCCGCCATCGTCTTTTCCCTGAGACCACCTATTGCAAGAACCTTGCCTCTTAGTGTAATTTCACCCGTCATAGCGACGTCAGAGCGCACTTTTAGACCTGAAAGCTCGGATATAATACCTGTAGCAAGTGTAACGCCAGCCGAAGGACCGTCCTTCGGGACAGCTCCCTCAGGAGCATGAATATGGATATCACGTTTCTGGTAGAAATCGCTGTCGATTCCGTACTTATCAGCAACGCTCCTTGTGTAGGTGACGGCAATCTTTGCGCTTTCCTTCATTACATCTCCCAGAGAGCCTGTCAGTTCGATTGCGTCCTTTCCTGGTACAGAGAGAACTTCCAGCGGCATAAGGGTTCCGCCGACAGATGTCCATGCAAGACCGTTTACTTCGCCGACCTGAGACTTATCTGACTTAAGATCTTCCAGATATTTTCTTACTCCAAGGTACTTTTCAACTGTTTCGGGAGAGACGGTAACTCTATGGGCTACGCCGGTGACGATTTCCTTTGCGGCTTTGCGGCAAATTGTCGCAAGAAGTCTTTCAAGAGTTCTGACACCTGCTTCTCTTGTGTAGTAATCGATAAGCTCGTAAAGCGCCGCATCAGTGAATCTGATTTTGTTGCCATTGAGTCCATTTTGCCTGACCTGCTTCGGAACAAGATGGCGCTTTGCAATCTCGAACTTTTCTTCACGAGTATAGCTCGGAATCTCGATAACATCCATTCTGTCGAGAAGCGGAGGTGCAATAGTGTCTACATGTAACAAAGAGGACATGTGACAGATCGAATGGAAGCTCAATATAGTGGTCTCTGAACTCCTTATTCTGTTCACTGTCGAGAACTTCGAGCATAGCGCTTGCGGGGTCTCCCCTGAAGTCGTTCGCCATCTTGTCGATTTCGTCGAGAAGAATCAAAGGATTGCTTGAACCTGCCTGTTTGACTGCTGTTATGATTCTGCCGGGCATTGAGCCTATGTAGGTTTTCCTATGACCGCGGATATCTGCTTCGTCCTTGACACCGCCCAGAGAAACTCTGACATACTTTCTTCCGAGTGCGTTTGCAATCGACTTTCCTATTGAAGTTTTGCCAACACCCGGAGGTCCGACAAGGCAGATAATCTGACCTTTGACATCGCTGTTGAGAGCTCTTACTGAAAGGAGTTCCAGAATCCTTTCCTTGACTTTCTTGAGTCCATAGTGATCTTTGTCAAGCTGAGCTGAGACCTTCTCGATATCGAGGTTATCCTCAGTCTCAACATTCCAGGGGAGCTCCAGAACAGTATCAAGGTAGCTTCTGATAACTGCCGCTTCCTGAGAGCCATAGGGCATTTTCATCAGCCTTTCTGCCTCAGAAATAAGCTTTTCGGTGCATTCTTCGTTCAATTTGAGATTGTATATCTTCTCTGCATACTCCTCTGCCTCTTCGTCAAGGTCTTCTGTTTCGCCGAGTTCATCCTTGATGATTCTGAGTTCTTCGCGAAGATAATACTCTCTCTGTCCCTTTTCCATTGCCTCGCTGACCTTGGTGTGAATGTCGTTCTCAATGGACAGAACTTGAGTCTCTCTCGTGAGGAGAGCCAAAGTTATAGAGAGCTTTTCGCTGAGGGTATCAGCTTCCAGCAGTTGCTGACGGTCTTCAGTCAGCATCGGGATGTTGAAGACTATGCTTTCAAAGAGTGCGGTGGGATCATCCGCAGTCATGACGGCATGTCTGAGTTCATCAGGCATTCTCGGAACTACTGAAGAGTACGCCTCAAACGCCGCTTTTACAACGCGGCAGAAGGCGTCAATCTCTTCATCCGGGATTTTATCCTTGCCGTAGTTCTTCATAGGTCGTACAACTGCATGAGCGCTGGTTCCGTCGTCGGTATATTCCAGAAGCTTCGCTCTGTATAATCCTTCGACTCTGACTCTTGACGCTCCTTCACTGAGATTTATAATCTGTTTTATCTCGCAGACAGTGCCAATCTCATAGATATCCTTTTGCGCAGGATCTGATACATTTATGTCCCGCTGTGCCGTCATGAACACAAGTCTGTCGCCGGCAAGTGCTTCCCTCATTGCCACCACAGACTTCGGTCTCAGTACGTCAAATTTCAAAGACATGTGAGGCATGACGATAAAGTCCCTTGTCGGGACACACGGCAAGCTCAACTGAGTGTTTCTTGTAAGTGCCATTGTCTTTCTCCTTATCAATAAGTGCGATCGCAAAGTGTGCGCAAACGCGAAATGGTATTTTATAATTATTCAGAAGCAATATGTCCCGCAACTTATACGAAGCATTCTTGCTTGTCCTATTATATCAAAAAGCACTCGTATTTGCAATAGTAAATAGAGGTACAAAATGTGACAGCTGTGTGGTTACGTTTTTGGCGTGACTTCCCAAAGTAAATTCAAGAGTTGAGAGAAGTGGCGATTAGTGTGGG
>JAJQHD010000012.1 GCA_021199855.1 Oscillospiraceae bacterium
TCCTCATCCTATCGAAGGAGGAATTTCATCTGATGAATCTAATCCCACCACCGGCATAGTTCTTCCAGTGATGCTATCAGCTATTTCTCTTAGCACAGCACTTTCCTCCAGAAAGCGTCGGTAACCTAAAAGGCGAAAAGAAAAAAGAGAATTCAAAAATCCAGTCCTCCATCACTGGACGGGATTATTGCCCTCAGCCTATCAGAAAAATATTTTTCACCCAATGCAATAATCGGCCATCCAGATGTGTATTACAAGTATAAAGCAAATTTTATTGCAAAATAAGGAGGAATTCACATGAAAAAACTACTCGCAGTGCTTTTGGCAGGACTTCTTCTCATCACTTCGATGTCGGTGACAGTCTGGGCGGATGATGAGGAAGTCGACCGCAGTGCTCCGGCATGGGATGACGGTGGAATTTTACCGGGACTGGTTTTCTATTCGCTAGGCGAGCTGTTTGAGTACGTTGACGAACTTGACGAGGAATACGTCTCTAAGGCAGACGAAATGGGATTCGGCGAAGGAGTTTTAGAGTATCTCTACTACGAGATGGACGGAGTTTATCTTCCGGATGGAGTCGGGTTTGACGATTTCAACGACATCTACGTCGATCCTAACTATATTGAGGTCACATTCAGATATGGCGACCGCTGGGTAACGCTCTACTATTTTGTCATGCGTAAGGACGGAGAGGATTATACCAAGCGGTATGTCACTTTGGCAAAGAACAGTGGGAAAGTCATAACCCTTGAAAACAGTACCGAGGTGTACTATTGCCGCTATGCCGGTGAGGAAAACTACGTCTTCGTTCAGGACGGCAACTACTACTTGATTGCAAGGCGTGAAGGCGCCTATGACGAAGGTATGCTTGACTTCTGCAATGTATCCTATCACACCTTCGGCGAAGCCTACAATCTAGAGGCAGAATCAGGCGTCGGCAAAGTCAAACTCACATGGGATGAAATCGTCGATGATTCCACATACACCGTCTACTGGAAGCGTTCCACTTCAGACGAGTGGAGGGTAGCTTGCGAGACGTCAAAGAAAAAAGTCAACATCACTGGTCTTAAAAGCGGCACCAGCTACGATTTCAAGATAGAAGCCACCGGCATTGAGTCGGAAGTTGTCACCATAACTGCCGAATGATTTATTTATAACTCGCCCTCCATCACGGAGGGCAAAAAAATATCAAAAAATTTTGTCATGATGCAATAATCCACCATCCAGATGTGTTTTATAGGTAGAAACTATTCACAAGGAGGAATTCACAATGAAAAAACTATTTGCAATGCTTTTAGCGGGACTTATGCTCGCGTCGGTGATGTCAGTGGTGGCTTTCGGAGTTGACCTGCCCGACATTTCGGAATACGCGCCCGAGGATGGCGTCACATTCTATGCTCTTATCATCAGCACGGGAACCTCAAAGAATGGCAAAGGCTTCGCTAATATCTGCGGCTTTAATTCCAATGACATCAATCATCGTGGACTGTACACTGCTTCATTCAGTGAGGATGTTGAAATTCTGAATGCCGACGGAGATATAACAATCGACGATCTCAGGCAGGGAGACATAGTAGCTATCACCTACAGCGGCGAAGCTCTCGATTTATATCCTGGACAGCTTCTAGGCACAACAAGGGTCTACGTCATTGATCATGTTGACACCTTTGCGGAAATTTCCTCTCTTATTCCTGACGGCTATGAGGACTATGGCGACTACATTCCCGCATGGAATGATTTTGTAGCCAAATTAGCTGAGCTCGATTATTCCGTCTCCGACGGCAAGGTAACTCTCTCATGGGATAAAATCGAAGACGAGACCTACACCGTTTATTGGAAGCGCTCATCTTCCGACGAGTGGAAGGTAGCTTGCGAGACATCAAAGCACAAAGTTAATATTATCGGTCTCAAGTCCGGTGTAAGCTACGACTTCAAGGTTGAGATTCTTGGACAGGATTCGGAAGTTGTGACTGCTACGGCTGAATAACGACAGTCAGACATAAGGAGAAATATCTATACATAATTCGTCCTCCGGCAAAGTTTTCCTTGAGCCGGAGGATGAACTATCTCTCAAAAACCGAGTTATGAGTATTGACAGGAGTCTGATTTAAGGGTATAATAAACTGAGAATCGACATCGGCATTTGAATTTCACATAAAGGAGATTTGAATTATGAAATGTACAAATTGCGGAAATGAAATCCCCGAGGGAGCATCCTTCTGCTCGGCTTGCGGGTCAAAGGTTCATAATGAATATGTTGTACAGGACGAAGAGAACGAAAACCAGGGCAATAATAACGGCGGTTATCGTCAGAATCGTCCGTATAATAATACATTCGGAGAGGGCAACGGTCTTGCTATTGCATCAATGGTAACCGGTATCTGCTCGCTGGTTCTTTCCTGCTGTGCAACAACTCTTTCGTTTGTTCTGGCACTTGTAAGCATTGCTCTCGGCATTTACGGCATCATCAAGCACAAGGGAAGCAGAGGAATGGCAATCGCCGGAATCGCTTGCTCTGCTGTGGCACTGCTCGCATCCGTTGTAATTTCCATTTTGTACGGACTCTTTGCGTTATTTGGTTACGGCTACTGGTATTAAAGATGACTCCATTCGCCCATAAATATCAGAAGATATTTTACATTCTGTCGCTGGCGGCACTTCTGCTGTCTGCGGCAGTCTGTTTAGTATGCTATTTTCTGGGAGTAAGCCCCACCGACTTCATCCATCCGTGTATCTTCAACCAGCTCACCGGCTACTATTGCCCTGGCTGTGGAGGAACAAGGGCACTTATAAGCCTTCTTCACCTCAACATAATCCAAAGCTTCATCTACCATCCCTTCGTCCCATACGTCGCAATAATCGCCGCAATATTTATTGTAACCTACACAATCTCTCTGATTTCAAAAGGCAGAATAAGCTACTTCAAACTCCGCCCGGTATACTTCTATATTTCAATCGCACTGATTATGATAAACTTCGTCGTGAAGAACATCCTGATTTACAACGGAATTTGGATAGCATAAAAAAGTCGGCACAAAGCCGACAATTTTTATTCCCATTTCGCCCAAATTTCCGGGCAGTATCCAACTGTAGCTTGCTTCCCGTTTCTCACAACGGGACTTTTTATGAGGCTTGGATTCTCAAGTAACTTCTCAATCTTGTCCTCGTCTCTGGCGAGATACTTAAGCAAAACCGCATCCTGCGACTTGTTCTTGTCGTCGATAAGTTCATCCAGCGACCCGACAGCCCGAAGCACGTTTGTCAGTTCGCCACGGCTCATGCCTTTATTGTTCAGGTCAATCATCTGTGCCCTTATGCCTCTTTCTTTAAACCATCTTTCGGCTTTCTTAGAGTCAAAGCACTTGGATTTATAGAAAATCTGAATATTCATGCCGTACTCCTACAATACAATCGTGAATGGACCGTCGTTTTCAAGGTCAACAATCATATGTGCTCCAAAAACTCCGGTTTCGACTTTGATGCCTCTCATGCGTAGCTCCTCATTGAACTTCTTATAGAGCCTGTTCGCATCATCGGGCTTGGCGGCACCAATAAAGCTTGGTCGGTTCCCGTGTGAGCAGTCAGCAAGAAGCGTAAATTGCGACACCGAAAGAATATCCCCACCGACGTCCCTGATAGAAAGGTTCGTCTTCCCGTTCTCGTCCTCAAAAATCCTAAGCTTCGAAATTTTCTCCGCCAATTTCGCGCAATCTCCGTCAGTGTCCGTGGGCACTGCCCCGAAAAGCACAAGAAATCCTCTTCCAATGCTCCCGACAATCTCATTGTCAACCGTAACCGAAGCCCGGTTTACTCTTTGTATAACCACTTTCATGCCATAACCTCCACCCAGTTTGCTGAAACGATTATAGCATGGATTTGGCGGGGAAGTCAAGAAATATGCATTATATTTTTCTTGACTTATAGGGTATAAAATGCTATAATATCACTGAGAGGAGGACTTGAAATGGATTTTTACGAGTATCTTAAATCAACATTCGGTGTAAACGAGCCCATTTTTATCTCAGATATACAGTTCAAAAGCTACTCAAAGCCGTGGATTGCAAAGGAACTTGCCAAGCTCTGCGAATCGGGACAGCTTGCAAGGTTCGACAGGGGAGTATACTATGTCCCGACTGAAACGCCGTTTGGTAGAAGCATCCTCAGCCCTCAAAAGGTCATCGAGAGAAAGTATATAACCGAAAATGGCGAGAGATTCGGTTTCTATTCGGGACTTACGGCAATGAATCTTTTCGGGTTATCAATGCAAGTTCCGAACGTCACTGAGATTTGCACGAATAACGAAACGACCAAGCTTCGGAATGTCAAGGTTGGAAATGTCGACGTGATTCTCAGGCGTTCCCGAACAGAGATAACAAACGAGAATGCGGATATTCTCAGCTTTCTTGAACTCATGAACCAAGCTCAGATTGGCTTTTTTGATGATGACAAACGGGAAACTATGTCAAAGTGGTTGAAAGATAAAGAGATAACAGGCAAGAGTATATCTCAGTATGCACGGATTTTCCCGGATAAGGCTCTCAGAAATCTCGTAGAAAGCGGTGTTATTTATGATGTTGCACGATGATAGAGAGCTGTTCTCGCAGGTTGTTCTCAGAATATCAGAAAGCCTGAACATCCGCCCTATCTGAAAGACAAAATCCTCATCGAGACTGCGGTTTATCAGAAGTCATATCCGACGAAGCTGATGGAAGCTACCTCGCTTATTTATGACTATCTTTCTCAGAGTGGCTTTGGAGATTTCGTCAAGCAGTATGAGCTTCAGCCGGTAACGCTGAAAGTTCAGGCAGCAGAGAGAACTCTTGTCGATAAGCTCTATGCTCTCACCGATTACTACCTGGCGGGAACTCTTGCTGAGCATTCAGGCATATTTATGACATTTACAAGCTTCTGTCGGTAGTTACGATTGATGATAATCTGAAAGCCCTTGCAATCTCGGTAGCTGACGAAAGAAGAAACGACAGCCATTGCCTCAGTGTGCAAGATGGCGTCAATGTTCATGATGTTCTTACTGAGATAATCCGCACGGAAGCATACAGAAACGACTATGAGGAGATTACGGCAAAGCTGTTGTATGAGCCGGTTTCGTATGATATAGCGATTACTGGTGTTCAAAAGACTGTTGATAGCGAATTGTTTAGCAATTGACAAAAAAGGCAGTCCCACCCAAATGGAACTGCCTCTAAGTTTTAATACAGCCTTTACAAGCCAGTCGTCACTTGCCTGCCGCAGCACGCTGTGCCATCATTTCTTCAAAAGCACAGATTGCTCCTCCATCGTAGAGGATGTCCACGCCATCAAGATAGCTGCACTCGTCGCTTACCATGAAAGCCATCATCTTTGCAATTTCTTCCGGCTCACCGAGTCTTCCCATTGCGCCGGCTTTTGCGAATGAAGCGGCTTCTTCTCCTTCAACTTCTCCCATCGGAGTATTGAAGGTTCCGGGAGAGATGGAAACAACGCGGATTCCTTTCTTGCCGTAGCGGAGAGCCATCTTCTTTGTGTACCACTGAACGAAGTTCTTTGAAACGGTATAGCCCATTCCGGTCTGCTGTTCTGCTGGAATAGAATCAATCATCTGATTTGCGGCAGCCTTGAAAGCATCTTCATTGGAAAGACTCAGCTGATAAATCTGATAAGGAGCTCTGTCGGCAGGAAGCATGTAGCCAGACATAGAAGATACATTCAGAATGCAACTTCCGGCTTCCATAACCTCAGCCATTTCCTCGTCGACGTTGATGGTGCCGCAAGCGTTGATTTCAAAAATCTTCTTGCCATCTGCCATGTGAGGAGAAACGCCGGCAGAGTGGATGACAGCCTTTACAGTGCCCAAAGACTTGGCGTATTCCGCCAATGCCTTTACTGACTCACGATTTCCTGCATCAGCCGGATATGCTTCAGCATCGATTTCCAAAGTCTTAAGTTCCTGAATCGCATTTTCTAGCTTTGAGACTGTACGCCCAACGAGAATTACTTTTCCGTTTTTGCCGACAATCTTTGCGGTTTCCAGCCCCATTCCGCTGCCACCGCCGGTGATTACATATACATTGCCCATAAGAGACACCTCTTTCGGAAATTTTATTATCGATTAGTCAAACCTAACCCAAATCATTATAGCATGGAAATCTCGTGAAGTCAAGTACAGAAAAGGCGGTTCTGTCTCAGCGATGTCCGTGTTAAACTGATATGACCCAAGAAAAAGAGAAAATCCAACGAAGATG
>JAJQHD010000017.1 GCA_021199855.1 Oscillospiraceae bacterium
GTACAGCTTTAACGTGCCGCCGCACGGAAGACGTCTCTGTCTTCACTTATATTATGCTATAATGTCAACTTAAATCTAATTTTTTTGCGAGAAAAGTTGAGAATTTACAGTCTGTTCACAACTATTCTTGAGTTCTTTTTTATCTCCGAATTCTTGCTTCTAGCTTACCATAAATGCGAGGGTAAATCAAGGGTTAGGCGAAAGTTTTTGATAGCATAAGCTCCACACTACTGCTTCTTCAAATACTTCTCCGAGCAGAAGCCGGTGTACTTCACGTTGTCTATGGTCACCTGCACCGACAACCACTTTGTTCCGTTATAGTTCTGTAGCTTCCACATAACCAAGGTCACTTGTTTTCGCATAGTCCATTAGTTTGACATCCATGTCTTCGACAGACTGTTCTAATTCTTCCTTAGTGGCATAGGCAAGCCGGTTATACAACAAAAGTTGTCTATTTTGCGCTTGAACTCTGCGCCATTTTCATATGTATTTATTTTCTGCGTGCTGTCCGCACCAGGCATTTTATCCACGATATTTGTTGTCCCTTTACCTGGCATCTTCATCCCCCACACAAAACCTTTGTGGCAAATTTATCGGTGTCCCATATATCAGTAACAGCTGCGGTTTCCCTCAGCACTTTTTATCTCCATCCGCAGTCTCCTGCGATCAATTTCTCGCTATTGTGCATCTCTTATAAGCCCGTGTTAGTAAAAAAGTTTGTTATTGTGTCAAGACACGGAGGTCTGTCTTCATTTTTGCACGGCAGGTGCGTTCAGGAGGTCTTGATTTTGCATAACACAAAATCGGCGTAAGGAACTGGTCTTTTTACGCCGTGTGTCTTCTATTCTCCTTCTTTATTGAAGATGACCGAGAAGGTCCTGAAGATGAGCTTCCAATCTTCCTTGAAGCTGTACTCACGCACATACTTCGCATCAAGCTTCATCCACTCTTCAAAGCTGACTTCATTTCTTGCATGATGGGTCTGCCAGTAGCAAGTGAGTCCCGGACGAACAAGAAGTCTCTGGCGTTCGAAATCGCCATACTGCTCAACCTCTCTCGGAAGAGCAGGGCGAGGACCGACAATACTCATATCGCCTCTTAGGATGTTCACAAGCTGAGGGAGCTCATCGATACTGGTTTTTCTTATGAAGCTTCCGACCGGAGTGATTCTCGGGTCTTTTTTGATTTTGAACACAGGACCGTCCATCTCGTTCTGAGACATGAGCTCATTAAGCTTACTCTCAGCATTCGGGATCATCGAGCGGAACTTCCACAGCTTGAACGTCTTGCCGTTCAAACCAACTCTCTCCTGCTTGAAAATCGGGCTTGCGCCGGGGCTTGTCACCCAGACGATAAACGCCACGATAAGCATAGGAATAACGAGGACTATCAGTGCAAGAAGCGACAGAACAAAGTCCTCCGCATGCTTAATAAAGCGGTAGACCCTCTTGGAGGACTCGACCTCCTCACGGGTGATAAGTTCCGGCTCATTATCTTCGTCAGAACCATTCTCACCGCCAGAGCTTGTTACTTCAATTTCGTATGTACTTTCCGCACCGTCAACCTTTTCCGACGTGACGGCAGCTGCTACTGCATCAGCCTGCATTGTTTTTACCAGCCCTTCCACAAGCTATTTTAAAATACAATGTTAAAAACATAATGTTCCACATCCCAAAAAGCCGGCACCGCCGACCGTGTGAGTCCTTTCAACATGGCTCACCTTTCTTCCACACTCTACGGCTTCTATTATAGCAAAGAATATTTCTGTTGTCAACAGCTTAATTTATCCTTTTCTGATGTTTGGGGATTCTGCACAAACTCATCTTTTCGTCTCAAATTAAAATTAATGATTTGACGGCGGATGTGGGGGATGCATACTTAATCCCATAAAGAACAAAAGCACAAGCGTTGCAAGCGCTCCTCCCACCATCATTCCGGCAATAAAACACAGCATTTCAAGACCTCCACAATAATAATAGCATAGCCGAAACTATGCTACTATTATATTCAGGAAGTGCTATTATACTCTCTCGTTATTAAAAATTTTCTATCTGGAACTTAACAGCTCCTCGACTTTATCTCTTCTTTCAAAGAGCACACAGCCGCCGGCATGGTCTTCAACAAGGACATCCCCATCCCTGAGCTCTGTAAACAACCTTGAATGAAGTGCCTCACGGACGGAAGTATCTTTGACACTTATATCTGAGTACGGCGAGAACGGACAAGGTTCAGCTCCGCCGTGGGAATTGATATGGAAGAAGCCTCTTCCCGCCGCCAGGCATCCGCCCGTCGCCTTCTCGTCTCCCGGGAATGAAACAAAAATCATCTCCTGATATTTTTCACGAAGCTCAGTCATCTTGTTTCTGAGGAATTCTCTTTCGGAATCTCTGGGAGCGAGCTCTGTACTGTCATCGGTCACCGGGACGAATTCCACATAGATAACCGCCTTGCAGCCTCGCTCCTGAAGCTCCGTCAAAAACTCTTCCGAAACTACCTCATTGATATTGGAAGTGGTTACCGTCACCGACGCTCCGAAAATCAGATGATTCGACTTAATCTTGTCCATAGCTTTAATCAACAACTTATAGATTCCGTCGCCACGGCGCTCATCGGTCTTGTTTTCATCGCCCTCGATGCTCAGAATCGGCACAAGATTTCTTGCGCTATCGAAAAGCTTGATATAGTTGTCATTCATCATGGTGCCGTTGGTGAAGACGGGAAACAGGATCTCGGGATACTCCGCCGCCTTCTGGAGGACATCCTTTCGCATCATCGGCTCGCCGCCGGCAAGAAGAATGAATCCGATGCCCAAATCCCTTGATTCCTCAAAGATTCTTCCCCACTCGTCAGCCGTCAACTGGTCGTATGCCACTTCATCCACACATGCATGATTCTCTCGTGCGTAGCAACCGGCGCAATGGAGGTTGCAGTTGCTGGTTATGCTGGCAATGAGGAATGGCGGGATATGCTCGCCCTGAGCTTCAAGCTCGGCACGCCTCTTCATCGCCTCACGGCTTGAGCGGGCGAACTTAGCCATGAATAAGCTCTCCTTTGGGTCCTTCAACGTAGCTCTGATTGCGCCTTTGACAAGGTTCTCAACGCCTCCTGCCATATATTCAGACAGATCAAACTCTTTATCAGCCATAATTACTCTCCCATAAGTTGTAAATTCAAATTTGCTCCTTAAAAAGACTTTACTCTTAAATTGAAGCCTGCTATAATGTAATTATACCACACGACAATTCAATGTCAATTACGCAGTTTTTGTGGATTAAGTAAGAATTAAAGTACCTATGGAGGAGGAATTTTGATGGCACATGAACACGTTTGCCCTTGTACGGTGGGCTGTCCGTTGCAGAAAACGATGACCGCAATTGGCGGAAGATGGAAAATGTCCATCATATGCTCTTTGTCGCATGACGGTGCAACGAGATACAACGACCTTAAACGAAAGATGAACGGGATTTCTAACACCATGCTTGCAAAGTCCCTGAAAGAGCTTGAAGAGGATGGACTCGTCAAAAGAACCGAATATATGGAAGTGCCAATCCGAGTGGAGTATGAGATAACCGATTCAGTACGGTCTCTTATTCCGATTCTGACTGAACTTGCTGTCTGGGGAAGCAAACTCCCCGACACTGAAAAGAGCGACCTTTGAGTCGCTCTTTTTTATTTATTATCTTCGGATAATTTCCGGCAGATTTTCTCGACAACCGGGAAGAAGACTCCGCCGACTACGTTTCCGCCGGTAAAGGCGTCCTTGAGCCTGAGATAAACCGTCCCACCCAAGCCGATTGAGAATCCGGCGAGGATTGCGAGTAAGAAGTCACGTAAGTATTTTTTCATGCGAAGCACCGTCCTGTTCAGAGTTTTCTATATAGTGTAAAGTACATTGTTAAAAAGCAGGCAAGTCCGCCGACGAGGTTTGAAATCGGTTCGGCAAGAAATACGCCGTCGGTGCCGAGCTCCATAAACATCGGCAGGAAAATCGTCAACGGAACGACTATCACCACTTTTCTTAAAATCGAGAATAACACTGCCCTCTTGGATTTTCCGAGTCCGACAAAGGTCGACTGCCCCATGAATTGCAGGCTCATGAACACGAAGCCCATGAAGTAGATCCGCAAGGCTCTTGCCCCGAGCTTTATAGACTCAGCGTCGTTTGAAAAGATTTTGATAAATGCTGTGGGAAACAGCTCAATTGCGAGCCACATCAGGGCTGTGTAGACAATTCCCGTTATTGCCATGAATCGGATTCCCTGCTTGACACGGTCGTTCTTTTTAGCCCCGTAGTTATATCCGAGCACCGGTTGCCCTCCGCTGCTTATGCCCATTATCGGGAGCGAAGCAATCTCCCGTACACTATTTATAATAGTCATGATTCCGACATAGAGGTCGCCGCCGTAGCTTTGCAGAGTTACGTTGCACACAATCTGGACAAGGCAGTTTGTTGCCTGTTGCATGAAACCGCTCACTCCAAGACTCAGAACGTTTTTAACCGTATGGGCTTTAAGCTTCATATATCGTATTTTAAGCGATATGCCAGTCTTATTTGAAATCAGAAAGCGCATCAGCCATATTGCGGAAACGCACTGACTTATGACTGTTGCGAGCGCCGCACCCTGAACTCCCATCGAGAAGCCGAAAATCAGAATCGGGTCAAGTATGAGGTTCAGAACAGCACCGATGACGGTTGTCCACATTGCAGTCCTCGGGAAGCCGAGAGCGCTGATAAATCCGTTCATGCCGGTCACTACCATCGAAAATATGACACCGAACAGATAGATGCTTAGGTAGCTCTCCGCATAGACGATGGTGTCGTCGCTTGCACCGAACAAGTAGAGCATCGGCGTTCTGACGGCATAGCACAAAACCGTGACAGCAACGGATGTGCAGAGAATCATGGTGAAAACATTGCCCATGATTTCCCTTGCTTTTTCCTCGTTTTTGGCACCTCTCTGTATCGAGAAGAGCGGCGCACCACCGGTTCCGAACAGGTTTGCAAACGCTAAAATCAGAGTCGTAATTGGAAAAGTGACTCCGACGCCCGTCAGAGCAAGATTGCCTATGTCAGGCAGGTGACCGATATATATTCGGTCGACAATGTTGTATAAAAGCTGCACCAACTGAGCTATAGTCAGCGGCACCGCCTGTGCTGTAATGTTCCTCCAGACCTTTCCTTTGGAAAAGTCCCGCCTTGTGTCCCCTTCCTTTACCGTAGATATCCCCTCCATTTGATTTGGTGGTTATATTATAGCACCGCCACGGAGGTTGTGCAAGAGATAATAAATCCCCGTAGCCAGCCTGAACTGGTTACGGGGGATATTGCCTAGTTTTAGTTCAAATGGAAATTACGAGTCAGAACGATTAGGATTGATACTCCAAGGGTTGACTTCGCCTGTTCCTACACTGGCTGATGTATTGCCTGCGAATACATCCGTGTCCACCAACAAAATGATGTTTATTTTATAATTTTCATACATAATAGTTCAACCTTTCCAAATTTAATCAGATTCTTTCTTCAGTCTCCGGCGTTCCTCCTGAATCGACTTCACGGAACGCTGGATTTTGGCGGAGAGTTCGCTGTCCGGAATGGAATGTTCGAGAACCTGCCGCTTCTCATCGGCAGTCCAACTGCGCCTCGTATAGAGGTTTGCGGTTTTAGCGTAATAACGCTTATGACACGCTCTCTTCTGCTCACGCATTTTTGCCATCTTTTCCGTCTCATCCATCAACACGAATTCATCCTTTTTGAAGAAATAATTTCACACCTACTATTCTACTACCCCCCGCAAATGTCAATATCAAATTTTTAACTCAATATCAATTCATGCGGGCACGGTTAATATTTTACAAGCAGACTTTCCGTAGCCAGCCAAAACCGGCTACGGGGATTATGCTCAGTTTTAGTTCAAATGGAAATTACGAATCTGAAGGTCTGGTGCTCCATAGAGATGAACCGGGATTGTCGTCATCTGTAAGACTCGTAACCACATATTCGTTATTTGTGTAGATTACGATTTCCACCTCATGCTTCTGATACATAGTGATTCAACCTCCAACGCTTTTCGGAATAATAAAAATTTCTACCTACTATTCTACTACCCCCCGCACGTGGTCAATATAAAGTTTTTAGCTATATTGTAAATTTCGGAAATAGGAGAATTTAATTATATTCTGACACTTTTGTCGAGAAATTTGTTGCTGTAGAATTGACAAATAAGTCTGACTATGATATACTATTAGCAAGGAGGTGAACGGCATCATGGTTAATCTCAGAAGTGCAATTGAAAATACCGTTCCGATTACCCTGTTCAACCGTGGGCAGGCTGGTAAAATTTTTGAAGAAGTAAGACGTGATGGTCCGAAAGTCGTCATCAAGAACAATGCGCCGGAGTGTGTTCTTATTTCTCCGGAGGATTACGTAAAGCTGATTGATGAGCTGGAGGATGCGAAACTTCTCGCTATTGCTACCGAAAGAATGGCTCATTTCGACCCAGATAAACTTATATCTCAGGAGGAAATCGACAGAGAATTCGGTTTTACAGAAGATGACCTCGCAGACATTGATGTTGATATCGAATGAGCTGGACAGTAACATATCTTCCGGAAGTGCGAAAAGATCTTCGGGACATCGACGGAAGCCCGAGAAAACAAGTAAGAAAAGCTATAGAGAAAGTTCGCCAAAATCCCCTTCCGACGACAGAAGGCGGATTCGGAAAACCGCTCGGGAACAAGGGCGGCAACGATTTGACTGGTTTTCTCAAAATCAAGCTCCGTTCCGAGGGAATCCGCATCATGTACAAGGTAGTCAGACAGGATGACGAAATGCTGGTAATCGTAATCGGTGCAAGAGCCGATGAAGAAGTTTATGACATCGCGAGACAGAGAATTATAAAGTACAATCTGTAAAGTTAAGCCCCATCCACAGCAATTGTGAATGGGGCTTTCATATTACAGAATATAGCTCGTCATGCAGTCATACCAATGGACAAACTTGGTGCCGTTGACAGTGATGGTTTCGTTTTCGGGCAGGAGTTCGCTCCAGGGCTTTTGGTACTTCCCTATTGCCCAGGTGTCGGCGTTGAAGCGGCGCCAGAGGATGGTTTTGCCGTTTTGGTCGAGATACTGCTCGGCTACGACGCCGTCCTGATAGTCCTCGATATCCATGACGCAGACAGTTTCGTAAACTTTGCCGCCGATGGTGACGATGTAGCGACCGACGACGTCAAGGACGTTTTTGGAGCCGGTGCAGGTGATGTTGTCGCCGTCTCTCTGGATGATGCCCTTCGGGGTGAGGTTCACTTCGTTGCCGCAGTTGTCCTCGCCGAAGCCCCAGTTATCGAGGAAATCGTCGCCGTCAAGGAAGGTGTAGAGCTTGCGGGTGCCTTCCTCAAAATGGCTCTCAGCAAGGATTCTTGAATGGGTGTCGGTGAGCTGGGCGACGAAAGTGCGGTGAACGGGGTTGTCGCTGGTGGCGTTAGCCTCCATCGGGTCGAGTTCCGTTGCGTGAATCTCGACGCCTTCAATGCCGTGAACGGTCGCCTTGCCGGTGACTTCCATTACTACTTCCTCAGTCTTTTTCCTTTCGGGGAAGTCGTACATCGCCCAGCTGAGCTTCTCGCCCAATCTCGGAACCAGAAACCAACCCATCATCTCCTCCCACTTGACCGGGAACGGCTGAAGCGGAGATTTTTCGATTTTGTAATCCGGAATGAACTCCGGCATGGTGTTTAATTTGTTATTCATGATACCCTCTTCTTTCTTGGTGTTAAGTCGTTCGGGGAACTTTTCCCGTAAACGGCTTTTTGCATAATGGAGGCGGCTTTTGACGGTGCCTATGGGGATTCCCAAGACTTTGGCGATGTTCTCCTGCGGAAGCTGTTTTAGGTAGTACAGCCGGAGAATTTCGCTGTCTCGGTCTGAGAGCTCGCCAAGAGCTTCCGAAACGTCGTTTTGGACAGTGATTCCGTGGATGCCGATGGAGAGCTTTTCCTCGGGGACGCTTTCGATATCCACAAGTTCGAGCTCTTTTGCCATCTCACGGTATCTGTCCCGGCACTTGTTCCGGGCGATGCCCAGAATCCACGGCTTGAAATTCTCACGGTTTTCGAGACGCTCGAAGCCCAAGTATGCCGCAAGGTAGACCTCCTGCAAAACATCCTCAGCTCCCGAATCGGCAGGAATTTTAAACCTGACGAAACGCTCGACCGCCGTCTTGTTCTCCCGCAAAAGTCTCTCAAATTCAATTTGTTTGGCAGTTACCACTCGCCTCACCTCCTTGTGATTTAAAACCGGTTTCACTTATATAGTCGTGAATCGGGCGAAAAAGGTTCAATATAGAATAAAAAAAGCGGCTCCAAACTGAAGCCGCTTGATTCTGGGGTGGATAATCGGACTCGAACCGATGGTCTTCAGAACCACAATCTGATGCGTTAACCAACTACGCTATACCCACCATTTTCTGAACAACAGAGAGATTATAGCACAAGTCAAAGGAAAATGCAATAGGGAATTTGAAAAAGTTTTTGGAAAGCAGTCCGCCACTACAGCGAACTGCTACCTGCTTGCTAGAGGTTGAAAACACTGTGGCAAAACTAAAAAAGAAATCCGGAACCATACTATCACATCTGACAGTATTTGTCAAGCTTTTTTTGCGCCTACTCCTGTGCTCCTTTTTTGAGATTGCAATCCCGGCAGAGCATCTGGCAGTTTTCGGGAACGGTTTTGCCGCCTCTGCTCCACGGGACGATATGGTCGGCGTGCATTTGCTCGAACTCAAACTCTTCGCCGCAAATCGGACACTTATGTCCCTGTTTCTCGTACGCCGCCAGAGCGTCACGACGGTCGAATGCCCGGATAGAGAGCTTTCTTTCCTCACCTGTCAGGAGATATTCATAGATTCCTGACTTTTTGGTGACATCCTCATCGCCCATCAGCCGCTGTATTTCTTCCTCCAGCGCTTTGGGATTAAGGTCGGTTCTCTTACCGTGCTCATTATAGAGAAGTCCCCACGGCAAGCCTTTCATTTCCTTGCGTTTCTTCGGGAAGATAGCCTGCACCCAGTCGATTACCGAACGAAAATAATTCCAGAGTATCACCGCACTCGGGTCGTTCTGATGTTCAGCCATATAACCTTCAATACTCTTTCCCTCAGCGCTTGCCGCCCAGAGGATAGCCGTTTCGAGATATTCCTGCCTTATTGAAGAGCCTGTAAGATAATCACCTGCAATCACACTAGCGGCACAGTTGGTCTTTGAGAAGTATCTTTTTGCATCCGATGTCCATGAACCGGCATAAACCGCATTTCTCAGTTCCTGGTCGGTGAGCCGTTCACCGGCGATATTTATGATTCTGAACCATTCAAGCTTTTCGGAGTCTGTGCCATCGCAGACATAGACAAACAGCGGGTAATCGAGAATCTGCTTTTTCTGGTCTGAGGGCAGGTTATAAAAGTACTTATCATCCACCGAGAACGAACCGTCGACATACTCGCAGACAGAAATCGTCCTCTGCTGACCGTCCAGAACTTCGTAACCGTCCGAACCATCTTCTTTCTTAACCTTGCACCAATAAATGACATTGAGCGGCAGACCCTTCATAACGGTTCTGATTACTTCATTCCTCTGCTCGTCCTTATAAACAAACTCCCTCTGATATCTGGGGCGAATATCAAGCAATCCATCATACCCGACAACTCCCTCTTCCTCATCATTAAAATACCCTTCACAAACTTCCCCAATCGTAACCTTCAATTCCTTAATTTCCATAGTTCAATCTCCTTCCACCTGCTCCGGGTGCTTGTTGCGGATAAGAATCCGAGCATAAACTGATTTTGGAATACCATTTACAATAACAACGCCTCTTGCATTTAAATCATTTGCGTTAGCGTATTCTGCAGTAGTGTATTTCTTGATTTTATAAGGGTCGTCGTTACGCTGAGTTATTCCCAAAATCTCGAATTGGTCCGGATTGTACTTATCTAAGAATGTAATCGGCACACCCATCATTCCGTCGTAATCGCATGGAATACTAGCGGTGGTATTTACGTTTATTGCGTCATAGTTGTCGAATTTCGGATAATCTTCAGGATTATATTTCTTGACTAGTATTAGCTCTTCGTGGCGCTTTTTAATATCAAGATTTGTGAACCACATAACTCCCGATACTCGAATTAGACCCTCTTTGTGCTGTGAGGACACAGCTACGTCTTCATATGGACTTTCAAAGAATCCCACATTTCCGTTAAAGCCGTAGCCAGACCAGATTTTATTATCTTTCAGGAGCGGGAAGAATTCTTTGTATGTAATCGCATTTTGATGACCTATAACAATGAATTTCTTATTGTATTCCATGAGTTGCAGAACGTACTGACGGAACAGCGAAAAAGGCGGGTTGGTGACTACTATGTCGGCTTGTTTCAGGAGCTCTATGCACTCGGCGGAGCGGAAGTCGCCGTCGCCTTCTAAGAAAGAGAGCTCGTTGTCGCCGGATTTGAAAAGCTCGGCAATGTCGAGCATGTCAACTCCGCCGTTGCCGGTCTTGTCATAGACTTTGGTAACAACAGCTTTGTAGGGCTTCTTCTGCTCGTCGGAAGCCGTGGTCTCATCTCCGAAAGAAAACGACATCTGCCCGCTGCCGTCAATGCAGTATTGAAGCTGACTGCCCATAATCGGCGAATCAACATAACAGGTCGCAATAAGCTTCCTTAGCCCCAGACGGTTGAAATTAAGCACAAAATACTTGAAAAAGTTTGACTCGAACGGGTCGTCGCAGTTGCAGAGGACGACCTTGTCACGGAAATGCTGTCTGTAGTGCCGGAGCTCCTTCTCAATGTCCGAAAGCTGAGTGTAAAACTCGTCCTTCTTCGCATTTTTGGCGGCTCCCAAAGATGTGTTGTTGTTAGCCATACTGTCGCCTCTTTCTTGATGTATCTGAATTAATTGTAGCACAAATCCCAGAATAAAGCAATATCGAAATGGGCAAAAGTCGCTGAATAAAGAATCCCCGAACAAAGTTCAGGGATTTTTCATTAGCTCGCAAGGCGAGCTGTGGTGCCGCTGACCGGACTTGAACCGGTACGCTTTAGGGGCGAGGGATTTTAAGTCCCTTGTGTCTGCCGATTCCACCACAGCGGCGTTACCACCACATATAATATCACAAACCGCACGATTTGTCAATCGTTTTCCCAAGAAAAAAGGGACTTCCCCGGAAGAAAGTCCCTTCAAAATCTTCTTAATCCGAAATTATCTCTTTACGTGGAAAGCGTTAAGTCCCGGATATACAGCAGAATTGCCGAGCTCTTCCTCGATTCTGAGGAGCTGGTTGTACTTCGCAACACGGTCGGTTCTGCTCGGAGCACCGGTCTTAATCTGTCCGGAGCCGAAAGCAACTGCCAAATCAGCAATGGTTGTGTCCTCGGTCTCGCCGGAACGGTGAGAAAGGATGTAGGTGTAGCCTGCGTTCTTAGCCATTCTGATAGCCTGAGCGGTCTCGGTGAGGGAGCCAATCTGGTTGACCTTTACAAGGATGGAGTTTGCAACGCCCTTCTCGATACCGGTTGCAAGTCTCTCAGAGTTGGTTACGAAGAGGTCGTCGCCGACGAGCTGAACTCTGTCACCAATCTTCTCGGTGAGGAGCTTCCAGCCTTCCCAGTCGTCCTCTGCCATACCGTCTTCAAGGGAGATAATCGGGTACTTGGTGCAGAGCTCTGCCATGTAGTTAGCCATCTCTTCGCTGGAGTAGATTCTTCCAGACTTAGGCTGATGGTAGCACTTGTTCTCGTCGTCCCACCACTCGGAGCTTGCAGCATCGATAGCGATGAAGAAGTCCTTGCCGGGCTCATATCCGCAAGCCTTGATAGCTTCGCAGATAGCTTCGATAGCGTCCTCTTCGGAAGCGAGGTTAGGAGCATAGCCGCCCTCGTCGCCTACGCCAGCGGCAGGAGTGCCGTTGTTCTTAAGAGTAATCTTGAGCATATGGAAGACTTCAGAGCATCTTCTGAGGCATTCTCTGAAGCTCGGAGCGCTAACAGGCATAATCATGAATTCCTGGAAGTCAACATTGTTGGAAGCATGTGCGCCGCCATTAAGGATGTTCATCATAGGAACAGGGAGAATGTTGGCGTCAACGCCACCGACATAGCGGTAAAGCGGGATTCCGCAGGAAGCGGCAGCAGCCTTTGCAGTAGCAAGAGAAACTGCGAGGATTGCGTTTGCGCCGAGGTTGCCCTTGTTGGGGGTTCCGTCAGCCTTGATCATAGCCATATCAACAGCTTCCTGGTCAAGAGCATCAAGACCGATTACAGCCTTAGCAATTTCGTTGTCAACATGAGCGACAGCCTTAGTAACGCCCTTGCCTTCATAACGGCTCTTGTCGCCGTCACGAAGCTCAACAGCCTCATGTACACCGGTGGAAGCTCCCGAAGGAACAGCCGCACGAGCGGTGATGCCATTTTCAAGTGTTACTTCAGCCTCAACGGTAGGATTTCCACGAGAGTCGATAATTTCACGACCGTGAACCTTAACGATTGACGTTTTCATAGTAATATCTATCCTTTCTTTTTCGGGTACAGCGATGTATCCGTACTTTTTGACAGTATCCATTATACCACGCTTTTTCTCAATTGTAAACCTCAAATTGCTGAAATGTTTGTGAAATGAGAAAAACTGCACAGCAAAAATCAGAATGTGAGCTTGTTCTAAGTTAAACCGATATTGACATCCTCATTCAAATCGGTTATAATAAAGTCAGAATTCTAACGCCAGATGCTATGGGAGGCGAAATTAATGATTACTCGTTCGTCTGCGGAAATCCGCCAGAACTATGATGAAATCGCAGATATCTGCAAGAAGACTTCTCAACCGGTTATCCTCTCCAATAATGGAGAAGAGGAATTGGTTGTCATGGACTATAATTCCTACCGCCGCAAGAAAATGCAGGAACTCCGCCGGGAACTCGAGGGAGTTAAGGAAGCAAGACAGCGGGGAAACAAGGACTACACTGTTGAAGAAGTTGCGTCAATGATGCGTGACGCTATCAGGAGGGCTTCTGCTAATGGAACAGAAAGGTAGATACCATGTGAAGGTATCCACATTGGCATCTCAGATGCTTGTTTACCATGCTGATTTTCTGGCTCAGGTAAGTCCCAGAGCGGCAGAAAGATTGACTCAGGCGTTTGAAAAAGCGGCAAATTCTTTGGAAGTAATGCCCGAGAGATGTCCGTGCCTTAGCGATGAGAACACCCTGGGTGATACATATCGTTACATTTTGTTTGAACGGCGGTATATGATTGTTTTCAGAATTGTTGATGATACGGTATATGCAGATTATGTCATCGACTGCCGTCAGGATTACAGCTGGTTGTTGCAATAATATTAACTCCCCACCGGAGATTGGCGGGGAGATTTTTATTTCTATGATAAAGCTATTTCTCATACACCCCACCCTTGACATTCATCATATAGAGCCTTGCTCCGTCTTCCTCAGTGGTGTTATAGTCAAGACCTAAGTCCTGGGCTACGATTCTTGCGAGGTCGGAGAAGAGTTTGCAGGTGTTGACAAGGCTTGTCCACATCTTCGAGATGTCGGGAGGCGAGTAGGTTCTCAGGTATTTCCCGTAGATGCTGTCGGGGAGGTACTTTTTGAAGTACTTGCCCTTCTTGCCGGTGGAGACGGAGAAGTCGGAGATGGTGCCGATGTACCAGCTTACCACCTTATTCAGCTGTGGGCGGAGGGTCTCCTCAAACATCGCTTTGGCATAGGGAATCTCCTCCCGCCGGAGCCCTTTTGCGACGTTATTCAGGCACCACCAGAACTCGTTACAGCAGGCGGAAAACTCTTCCTGCGTAGGCTCATGCACCATATAGCACTCGTTATCGAGATTGTCGGAAAGATGTCCTTCCCGGTCGAAGAGAACTTTCATCGGTTCATTTCCCCAGTCAGGCATAGTTGTCGTGACGGTGAGGTCGAGGCGGGTGCCGTCCTCAAAAATAGTGAGATATGTGAACTTCTCGGCGGTTTCAAGAGTCATCCCCGGGTTATCGTTAAGGTCGGGCAACTGCATGATGAGAACCTTGCCGAAGGTTCGCTCAATATAGCATGGATTGTTGAAGTACGGTTCGAGATTCCTGACGAGAAATGCGACGTCATAGTCCTGATAGACATCTTCTGGTCTCGAAGAAT
This sequence comes from Oscillospiraceae bacterium, assembly GCA_021199855.1. Lineage (GTDB taxonomy): Bacteria > Bacillota > Clostridia > Oscillospirales > Ruminococcaceae > Faeciplasma. The sequence continues at coordinate 14,185 of JAJQHD010000017.1, forward strand.
CCGCCCGGGAACCGCTCAGAACAGCCGCCCGGACATTTTCGTCCCTCTCCGCTGTGTCGGCAATAAGCCTTAACATTTCCTCATTTGAACGCATACTTTGCCCTCCTTGTGCTTTAATGATATAAGTATAGCACAAAGAGGGCGAGATTTCAATGCGTAATTGAAGTTTGCCTTCGGCAAACTTGCTATTTTCGGCTTTGCCGAAAATAGCACCCCTCAGTCGCCCTTCGGGCGCCAGCTCCCGAAGTTCGCTTGCGAGCTTCTAGACAGAGGGAGCCATAATTGCAAGGCACTACTGCCTCCCCTGTCAAGGGGAGGGGGACCGTGCGAAGCACGGTGGAGGGGTGCCATTTCGTCGAATGCGAAATGGCGTCGGCGAAGGTGGCATCAGCCACCGTAGCCGACAATGCACTTGCATAGGGTGTGGGCGGATGCTATCCGCCTCCTACAATTATCTTCTCTTCCCTGCCACAACACCTGCAACTGCCACCACCATTGGCAGTAGCGCTACTGCGATTCCGGTTGTTGGGTTGGTTTCCGGTTCGGATTCCTCCGGCTCGGAGTCCGGCTCGGATTCAGTGTTTGTGTCCTCGATTGGTTCGGTGATTTCGACATCTTCCGAGTCTACCGGCACGAGATTCTCAATCGCCGCTTCGATTGCTTCCGCATAGGCGTTGACTGTCGGCTGGTTAAGGACATTCAGCGTCCAGTCAACCGCACTGATTGCCGCAGTGACGTCCGCAAAGTTCGTGTAATCGCTCGGGTTGAGGGCATTTGCCTTCGCAATCGCTTCATTCACAGCAGTGTAATTAGCCCCGATTGTCAGCAGACTGGTGCCGGAAGTCTGGGTGCTTGTGTAGGTTTCGCCGTTGAAGGTAACGGTTGCTGTATAGGTGACTACTCCGAGTATGTTCTTTGAAGTGACCTCCGCTTCGATTCTCTGTACATCGTTACAACCGGAGCAGGTTAATATAGCCGTCGCCGAGCTACCGTTCCAACTCCATTCTACGGTGTAACTGTGACCGGTGGCAGGAACAGTAATTGTCTCCCGGCTTAATTCTTCACCACAATCGGTGCAATAGACCACTTTGTCATATGAGCCGTCCTCGGTGCATGTAGCCAAGACTTCGTCCTCAACAACCGCTTCACCGGCAGTGTGAGAAATTTTTGCAATTACTCCGGTGTAAGTGCTACCGCAAGCCAAACAAGTGTAAGTCATTACGCCTTCGTCGGTACATGTTGCTTCTTGGGTGACAGTGCCATTATCGTAACTATGGGAAACGGTGGTATTGGTGCTTGTACTGCCTGATACCACTGTGGACAAATCAGTTAAAGTGCCTATGACTTCATTATTTGACACAACATCACAAACCAGATTGTAAACAGCCGTACTGCTTACCGTGCCTTGTTTACCAACACCAATGCCCTCGCTATTTGCAGAAGTTGCTTTTATCGTACCGCCGGTGATATTGATACTGCCGGAAAACGTAGCATATGCTCCTGCACCAATACCTGCCCCACTATTTCTATTATAAGAATTTATAGCAGTCACGGTACCGCCAGAAATAGTAATACTGCCGGAAAAATCACCGGCTTCTCCACCGCCAATACCTGCGCCGGTTCCAGTGGTAGAACCGGTAACCGTACCTCCAGAAATATTGATGGTGCCGGAAAATCCACCTTCTTTATTGGCACCAGAGCCAATGCCAGCACCTATGACAGCAGAACCGGCAACCGTCCCACCAGCGATGCTGATAGTGCCGGAAAACTTGCCTTTATAGCCAGAGCCGATGCCAGCACCTGTACCTGCAGAACTGATTATATTGCCACCAGTAATGACAATACTGCCCGAAAAATCTTCCCCACTGTTGCTTCCAATGGCGGCTCCATTACTGTCTATGACAGCACTCAAAGCGTCGTTGGTGCCACCAGAAATGGTTAAACTGCCAGAGCTCACATGGATAGCAGGATTATCACTGCCATAAAGTGTATTGCTTCCAGAAAGGGTAATGTTTGCACTATATACGCCCACATCAATAGAAGCTTTACCGCTTGTCGAGATGTTTACATTTGAGAGTGTGAAATTCGCTGATGCATTTCCGCTTGTCAAAACTGTAATCGTATAAGCTGTTGAGGTTGCGGGAGTGCTATTTGAAATAACAGGATTTGCATCGGATATAGAGACGGTCCCCTGTGTTACCGTTTGACCGCTGTCATTCGCACTTATGGTTATATCACCATCTTCCAAATACCAAGTATCCGCCATCGCCATCACCGTCATTGCCGCAATAGCAAGGCACAAACTCAAAAGAATTACAAAAATGCGTTTTTTCATGGGGTTTCCTCCATTCAGTATTTTAGTCAGTAGACACCTGCGAACAAGTGGCACTAAAAAAATAAGTGCGCACTTACTTTAGTGCCTCTAATTAATTATACCATGAATTTTGGCGGATGTCAAGAGGATTTAGGAGGGATTGATGGATTTTTTGTCTGCGGAAACCCCTCCACCATGCTTCGCATGGTCCCCCTCCCCTTTCAGGGGAGGCTTATTGTCGTTCTCCCAAGAGCTTGCAAAGAGGCAGAAAAAGGCTCCCCTGAAAGGGGAGCTGGATGCGCCGAAGGCGCAGACTGAAGGGTGCCGCCCGCAGGGCGGCTGAATCTCAGATTATATCGTCAGAACCGTTGCCGCTATTGTCTCCACTGCCGCTGTTTCCGCCGCCGAAGCCGAAGTTGCCGAAGATGTCACCCCACGGGGAGGTGCTGCCGGACTGACCGTTCGAGCCGGAGTTCTGGTCGGAATCGGAGCCGGATTCAGAATCGGTGCTGGAATCGGTGGTTGTGGAATCAGGAAGAGCTGACTGGGTGGTCGAACCGACGGTTACGACGATTACTCTTGTTTCGCCGTCTCTGTAGACTTCAAGAACGAGCTCGTCGCCGACGTTAAGGGAGCCGACATAGCTTGAAAGCGAGCTTGCACCGGTGATTTCGGTGTCGTCGGCTTTGGTGATGATGTCGCCGACCTGAAGTCCCGCTTCATCAGCAGGTGCGCCTTCGGTTACGCTGTAGACAACCGCTCCGGAGGTGATGCCGGTGCTGTAATAGACACTGGTGGTTACATCCGTAACGGTGACGCCGATGTAGCTCTTCTCATAGGTGCCGGTTTCGATAATGCTGTAGACGATGTCCTTGACGGTGTTAATCGGGATTGCGAAGCCGATGTTATCGATAGACGCTTCGGAGGAAGAACTGCTCGAATACTTCGCATTGGTGATTCCTACAACCTCGCCATACATATTAAATAGTGCACCGCCCGAGTTGCCGGAGTTGATTGCGCAGTCGGTCTGGATTAAATCCATAGTCGAGCCGCTGGAAAGTGTTACCGAGCGGTTGAGGGCACTTACAACGCCTGCCGTAAGGGAGAATGTAAGCTCGCCAAGAGGATTGCCGATTGCTACAACCGAATCACCAACATTGAGAGCGTCCGAATCTCCAAGAGTTACGGTGCTGAGACCTTCCGCTTCAATCTTCAGGACTGCGATATCGTTAGACTCGTCATAGCCGACAAGAGTTGCCTCATAGCTCTCACCATTGTAGAGGCTGACTGTTATATCGTCGCCATCCTCAATAACATGGTAGTTGGTGAGGATGTAGCCGTCAGAACTGATTATGAATCCGGAACCGGAAGCCGCAGATGTTGTTGTATAGCCCCAATAGTTGGTGGTGATTGATGTTACGATACCGACGGTTGCGTTCATGTTATTTGCGTAGACCTCTGCCGCAGTCATCTCCTCGCCAGCTTCAACCTCATTGAGGACAACCTCATTTGAATGACTGCTGGTGTTGATAACGGTTTCGGAAGAAGCGGAGTCAGCAACACTGGATGAGGAAGACGAGGTGGAAACAACTGCATTGTCCGTGGTAACAAGAGCTGTTGCCGCGGCGCCGATTCCTCCGCCGAGAATTGCACATACAAGCGCGATTGCTATCATTGCGCCCCAGGGAGTTCTTGTCTCTTTCTTCTCCTTGAGCTTCTTTGCTTTCTTCTGCTTCTTTTTGTCGGATGTCTGGTCGTTCACGACATATGCGCCGGTCTGGGACTGAGTTCCCTGCCACTGGTAGGTGTAGTCGCCCTGATAGGCGGTCTGCTGAGCACCGGTGTAGCCCTGCTGATCATTTCCCTGCCAGGTGTAACCCTGATTGTAGGTGTACTGGGTGCTGTCCTGCTGAGGAGCAGTCTGCTGATAGGAAGTCTGCTGATAGGCGGTCTGATCATAGGTCTGCTCAGGCTGAGGTGAGTAGGTGTCATTTCCTGCCGTGGTGTCCTGAACGGAAGAATCCACCGTTTCGGGATTCTCGCCAGTCTGGTTTGTGTTATTGTATTCGTAAGTGTTATCCATAATGAGTCTCCTTTCACTCATAAAGCTCAGAATTGGGCTTTTTTTGCCCCAAAAAGCCTTTTCGCTTTTCTTGGGCTATTGTAGCGCCCGAATTTTAAAAGTAAAGGTGCATTTCATTAACAATTGATAAACACTTTTTGACGGGATGGTGATAATTTGGAGAACCCCTCCACCACCGCCTTCGGCGGCGGTCCCCCTCCCCTTTCAGGGGAGGCAGTAATAGGCTCCCTCTGAAATGAAGTTCGCAAGCGAACTTCCGGAGCTGGATGCGCCGCAGGCGCAGACTGAGGGGTTTCAGATGGTCAGTACGCTTCCCTCAGTCTCAAGAAGTATCAATATATCCTCTTCCTCACCGGTTTCAGTATTCACATAGACAAGAACCGATCTGCCGTCGGTGGACTGGCACTTGTACTCGTAGCAGAGCTTTTCTTCGACGCTGTCGGACGGGATTACTGCCAGCTGAGAGCTTATTACACTCAGCATCGGGGACAAGTCTGACTGGCATTCGGTTTCGGAAAGTACAGGTTCGCTCAGAGTTCTCTCAACATGATTTATGAGAAAGCCTCTTGCATCATAACCTATAATCTCGCCATCATCAAGGGAGACGGCAACCTTTATGAGGTCGGTATAGCAGGTTACGCCATTCTCGGAATAGGCGAAGTTCACCGTGCAGACGCCGTTATAGGTCTCATAGTAGGTCTCGGTCATGCTTTCGATTCCCATGCTATCAAGATAGCTTCTCGCCGACTCCACTGCTTCCTCAGCTGATATATTACTGGATTTCACATTCTGACGCTTCAACATATACGCGACATAGCCGCCGTTTTTCGTAACAGAACAGCTCACGCCATTTGCAGTGAACCTATAGGACGGCATTGCTCCCTCTTCGGAATATTCGGCGGTTTTCAGCTGATATGGTTCGAGACCGCAGTAATTTGCGGCTATCTCCCGGGCTTCGTCCTCGGAAATCTCCTCGGCATTCTCAAGCATCTGGGATGTCTTCTCAAGGATATGGTCGGAGAACGGTCCATCATAGATTAGCTTCGGTGTGTTCTCAAAGCCCTCCTCAACCGTGCTCAAACCGTCCGCCAGAAACGACTCGCCGCCATCCTCAAGCTCTGAGAAGAGCTCGGTTATCGTCCTATCATTTGTCAAGAGCTTTGACTTGAGGCTCCAGAGCTCGTCGCTGAACGCTTCAGCATTGTCGCAAAGTGTGCTCATCGTCTGATAGTCTTCATAAGAGGGAGCCATGCCGTCAGCCGCAGTTGCAGAAAGTGAGTAGGCATAGTTCCCTATCTGAGAGAGAAACTTCTCAGTCTTTTCCAGATTTGAAGTCGCGACCGGGAGCTTCGTGAGTGCGTTCTTGGCGTCCGACGCTTCACTCAGAAGCTCGCTTGAAAGCTTCTGCATCATCCGGGGAGATGAGGCATAGAGCCCTTTTGTTAAGGTAGCCGAAATCTTGTCGGCACTCTGCGCAAGCTCCTCCACCGCCTCCTGATACCTATACTCGATTGAGCGCTCGGCGCGGGAAAGCCGGCACATATACATGATATCCGCCGCCGCGAGAACTGCAATGATTGCAGTCGCGAAAGAAATTATCCGCACAAGAGTGCGACGTGAAATAATGGTTTTCAAAGTGATCATCCTTTCTTTTTTCTTAGGATTGCACAATTTGGGATGATTACACTTGGGAAATTTTCGCAAAGAAAACCTCCCCACCGGATAAGATGGGGAGAACTTTCTTCAGTGCCTTTGCATGGGCAGAGAACTGATATTTGAAGAAAGAAGCAATCTTACTCTACAGGCACCAGTACCTTGAAGCTGGTGATTGTGTAGGATGCAGATGTATTCGAGATGAAGACGAGCGATTCGCCGCCATCGGCATATCCGCCGTCGACCCATGCCGCATAGATGGTAGCGCCATCATAGGTGAGCGTTGTTCCATCATCTGTCAGGCAATCGATTACGTCGCTCTCATTGGCAGATGTGTGACCAGCCGAGCCTAAAGTGATAAGCTGGTTATTGTTAGACCACCATGAATCGATGAAGAGGAACTTCTCATACTCGCCATCGTCATAGGAAACTGAAGTCTCCTTGCTTCTTGTGATCATAAGGATTGCGCCATCTTCTGCAAGAGCGTCCATAAGTGATGTATCGGAGTCAAGAGTGACCTGCGACCAGTTGCCGGCAACAATGTCGGTTGACTTGGAGTAAGTGACCTCATAGTCGACTCCATCAATAGTGATAATCTCAGCCTCTGCCTCGCCGACGTATTCCTTGCAGACATCGCAATATCCGTCGCTATTGTCGTCAACATGCGGCATACTGATAAAGAATCTGTGGTTTCCACCATTTACGACTCTGTCGATGATCATCGCATGATATTCTTCGTTGACATAGATCATCCTGAACCCAGAAGAAATCCCATCCTCACTCACCACCGTCGGCGTAGGTCCACCATTACCAGTACCGGTGACTATCTTGATGTATGGGTACTTTGAGTAGCCATAAGTAGTAGCCACAGTAGAACCGGTATAACTTCTTGCAGAAGTACTTGTGCCCAATGTGCTAAGGTTTGAAGCGTCTGAACCATAATAGAAGTAAGCCGGCTCAGTACCCATTATAACATGCGTATACTGATTATAGTTCGATGAACTTCCAAGTGCAAGATTGATTCCGCCGTCCGCAATCACTGTCGAATTTCCTGTAACAGTGAAACCGCAGGCTTCAATGGCGGGAGTGCCTGATGTTGTAGTAGTGCATGTAAGCTGAGAATTGTTGACTGTATATGCCGAAGTGGTTGCACTCTTGGTCTGCAATGAGCTATATATACACCTATCTGTAGTAGTAATATCAATGGCAGAATCTGTAATAGTGGTAGTTGCCGAGCCATATATACCATATTTAGTTCCAGTTATCGTGACTGTAGAATTGTCAATATCAAGAGTGTAGTTTGTAGAGGTGTTAAGACCAGAGTATGTCGTGTTGGTGAAAGTAAGTGTGCAGTCGGAGATGCTCATACTATCGCCGGTTACATATAAACCTCTGTATAAGCCATCGCCTGTCAATGTTCCGTTATTCGTGCTCATGACTTTCATCTGACAATAGTTAGCACAAATGCCATAGCTATAGGTAGCAGCAGCATTTGGAACGATAGTATTGTCGCCAACAAGCTTGATTGTTATTCCATTCGCAGGTCTATTGTTATTGCTACAATTGATAGTGATACCATAGTAACTTTTTGAAGTTGAAGATGTCGGATAACACTCAATAGTCGCATTGGTTAGGGTCAAAGTGTCGGTGCTCGGGTCGAAGACCGCAGTTCCGTCGCCGCACTGAACTGTGTAGTCGCTTACTGTAAGAAGGTCTACACCGTTGACCCAGATTTTAGAATAATTGCTTGCGTCCGCCGATACACCCATTGGCAGGAGCGACACAATCATCAGTACGCTCATCAGAACGCACAAGAGTTTTTTTGCCATAAAATTTTCCTCCTCAAAATATCAATAAGACGTCTAAGGAGGAAGGATATAAAAACGACCTCCAAAGTACGTATCGTGTCCGGAGGTTTAAAATTGGGTGCTCGGGAACGAGTACCCCCCGCAAGGCAAAGCCCTGTCAGAAGTGCAGTAACATTTGCACCTCTAAATACGTCTATATCATAACATATTTTTGGCAATGGTGCAAGGGAAAATTTTATACTTGCATGAAGTTTGGTGATAATGCACAAATTGGGAGGGTGGAGGTTGTGCACCTTGCACAGAAGTCGCGCAACGCGCCAGCAGAGCTGGCGCACCTCTCCACCGCCCTTCGGGCGGTCCCCCTCCCCTTTCAGGGGAGGCTTGTTGTCGTTCTATGCAAGCTTCTGCCAGAGGCAAAAACGCTCGCTTCGCTCGCGCCCTCTCAGTCGCGGAGTTTGCGAAGCAAATCTCCCGAAGTTCGCTTGCGAACTTCTTGACAGCTCTCCCAGAGGGAGAGCCAAGTAGCTTCGCCTCCCCGAAAATCTTGGCTCCCCCTTTGGGGAGCTGGCTGCGCCAAAGGCGCAGACTGAGAGGGCGTGCGACCAAAGGGAGCGCGTTTTGCACATCGCTCAAAGCTCGCATAGAACGAACTGGAGCCAGCTTTGAAGCTGGCTCTTTTGATTGGTGCGCAAGTGTGCCCTTGTGCAACTTCCACAAAAAATTCGGGATTCACGGTATCTCCAGAAATTTACGGTTGATTTTTTCATCTTCTCTGGTATAATAGAATAGCAAGTTTGTAACCCTTTTGTAACTATTCAGGAGAGGAGGAGCCATGTTTTTAGCACATATCCAGGCGGGACTTCTGGCGATATTTAAATTTTTTGAATTCGTCGGTCGCACGGTCTTAAACATTATAAAAAGAATACTGACCACCGTCTTTGGAGTACTATTCACTGTCTTATCCAGGATTTTTAAAAGAATCGGCGGTTGGCTGTCAAGAAAGTTCAAACAGCCGCTTTATGATATATGGTGTTTCATTTTAACTCCCTTTGCGCACGCATTCGGACGAATCTCGCACACGAGGATTCAGTTCCGCAAGGCGAAGAGAACCAGCTGGAAGCACGCCGCATCGGTTATATTCTCATCAATCGGGGTATTCTTCAGATGGCTGGGAAGGGCTCTGGTATGGCTCTTCAACTATGCCGCGCCTGTTGTCTGCATTGCATTCTTCATAACGCTTGTCAGGTATGCAAGCTCTATCACCTACTCGGTTTCTGTCGAGTATAACGGCAGTGAGCTCGGAGTTATTTCAAGTGAGGCGGACTACAGCGAGGCTCAGGCCCTCATTCAGGACAAGATAACCTACACTTCTTCCGACCAGGCGGTGATTGCTACTCCCACATTCACGATAAAAGTTGCGAGCGATGACGACGACACCATCGATGTAGACAGCCTGTCAGAGCTGATGCTTGAATCGGCTGACGTCAACGTCGTTGATGCATACGGCTTCTACATAAACGGCACACTTGTTGGCGTATACAACGAGGAAGAGATGCTAAAGATCAAGACTGCACTTGAGACGAAGCTTGCCGAATACTACACAGCCAATGCAATCTCAACCGAATTTGTCGACGATGTAGAAATTATTGAAGGGAGATATATCGAGGACAATCTCACTCTTTCTGACATAGCTGTCGCATATATAAATGGTAGCGTCACAGTTGAGGCGTACTACATTGTAGAAAGCGGAGACACACTTTCCTCCATCGCAAGTGCTCTCGGATACACTAAAGACGAGCTTCTTGAAGAGAATCCGGGTCTTTCAGGAGGCATAAGCGTCGGAGACATCGTCACATATCACTATGAAGAGCCGAATCTTTCGGTTGTCACCACCCACTACGAAGTTTACAATCAGGTTGTCGAGCGAGTGACGCAGTATAACTACAACAGCAAGATGGAGGAGTACAACGAGATTCTCATCCAGTCCGGCTCTGACGGCTATGAGAATGTCACAGCTCTCGTCACCGAGACGAACGGCGTTGAAACGGACAGGACTGTCACTGCAAGCTACACCATCATCGAAATGGTTCCGAGGATTTTTGAAGTCGGAACTGCTGAGAATACGACTATTGATGACACAAGCATTATCGAGCTCTTAGGAACATTCTGCTGGCCTGTCGGCGGAGACGGAGGCTACGTCAGCTCAACCTACGGCTGGCGCTCATGGGACTCCTCAAGTCACAAGGCTATCGATATTGCCGCGGACTACGGCACAGACATCTACGCCGCCTGCTCGGGAACCGTCACCTTTGCTGGAACCTATGGCGCATACGGAAAGCTTGTTATCATCGACTGTGGTCACGGCTACGAAGCCTACTACGGGCACATGTCGTCTATTGACGTGAGCGAGGGCGACGTTGTTGAAAAGGGAGACGTTATCGGGCACGTCGGCATGACTGGCTCCGCCTCCGGCAACCACCTCCACTTTGAAATGCGCTATGACGACGACCGCTTCAACCCGATTTACGTGCTGGGCGGATATAGTAATCATGAGGTAAGGGATTGGTAGGTCTTTGGGAGCGCGCATGGAGTTATCGAACAAGCCCCACGCCGGATTGAATGATGAAACCTGAATATTCCGCAAAAAAGCGGCACAGCCTATCTTGCTGTGCCGTTTTATTTTGGAATATTTGAACTTTGGCTGTGCCAGATTTCAGATCTTGCACATGCCACCATCAGATCACTGCCCCGTATACTCAACCATCACCGCGCTGATCACACCATCCACTTCGTAGAGCTTATCTACTAAGCGGGTGTTTTTCTTTTTGAGACGAATGTTGCAGGTGAGCTCGGTTTCACCCTGATAGCGGGAGCGACCTAAAGTTTTGGCTTTAAGGGCGGTCATTATCTCGGAGATGTCCTTCTCGGCGGCGGTTTCATATCTGATAACAAGGACGTAGGTTCTCTTTCCTTTCGTGATTACTGTGAAGATGATGTAGACGAGTGCGATTCCGAGAGTTGCTATGAGCGCAAACGGATAGAGACCGGCGCCAGAGGTGATTCCCGAGGCGATTCCCCAGAAGAGGAAGCCGACGTCCAGAGGGTCTTTCACTGCCGAGCGGAACCTGACAATCGACAGTGCGCCGACCATTCCAAGTGACAATACGAGATTCGAGCCTATAACCAAAACTATGAACGCCGTTACTACCGTTATCATGACGATGAGTACGGCGAAGTTTTCGCTGTAGACGGCTCCTCTGTAGAAGACCTTGTAGACAAAATAGATTATGATTCCGCACAGAAGCGCACAGACGAGGGTTACAAGTATGTACGATACGGTCAGGTGCTCGACTAGTCCCAACTGCTCGATGCTTTCTTTCAGAACTGCCTTAATGCTGCTCATATTTTGACTTCCTTTCTTTGAGCCTAAAGACTGATTGCCTGCGGCTTGTAATTATTCACGACGTCCCGGCAGGTTGTAAACTTCGAGACGGCAATTTTCTCTCCGCTGACGCTGGAGACAAGCATTGACAAAGCTTTCGGGATGAAGCCGTCGTACTTCACTTCCATTATAACCATCCCGTTCGGATATGCAGGAACGGTCAGTAGATTCTCATCGAACATATCAACGCTTGACAAGCCTGCTCTCAAAGCCTTGTCGAAAGTGATTCTGACATTTCCGATTGGCTCAATATAGGCTTCCCTCACATAGTCGACCACAACCGACGGGCGCAAGCCTTTTCCTCCCCAAAGTGAGAGAAACTCGGCAGTTACGAAGCTCGAGTCCGGCTTAAGAAGCGAGTTGTCACCGTTTATGAGGGCTTTTGCGCAGTCAAGAGTGATGCCCGTGCTGGTCTTTCTTATCCGGTCGCCGTTTTTCTCCTTACATTCAAGGCGGATGACGTCAGTAGAGAAATTATAAGTCCGGATTCTGAACTTCTTTCGGTGAGTTACGCCCGCAATCTTGTCCCAGTAGGACGACCTGTTGATATCATCGAAATAAAGACTCCGGATAAAGTAGTCGCCGTTTTTAAGTGAGTGCGAATCTGGCTTCATCAATGCCGAAATCCGGGTTCGGGCGGTGACATACTCAGCCTTCGAGAGAAGAAGCTTTATCTCGTGGCGGTATTTGCCGGAGTTATTCTCTTGTAAAACAGTCACAGCCGCACCTCCTGGAAACCCCTCCGGCGCTTTGCGCCACCTCCCCTTTCAGGGGAGGCTATTTTTGTTCTCTCAAAAGCCTCGATGGAGGCAGTTATAGGCTCCCTCTGAAATGAAGTTCGCAAGCGAACTTCCGGAGCTGTCAGCCGAAGGCTGACTGAGGGGTTTACAAAATCTTCTCCTCATCCACATCATCGCCGCCGAGGTCCACGGGTTCGCCTTTAATCAGGTGAGCAAGATTCTGGAATTCTGCTTCGGTGAGGGTTACGCCTTTACTCATACGGGTGTGGTCGGGAGACCAGTCACGGATGTCGTACTTCGGGACGCCTTCGTTCCAGCTGACTTTGTTTAATTCCTTTGTCCAGCCACGGGCGGTCTCGGAAAGAATGCCCAAGTGCTCCTTGATTTCATAAGTAAGTTCTGCCATAGTAGTGTTCCTTTCTTAATGGTTCTTTATAAGTTTAGCTTTAAGCTTCTCCGGCATGAGCATCACAAGCGCTTGCCAGAGGTCTTTTATATTCAGTGCGAACGAGATTATGAAGAGTACGCCTAAGACTACGTACAGCATCCACCATTGCTCGAAAGTAATCTGGTTGACGATAACCATCGCCACCATTACTGCCGTGTTGATGAGTATCTTCGGCATCGAAAAATCGTAGTGGATGAGGCGTCTGGTGTCGTAGAGTCTGTAGAAGAAGACCACGAAATAAGCTACAAAAGTAGCGAATGCCGCACCGTAGATTCCGAAGGACGGAATCAAGGCGAAGTTCAGAATTATATTTATTATTCCCGCAACAAGCGAAGTGTAGAACGAGTGCTTGGTCTTCTTCTCGGCAATATAGACCGAACCCAAAAACGTGTTGAAGCAGGTGAAGACGGTTGCGAGTGTCAGCAGTGGCGAGTAGAGATAGGACTCAAAGTACTGCTCGTTGATCCAGATCTGCGTTATCGGCTTTATTAGAAGCAGGATTCCGCAAGCAAGAACGTACATGAACGCTGAGCACATCCTGAATACATCCGTGTAGAACTTCTCGCGCTCCGCCGAATTGTTTTCGGTGATTGCGGACATGTTCCACGCCTGCGAGAACATCGTGAATATCGTCGTTAAGATTGTCGGGATTTTATATGCTATTGCGTTGATGCCGGTCAGGTATTCGCCGTGGAAAATGCGGATGATGAATCTGTCAGAAATACTCGTTATGAGCCAGAGAAGGTTCGTCGACATCAGCGGCGCCGCATATTTTATCATGCTTTTGGCGAGCTCTTTGTCGAAGCTTCTTGGAGAGACGTATCTCCACATCCTTCCGGCTGTAAACAAGAATATGCTCGAAATCAGGTCGGACAGAATTATTGCGAACAAGTATCCTTCGATTCCCATATCGAATCCGACGAGGAACAGGATATCCAAGAGTAGCATCACGAGGGTGCAGATGATTCCGTCAACAGCGAACAGTGTGACCTTTCCCCGCCCTCTGGTGAAGAACATGTTAATCTGCCGCAAAGACGACGTGCAGACGTAAATATAAAGTATAATCGTATAGCCGTCGACATAGTCGAAAAGCGAGATTATCGGGAAGATAAGCGCCATCGCCGCCATTCCCACGACATAAACGCTCAGGCAGACGGTGTAGACCTTCTTGTAGTCTTTAATCTCTTTCGAGTCAAGCCCGAATCTTAAAGCGGCTTCCGAAATAGAGATGGTGAAAATCGGAATGAGTATATTTGCGGTCTGGGCGATGAGGTCGACCGTGCCGTATTCAGCCGGAGTCAGGCAGGCAGTATAGAGTGGCACCAGAATCAGCACCAGAATCTTCGAGCCGAATGAGCCTAAGGCGAATATGAGTGTGTTTGCCATCAGTGTCTTGAAGTTTTTGTTTTCGTTCGCCAAAGGTGTGCCTTCCTTTCCTAGAAACAATACATCTATTATAATAGCACAGAGCAAAAAAATCAAGAAAAATTGCAAAAAGGGCTATGAAAATATCCCGAACTGTGATATACTTTAGGTAGTCGCATAAATCCGGCTTCATTGGAATCTGGATTGTTGATTTTTAACACAAAGGAGTATATAACTATGAATAAAGAAAACGTATTGAAAGTCCTAGTGATTCTCTCGGCGCTGACCTGCATTTTGGGAATAGTCAAGCTTACAGCAGAAGCGCTGAGCTTGGGAACTCATAAGTATTTTGATGTGAGTGAGTAGTCGCCCTGCGGGCGACGCGCCGACTACGTCGGCGCACCTCTCAGTCGGAGTTTGCGAAGCAAATCTCCCGAAGTTCGCTTGCGAACTTCTGCGCTCCCCTAAATTAGGGGAGCCTTTTTGTGACTGGCACTATTGGCTCCCCTTTTTAAGGGTGAGCGCATTAGTTCGGCTTTGCCGAACTAAGAGAGCTGCTTCGCAACTCTGACTGAGAGGTTCCCATAAAAGAATCTCCCCGCTTGGATAATAGCGGGGAGATTCTTGCTTATGCGTCTATGTGGGACGCACAAGCCGACATTTGAAGAAAAAGGGAATTGTCGTGATTAAGCTACAGGCACCAGTACCTTGAAGCTGGTGATTGTGTAGGATGCAGATGTATTCGAGATGAAGACGAGCGATTCGCCGCCATCGGCATAGCCACCATCGACCCATGCTGCATAGATGGTCGCACCGTCATAGGTGAGCGTTGTTCCGTCATCTGACAGGCAGTCGATAACATCGCTCTCGTCGGCAGAGGTATGACCTGCTGAACCCAGAGTGATAAGTGTATTGTTATTAGACCACCAGGAATCGATAAACAGGAACTTCTCATACTCGCCATCGTCATAGGAAACTGAAGTCTCCTTGCTTCTGGTGATCATAAGGATTGCGCCATCTTCTGCAAGAGCGTCCATAAGTGATGTATCAGAGTCAAGAGTGACCTGATTCCAGTTACCGGCAACTATGTCGGTTGACTTGGCGTAAGTAACTTCGTAATCGATGCCATCAATAGTGATGATTTCCGCTTCACTTTCGCCTACATACTCCTTGCAGACATCGCAATATCCGTCTCCATTGTCGTCAACATGCGGCATACTGATAAAGAATCTATGATTTCCACCATTTACGACTCTGTCGATGATCATCGCATGATACTCTTCGTTGACATAAATCATCCTGAAGCCGGAAGAAATGCCTTCTTCAGCCTCGGCAAGCGGAGTATATCCACCGTCACCGGTACCGGTGACTATCATTATGTATGGATAGTTAGTGTAGCGGTAGGTTGTAGCTGCAGTTGTTTTAGTATAGCTTCTCGCCGCGGTATTAGACGCGGTAGTATAGCTTGAAGCATCTAAGCCGTACGAGAAATATGCGGGAGTAGTGCTCATGACGATATGAGCGTAATTACTGTAGGTAGCCGAAGTTCCGATCTGAAGATCCAGTCCGCCATCGGCAATTACGGTTGAGTTACCCGAGACGGTCAAGCCACAGAGCCAGATAGCCGCACAAGTTGTATCTGCACATGTGCAAATCAGCTGAGAGCTTTCTACATAAAGTTTCGAGGTGCTTACACTATTGGAGCTGTTTGAGTTGTAAATGCTATATCTGGGCATATCAATAGTGACATCAGAATCTGTGATATAGATAGTGCCGCTTCCGGAAGCTTGTATACCTCTTGCTTTATCGTATGAGTTATTCATCGTCACACAAGAATTGGTAATGTAAACAGGACAGCCTGTTGATAGGCAAGTACCACTGCTTGACATTCCGGTTATACTGAGTACGCAGTTAGTGATGCTGAGTTGATTACCGGTATTAGTACTGGGAGTCCAAATAGCTACACCAGTCATATCACTTATCGTAAGCGAACCATTTGTTGAGCTTGTGATGGTTATAGGGCAATACATGCTCCGAAGCCCGTAGGTGTAACTATTCGATCCAACTATGTAGTTATCTCCTACGAGATTGATAGTAACACCCTCTGACGGAGCATTGGCGGCTGAACTACAGTAAACATAAATATAGTTACTGGACCAAGCAGTATCAATTGTTGCATCTGTCAAAGTTATAGTGTAGGTGCTGGGATCATAGACCGCGGTACCACTGCCACACTGAACAGTGTAGTTGGTCGCAGTTGTGATGTCAACGCCGTTAACGTAAATATAACCTATCGTAGCAGCCGACGTGGTAATCGGCATCATCGCCACTACCATCATTACGCTCAACAGAACGCATAAAAGTTTTTTTGCCATAAAAATATCCTCCTCAAAATATCAGTTGACCGTCTAAGGAGGATAGATATAAAAACGCCCTCCAAAGCACGTGTCGTGTCCGGAGGTTTGATCGGGTACAAAAAAGTTGTACCCCCCCGCAAGGCAAAGCCCTGTCAGAAGTGCAGATTATCTACTCTTCTAAATACGTCTACATCATAACATATTTTTGTCCGAAACGCAAGGGAAAATTTTAAACTTGCACGCGATTTGGTGATAATACACAAATTTTGAGGGTAGGATTTGTGCAAGGTGTACAGAAGTTCAGCAAAGCTGAACTTCGGAAGTTTGCTGAAAGCAAACTTCCACCCCTCCACCATCGCCTTTGGCGATGGTCCCCTCCCCTTGTCAGGGGAGGCTTTAACTGCCTCAAT
>JAJQHD010000001.1 GCA_021199855.1 Oscillospiraceae bacterium
TCCCACACTAATCGCCACTTCTCTCAACTCTTGAATTTACTTTGGGAAGTCACGAGATGGCGGGGACTGGTTCATCTATTCTTTTTCAAAGCCTTCTTACAATATTTCCCTATAGTATTCATCCACAATAAACTCCGCACTTTCCGCCCACATTTCTGTCCCTGTGGACTGGATATTGCGGTAGGTTCTCGACTTTGAGAACATCGCATAGCACTCGTCAAAAGTCTTGTTTTCCTTCTTTGCAATCAGTTCGACGACTGACTGAATCTTCTCGTAGACATCCAAAGTGATGTCCATCCCGTGATAGGTATATTTCTCAATCAACTTGGTACCTCCTGACAAGCTTCAGGCAGGAAACTGCCGCTTCGGTGTGGAACGAAACCTGGTCGTTTGCCTTTGAAAAGCGCAGACGTTCAAGGGCTTCCTCGGCTGTATATATGCCCTGGATGAATCGGTTTACTGTGAGCATTGTGTCGTCGTTGGCAACCGGACCGATAACAATGTCGTAACCGTGTTGAATTCCGCCGAGCTGGCGGTTTGTCCGAATCATTTCGAGCCATTCAAGTGACAATCCGTCAAACGACTTAAGTGAGAGGGCGTCGGGAATCCCTGCTTCATACACATAAACGTAAGCGTGTTCGCTCGTGTTTCTCACTTTCTTGTTCAAAGCCCATCTTTCAGCTTGTGAAGAGATGGTTGTTGTGTAAAATCCGGTTCCAAAATCTCTTTTTTCAAGAGATTTCGACAAATCAATCGTTTCAAAGTCGCTATCAGTTCCGTGGTATAGAGTTAATTTCGTCATGCTACCGACCTCGCCAGATAATCCTCCACAAACTCCGTTCCCTCACTCAAATCCATCGTATGCAGGACGTCGTACTGCGACCGGAGAAGCTTGAAGATGCCTTTATCTTCAAACAGCTTCAGAACCTCGCTCATTTCCATATTCTTTTTATACCCGAATTCCTCCGCAACTGCCACAACAATCAAATCAGATTCTTTTTTAATTCTGTCGTTCATAAAGACACCTCGATTCTGAAATTAGTATAGCATAAAAATGGCGTTATATCAAGTATTGATAGAAGAAAAATAGCCTCCCCTGTCAAGGGGAGGGGAACCGCCGGCAAAGCCGGTGGTGGAGGGGTGCGCCGCAGGCGCATTACTCAAAATACAAATCCACCCCATTCTTCTCAAAGAACCCCAGCGTCCTATTGAGCCTGAGACCTGTGATTACATGCTTTGAGGTTCCACGGGAGGCGGTGTAGATTACGACAGAGCAGTTGCCGGTGAGGTGTTGGAGGTAGGTTTGTCTCAGAATCACCTTCACGATTCTGTCCTTCGGGACGACGACGGTGTGGAAGGTGTAAAAGCTCGAATAGCGCATGGTGATATAGTCGCCGTTCACTGCGATTCCCGTTTTGAAGATGGCGAGAGTCTTGACGATTGTCAGCCAGACTGCCGGGATTTCTGCGATAAGAACTCCGACCCGGACGACTGAACGCCAGGACGGGAAGAGTGCAAAAAGAACAAAGTAGGCGATAAGCGGGAGAATCGTGAGTGCCAGAGGCGCATAGTAGAACATCCAGTAGCTGCGGTAAATTGGCTTCAGTTCGAGCTTCGGCTTGTGGTAGACCGATTCTGAGGGAATATTCGGGAATATCTCGACAACTGTTGAATTGATTTCCCGTTCAGTCGCTATCGGCACGACGACCGACGTCTCAGCACGCCCGGTTTCACCGTAGCCGGCACAGTCGCAGTGGAGCGACGATATTCTTAAGAGCTTCGAGATGAGATTCTGCCGAAGGTCGACGCAGTTTATCCTGTCAAGTGAGAGAATATGCCGGTTTCTCTCGATAAGTCCGCTCTTGATATAGAGGCTGTCCGAACAGCAGGTGAGGGAGTAGTTCCAGAAGTAGAAGATATTCGTCATAAAAGAAACTGCCCACCCGAAAATTATGACTACAGAAGCGCCTGCAACAACCGGTGGCACGAACGTAGCAACCCGATTCACAACGTCGTTCAGCGTGTCCATAATCAGCTGTGCCTCAACTTCTCTGTCGAACATTCTCGAAGTTTCGTAGAGGAATGCGAGA
Organism: Oscillospiraceae bacterium; assembly: GCA_021199855.1. Classification (GTDB taxonomy): domain Bacteria; phylum Bacillota; class Clostridia; order Oscillospirales; family Ruminococcaceae; genus Faeciplasma. Next base: position 2,091 of record JAJQHD010000001.1, read on the forward strand.
ATTACAACCGTTCCCGAGAGCGTCGACGATGAAACGAACGAATAGAGAATGAGCCGGAATTTGTTCGGGGTGACGGAGTAGCGAAGGCTCTTCGCCCGGGACTTCTTCACCCGGGCATAAAGCCGGTCAGCGTCCGATTTCCTTAAAGTCAGGGAGATGTCGTCCTGAGCACGGCTGAAGGCTTCTGCGTTAGTACCGATTGTGACAGTGCAGGCTCCGAAAAGCTTTAAAAACAGTGTCTGGTTGACGCTGAAAGAACTTATATCGTCGTAGAAAATGACGTCGCAGGTGGAGTACATCTTGCCTTTTGTGACGGAAATCCGCCTGTCGTCGAACCGGACGTAGACGTGCTCCCACCGTCTCCACGCAAAGATAAGAATTGCTCCGATAACCAAGAGATCCATCCACGTACCCATCAGCCACACCCGAAGCGAATCGACATCGAGAGAAAAGGAATAAAGGCTTCTTATAATCGGAATGATAAGGAGCCAGAAGTAGTTTGTTGTGTAAGAAAACAGCCGCAAAGGATGCTGTTTGACAGTGCGTTCGGTCATTGTTGCGAAGTCCTCATCAATTCCTCAATCTCATGCAAATCGTCGAGTCCCAGAAACGGCAGTACCATCGTGCCGCCCATTGCCCTTAAAATCACGAAATTGAGTCCGGTATATTTCGACATAAAAGTGGTGATTGTCGAGACGTATTGCACGGCGTCCGTCTTCATGTGATGGCGCTTGACATAGACTATGCCGGTTTTCATGGAAATGTCTGTCGGGGAGATGTATATGACGGTACGGGAGAAGTATGCCGGCAGTAAAACCGCCGCAAACAAGATAGCCACAAGCCAGAATAAACAGAGAAGCAGGGTCATAATTATTTTGTGGTTGGACAAATACACGACGGTGAAGACGGTGAGTATCGCCGTAATTATCACTATTGCGACATCTATAACGATAAGTGCCGCTCTTTTTGGCTGATATTTTCGCATGGGAGGAATTATGCCCTTTCTTGATAAGCTTTCAGAACTCGTATGGAGTCTGCCGACGGTTGCGCTTATAATTTCCGTCGGAATTTATTATACTATTTATTTGCGAATCCCGCAAGTGAGATGTTTCGGACAAATGCTCCGGACTGTCAGAAAAAGCCTTTCCGGGGACGGTGAAAACCGCTTCCGGGTGCTCTCAACTGCCCTTGCCGCAACTGTCGGTACGGGAAGCGTTGCGGGAGTCGCAACGGCAATAACTCTCGGCGGTGCGGGAGCCGTTTTCTGGCTCTGGGTTTCGGCACTCTTAGGGATGGCTGTCTCGTTTGCCGAGGGCGTATTAAGTATAGAATATCGGGACGGCAAAAAAGGCGGAATAATGTATGCTATTCGTGATGGAATGGGCGAGAATTTTCTTGCAAGGCTCTACGCCTTCTTCACGGTCCTAGCATCATTTGGAATGGGCGGAATGGTTCAGTCGAACTCCGCCGCCGAAGCGATTAATTCGGAATCCGGGATAAGTCAGGTCGCTGTCGGAATAATCTTAGCTGTGCTCACCGCCGCATGTCTCTTTTCGGGGCGGGATTTCACAGGTCGGGCATCATCAGTTATGATGCCCATCCTGACGGTTATATACATATTCGCCGTAACGGCGGTTATTATCGTAAATATCGGAAAGTTGCCGGGAGTTTTTTCAGAGATTTTCCGCTCGGCATTCGGCTTCAAACCGGTTGCCGGTGCGGCTGTCGGAATTTCAGTGAAGCAGGCTGTCAGCGTCGGCTTCAAGCGGGGAGTCTTCTCGAACGAAGCGGGACTGGGAACCACCGCCGCAATCCATGCAGGAAGCGACCTCAGCCCCAAAAAGCAGGGACTCATGAACATGTTTGAAGTTATAATCGACACTTTCGTAATCTGCACCCTCACGGCGCTTGCGATTCTCTCGTCGGGAGCCGTCAGCACCGGTCTTGACGGAGCACTTTTGGTCTCAGCCGCCTGTGAAAGCGTTTTCGGGAGCGCTTCGGGCACGGTAATTGCCCTCTGCACAGCAGGCTTTGCGACCGCAACCATCATCGGCTGGTCGAAAATCGGTCTCTCTGCGGCAGAATATCTCTCCGAAAAATCGGTTTTGTTTTACAAAATTGCACTCACGATGGCAGTGTTTATCGGCGCCGTGGTGAGCCTTTCGGCGGCATGGAAAATAAGCGACATCTTCAACGGACTGATGGTGTTCCCGTGCGTAGCGGCGCTTTGGGTTTTGCGGAAGGTGGTGGTGAAGGCAACGCCGCCCCTTCGGGGCGAACCTCTCAGTCATGCTTCGCATGACAGCTCCCCTTGACAGGGGAGCCTATTTTCGTTCTATGAGGGTTTGCCATTGGCTCCCCTTTTTAAGGGGAGCTGTCGCCGCAGGCGACTGAGAGGTTCTACAATTTATCAAACATTTCCGCACAAGCAATAGTCAGGCTGTGCGGCACGGTTTCGCTTTGAATCTTTCCCGATTTAATGCAATTCATCGCTTCCATCGCCTCATAAACAAAGCCGTTTTCGGTCACATCGTCCTTGAAGCTATCTATCAGCTCAAAATTAGCGTCATAGAGATAGCAGTCGGTTGCAAAGTGCGGTCTCGGGAGTTCTAGCTTGCCGTCTGAGCCGTAGATGACAATCTTTTCGTCCAGCTTTGCAAGAAGCGAGCTCTCACAGACGGCGAGGCATTCTCTGCAACCTGCTTTCGGAAATTTCAGGAGAATATGGTCGGTCAAATCGACGCCGTCGGAAGTCTTTACAGCATGAGCAGAAACGACTTCGGCGGGTCGGTCAATCAAAAAAGTCAGAATCTCGTAGTCATAGACGGTCAGGTCGAAAGAAGCTCCGCCGCCCAACGCCTTGCAGTAGTAGCGATTGTTCGGGTTCTCCTCAGCCTTGAAGCCGATTGCGGAGGTTGCGTAAATCGGCTCGCCGATTCGTCCCGAGTGAATCCACTCCCGGGCTTTCACGACTGCCGGCAGGAATCTCGACCACATCGCTTCCATCGCAAAAACGCCCTTATTTTCAGCAATCGCAAAAACTTCTCTGGCGTCAGAGCTGTTCAAAAACATCGCCTTTTCACAGAGAACCGGCACGCCTGCTTCAATGCAGAGCTTACTGAGCTCATAGTGTGCGTTCGACGTCGCCGCAACATAGACGCAGTCGGGCTTGACGGCTTCAAGCATCTTGGAATAGTCGTCGAAATATTCAGGAACGCCGTTTCTAGAGGCAAAGTCCTTCGCTCTGCCTGTCAGGCTTGCGACTGCGGCGACTTCTGCGCCGTCGATTCTCTTGACTGCGTCGCAGAACTTGTTTGCGATGTGTCCGGCGCCCATAATTGCGAACTTGAACATGATTTTTCCTCCTTAAATTCTTCCGGTCGAGCCGAAGCCGCCGGCTCTCGCCGATTCGGGGAGCTCTTCCGATTCCGTGACGGTGCATGTGGGAACAAAAAGCGGCACCAGCTGGGCAAATCTCTCGCCCGGCTCGAATGTATAAGGCTCGCTCCCGTGATTTATAATCGGCACGAGAATTTCTCCCCGATAGTCGGAATCAATCACCCCGACCGAGTTCGCAAGAGTCAGCCCGTGCTTTCTTCCTAAGCCCGACCTGATTATAACCAGCATGACGACGTTGCCGTCCGTTAAATCCGGGCAAACCGCAATCCCGCAGGGCATGGTAACAATCTCACCAACCGGAATCGTCAGCGGCTCGTCGATGCAAGCGTGCAAATCGAGCCCGGCGCTCAGCTGAGTGGCGGCGGCAGGCAGGATAGCTCCCGGGCGGAGTTTTTTTATTTGTAGGTTCAGTGTTGGCATGTTACAGCACTCCTCTGAAGTAGAGTCCATTTGTATATTCTTTCCCGTCCCGGCGTGAAATCCCGGCTTTATAGTCTTCAAGAATCTCCTTCACTTCCTCCGCACTCTCCTCCGTAAACATGAGAATCCCGAAATCGATATCGAAATAGCTCTGCTTGTCGGGCAGGTAAAGGTTTTTCGAGTTGAGAAGCTCGTTGTAGTCCTCGCCTTCGTGCATACGGCACTTGACGGGGAAAGTGGTTCCAGTGCGGTCGGTGAGGGTTCTATGGCAGTTCCGGCAACCGGTTTCCGCCTTGATGGGGCAGTTCGCCAGTACCATAAGTGGGAGATTCCCATAGAGAATTGCGCCCTTCGGGACGGCGGTTCTGATACCGGAGAGCTGTCCGGCTTTCAGTTCAAACGAGAGAGTGAGGGCTGAAAGCCCATCGAGCGCATACTCGTCCGCCGACAGGGAGTTCGTTATATTCAGCCCGAATCCGCCGATTACTTCGTAGCCGAGACGTTGGAGCATCCGTACATAGCCGGAATTGGTTGCCATTGCGGTGCCGAATCCGAGAGAATTTGCGGCAATCAAATCGGCTTCGACTTTCTCTTCGTGGAGAGTGAACCTCGGCGGCGATAGAATCGCCTTTTTCGGGTCATATCCGGCGTTTACATACTCTTTTGCGAGCGACAGCGGAATTATCACACGTTCGCAATCTATCAGGTCAAGTTGCGAAATTTTCTCGACAGAAACCCAGTACGAAACCGGCTTTTTCGGAGTTTTCGGGACTTCGGGGAGGTAGTCAGCCGGGGTAAATGGCTTTTTAACCGTCAACCTTTCCTGCCGCAGGTTGTCGAGCGTTTCGACAGCTTGCCTTCTTAAAGAATTCAGTTCCGACAGTGGAAGCATCAGCCCCGGTTCGATTTCGGCGGTGATTTCTCCCGCATGATAAAGCGTTCCGCCGAGCTTGCCAAGCTGTGATACTGCGGCTTCGGATGTCAACGGTCGGTTGATTGCCTCCTGAGGGACGGCTCCCGCCAGGGTGATTGTTTCTGTGCCATCAGTTGTGGTAAGAGTTGCTGGCTCGCCACGCTTGACATCTAATCTCATTGACAGCCCGAATCTCTGGAATTCGGACTTGTATTTTTCATGAATCTGCGTTAAGGACGACGTCATATCGGTGACGTCTTCGTAAGAGCGGGCTCCGAACATGCTTCCGTCACGACTGCCGGAGAAATATCCGTCAGTGAATCCGCTTCTTGAAAACGCCGAGCGCAAAAGCTCGTAGTCGTAATCCTTTCCGTCAAGAGCCGCACGGAATTCGCCGGTTGCGGCGGAGACGTACTCGGGGCGCTTCATTCTGCCTTCTATTTTAAGTGACGAGACGCCCATGTTCTGGAGCTCGTCAGCATCTTCAATCAGCGTCAGATCTTTAAGCGAGAGTGAATACTTGTCCCTCGGCTTCCCGGTTGATGAAAAAGGGAGCCTGCAAGCTCCCGCACAAAGCCCTCTGTTCGCCGAGCGAGAGCCAATCATCGCGCTGAGATAGCACTGCCCGGAAACGGACATGCATAAGGCACCGTGGACGAAAATCTCCGTCTCGACGCCCAATTCCGATAGCTTTCTGATGGTTTCCCGGTCAAGCTCTCTTGATAGAACAACCCGGCTGTAGCCATGTTCAGCCGCCCATTCCACGCCGTCCGAAAAGTGAAGAGTCATCTGGGTTGAAGCGTGAACCGGCATTTCGGGGCAGGACTCCCGGACGATTCTCTCGACAGCCCTGTCCTGGACTATGAGTCCGTCTATCCCGGCATCGCAAGCAAACTTTATCTCATCCGCAAGCTTTTCGATTTCGCTGTCAAAAACGGCGATATTGATTGCCTGATAGATTTTCACGCCACGGCGGTGGCACTCATTAACAGCTTCTATGATATTTTCGTGAGAAAAGTTCTCGGCGTTCTGGCGGGCGGAAAACATCTGCCCACCGATATAGACGGCGTCGCACCCGGATTTGAGAGCCGCCGCAAGCGACTCCATGCTCCCACAGGGAGAAAGAAGCTCTGGTTTAGTGTTTATCATCAGAACAGACTGCTCTCTTTCAGCTTCTTTTCGAGCTCCTCGATTCGCTTTTTGAGCTGGGCGATTTCGCGTCTTGCGGCGTCGTAGCTCTGCTTTGAACGATTCGCCGTCGTGACATACTCGCCGAGCTGATAGCGCATACTATCCTCGTTTTCGGAAGCCTTCTGCGCCTCGTCCATAGCGTCGAGTGCCGACAGGATTGCGACGTCAATGCCGCTCAAGTTGTTCCCGACGGCAAGCATGGAGTTCATCTGTGCATCAAGCTTCTCCGCGAGAGCCTCAGTATACTCCGGCGTATTCTCCGTCACAAGGGTGTACTCCCTTCCGATTATTCTGACCTTGACTCTGTTTTCCATGATTGCCTCCTATTCTTCTAAGACCGACGTCAGCCCGAAGTATTCCTGAATCTCACTAGCCGCATCTTCGTCTAGCTCGAAGTAGCCACTGGAGTTCCATTCTCCGTGCGGCATACGATATGTGGCAGGCGACGAAGCGGCTTCGAGCATGTACTCGTAGGCGTCGCGAACGCTTGCAAATGTCTTTGAAGTGATGTCGGTGTCGGAGTTATTATATATCGTGTTGAAGATGTTCTGGATGTTCGTTTTCATATTGGCGGCGTTTGTGTCGAATGCGTCGTTTATAAGGGTGACGGCGATTTCGCCGATTACCTGAACACGGGTCTGTTCACCGTTTGAATAGAGCGGATAAGTGACGATTCGCCTTATATCATCGCCCCAGAGAGTTCGGTTGGAGTTTCCTGCCGAGAAGCTCGTAAGGTCGCCGGAGGTTTCGTCCTTATAATACAAATCCTCCGGGAAAACATAGCTCGACATTCCGCCGGTGTATTCGACGAGCTCTGCCCAGCCATCGTTCGTGATCTTGATATATTTGTCGCATGTAAGACCATATGCATTCTCAACTGCGGTTTTAAGATAGCTCATTCCGCCGATATCAAAGAGTTGTTCCATCGTTCCGCTTGAAGAATCGACTGTCGAAAGAGTGTACTTTGAAACTGGAACTATCGAAATTGTTCCGTCTCCGGGATTTACTCTTAAGAGAACTATCGCGTTTATCTCCTGACCGTCTGCGCCGACGAAAAGGATTGTTTCGGTAGCACTTGAATAGTCGACCGTCTCCTCTTCATCCTCCGTGGTGGTTCCGCTTTCTGCGGCTTCTGCTTCAAGAGCAGGCTGTGTTACGAATATATCAAGAAGTGTAACGGCGGCAAAGCCGAATATAACAAGGCAGATGAGCATGGTTGCTAGGTAGACAATTACAACCGATGCCTGGGAGGTATTCTTCTTTTTTATAGAGACCACCGTCTTTCTATAGTAAACCTTAAAGCATTATTTCGACAGAATCCGCTATTGCAATTTGAGCCGGGATGTCTTATAATACTAATGTATCTTTCAGATGTTGAAAAAGTCGCAGTTGTTTATATCTATGATGTCGAGCTCCAAGCCCTGACGCCTGGCTTCTCTTATTGTATTCCCGGTTCCGCTTTTGTAGTCGTAGACAACGCCGATGACCTTGCTTGAATGGTCGATCATCAGCCGGTTGCGGATGTGGTAGCACGCCGGGAAGTAGTCCTCCGAAAGGTAGTACATCTCGTCACAGCCCTGTTTTACGGTTCCGTAGTCATAGATGTCCGTTCCGTGGAGGAGATTAAGCTCGTTTTTGTAGGGAGAGATTCCGATCATCTTAAGATTGAGCTCTGGCTTCTGGTGCTTGAGGGCGTAGATAGCCCTGCCTCCCCAGATGTCAACTCCGCGAGCCATTCCTGTGATGAAGGTTGTGTATCCTTCGTCGATGGCGTCGTAGATTCGCTGGATGAGCATTGAGATGAGCATCCGCCTCCTGATTTCATCGTCAAAAGGAAGCTTTTCCGGGCGGTGACCGGAAAAACAGGCGGTGTGAGCCCGGTCGGTGATAATCTTCGGATTGTAGCTGTAAACTATCGGCTCTTCTGATTTCATACTCTTTCAATACCCCACTCTTCACCCTGTTGCCAGAAGGGTGCCAGTTGCCCGAGAGCGCAACTGTCAATACTTATTAAAATGATACCATAATACCGACCTTTTTGCAAGTAAATTGCGGAAATTCTTTTAAAAAGTCGGCGGACATAAAAAACAGAGTTTCCGAGGAGGAAGCATATAAATGAAAAATGAAGTTTTAAGACGCGCGTGGGCTGAAATCCACCTTGACAGACTTGAGCGAAATGTCGGAAAATGTCGGAGTTTAATCAGTCCCGACGCTGAAATAATGTGCGCAGTCAAGGCTAATTGCTATGGTCACGGCTGTGAGGGAATAATCCCCCGGCTTGAAGATGCCGGAATCAACTGGTTTGCCGTGTCGAATATTGTCGAAGCTGAAGAATTAAGAAATCTCGGAGTTTCGGGAGAGATTCTGATTCTCGGATATACTCCCCCGGAGGACGCCGGAGAGCTCATCGAATACGACATAATCCAGACGATAACAGACCTTGAGTATGCCGAAAAGCTCGCGTTCAATGCGCCAAAGGGCGAAAGAGTCAGGTGCCACATCGCAGTCGACACAGGAATGAACCGGATTGGTCTTAACTATGGCGACAATGTAAAAAGAATCGCCGATGATGCCGAAAGGATAGTCAGAATGCCCGGCTTGGAGGTTGAAGGGCTGTTCACCCATCTTCCGGTCGCCGACAGTACGGATAATGAGAATATCGAATTTACAAATCACCAGATTGAGATGGTTTCAGCTGTCCGGGATGAGCTCAAGAAGCGCCTTGTTCTTATCGACAAGCTCCACTTCCTCAATTCTGCGGGCGCTATGTATCATTATGACGAAAGAAGCGACCTTGTCCGCTTCGGAATCATGCTTTATGGCTTGAAGCCGGACTATTCGAGGGAGATGCCTGTGAGTCTAGAGCCGGTGATGGAGCTCAAGTCAATCGTCTCACAAGTAAAAACACTCCCCGCGGGAGTGACGATAGGCTATGGTCGTACATACAAGACTGAGCGTGAAACCAGGGTTGCGACCGTCACGATAGGCTATGCCGACGGCTGTCCGAGGCTGTTATCCAACAAGGGAGAGCTTTTGGTACACGGCAAGCGCGCGAAAATACTCGGGCGTGTCTGCATGGATCAGCTGATGATTGATGTCACAGACATCCCCGAAACGAAGGTCGGCGACACGGTAACCCTCATCGGCAGGGACGGAAACGAAGAGATAACCGCCGACGAAATAGGCGAACTCTGCGGCACCATAGGCTACGAAATAGTCTGCGGAATCTCACAAAGAGTGCCGAGGATATTTGTAAACTGATGCTATTTAAAAACCTCCCGGTCAAGGCTGGGAGGTTTTGCTTTAGAACTTTTATTGTTGACAGATGGTGAAGCTTGTGATATAATGTCGGTGGTGAGAGGGTTTGCTCTTTCCCTGAGAAGGGAGGTGGAGCCTCGATGGAAATCGCAGATATCCTTCAGCTATTACTTCTTGTTATAGCTGCCATCAACCTTGGTCTTAACCTCGACAATCGCCGAAAGAAATAACTGTGCCTGATAATTCAGCCACAGTCATTCATAACATAATCTAAAAATTGTAGAAAGAGTGACCGTTGCCTGAATGCCAGTTCAGGCAGTCTCTCACCACCTTTATTATACCTCACCCTGACTGTTTTGTCAACAGTCTTTTTTTATTTCCCAGTGTTTCTGAACCGATTTCACAATTCCCCACACAATGAAACTCCCCACAATCACACCTCCAAAGTCGATTGCTACATCTCTTATGCTTGCTGTTCTGCCGGCGGAGCTCAGTTGCTGGAGCTCGTTAAGTGCGGCGGCGCAGAGACCGACTATAAGAGTAGATATGTATGGTCTTAAGAGAAGCAGGGAAGAAGTGAACGCATAGAGGCTTGCGCCCAGGATTGCGAAAATCGTGAAGTGCGCAAGCTTTCTCACAACCAGGGTGACAGTGTTCAGAGTCTCTGCGTCATCTGGAAGACTGAACAGTTTAATGACGAAGTCGACTATGACTCCGCTTGTTTTCGAAGATTCGTCTCCGTCCTGACCGGAAAACACAAATAAGGCGACAAGAGTGATTAAAACTATTGTCGCCGAAATTATCATAGGAAGCTTACTTTTGACCTTGGAAAGCATCAAATTCTTGTCCTCTTTGTTGTATAAAGTCGGAAGCCCAGATTACTCGATTACGGTGTAGAACAGATCCAGATAGAGCTGATACAAAGCATCCTCGTCGGGATAGAACTCCATGTACTCGTCACCGACAATGGCTTCGCCTTCGAGTGTCAGGTAGTCGGTAAAATCGTAGTCGCTCATAGCGCTGTAGATGTCGGAAAGTTCGTTGACTGTGCAGTCGGAGACCATGTAGGAGGTTATTTCAAGAGCCGTGTCAAGTGCGAAATCGGAATCCGCCTCACATGATGCCTTGAACTACTCCATCAGAGCCTTCAGATACTGCTCCTGGCGCTCCATTCTGTGGAGATTCGAGCTGTCCTCAAGTCCCATTCTCGTTCTGACATACAAAAGAGCATTCTCGCCCATGAGTGTGACAGTTTCGCCCTCGATGATGTCGTCGTTTATCGTATCAAGAGCCGTTACGGTTACACCACCGACAGCGTCGTTGATAATGGCAACTGCGTCCATCGTGACTGTGATGTAGTGGTCAATATCGACATCATAAAGAAGCTGGGAAACAGCATCGACAGTGTTCTCTGCGCTGTCCTCCTGACCATTGCCATAGGTGTGCGCGAGGGCAATCTGCTCGTAGTTTGTGAACGCAACAACACCGGTTATGCCCAAGACCTGGACGTCAGTCATCGTGTCGCGGTTGATATGCAGAACCTTGTAGCTCTCCTGGTCGGTATCAATGACGACGAGCATGATGAAATCCGCCTGCTCAGAATTGATGTAGGTGTTTGTGTCTGTAGAGGCAAGATATTTGTCCACGCCAACCAGAAGCACATTCTCAATATGCTTGTTGAGCTTGTACTTCACTCCGTTATACTCGATGTCGGCAGTCTGGGATTGCGCGCCTTGTGTCACCGTTCCGTCGCCAGAAGCGCCGTCAGATGTTTCGGGAGTATAAGAATAGTGCTGCTGCTCCCAAGCGTTCAGCAGCAGCACTATACCAAGTACCAGAAAAATTATACACAAGACGTAGAGAACTACCTTGACAAGGTTTTTTCTTACCTTGATCTTCATACCGTTCCCGCCTTATTTTGATATCAGTTTTCCTTCTTGCGGTTTGCGACAATGAGAAGTACGCCTGCGATAACTATGCAAGCAACTCCGCCGAGTACGTAAGGCATTGTAGAAGTGGAAGCAGTTCCGGTTACATCAACGCCACTGTCAAGAACAGTTCCTTCAACAGGCTCGTTTACGACTACTGAATTGGTTACAGCGATAACGTAAGGAGATGCACTGCTGATGGTTACAGCTACCTGAGTGTTGGAAATGACTTCGCTGGGCTCTTCTCTCCAGAGGTCGTCCTCATAGTTATGAAGAACAACAACAGAGGAATAATCGCCGAGATCGCATTCGAGAACTACTCTTGCGGTTCCGCCAGCGTTCAGGTTGTCAGCTGCTTCGTCATAGGCGGAGATATCGAAGAGATAGAGTGCAATCGTGTCCTCAGGGAGATGAGAAAGAAGCTCGGTGAGAGTGTCAACGTCGAGAATCTGATCGTATGCATCCTCGATGTCCTTCTGCTTGTCAGCACTTAGGTTTGTTCTTTCAGCATAAGGAGTTACGATGATGGAACCGATGGTGCTGGAATCACCAACTTCGACTTCCTCAGAGTCGTATACGGTGTATTCAACCAGTTCGATATCGGTCTTCTGAGCGATACTCGGAACAGCGGTGTCAGCAACAGCCGATACGCACATTACAGCAGCAAGAGCAATTGCAAGTACAATTTTTGTAAATTTGGTCATGTCTTTAGCCCTCCAAAAAATATACAAATCTATAATCGCGCCTCGGATTTTCACCGAAATGAGAAAATCAAACACTACCGGGAAGATTATTTTCCCGAATATAAACTATTGTACGCCTTTTCATCCAATTTGTCAAGCATATTATTGCCGATTCTCTTAGAAATTTCTTTTCTTGCATCCCCCATATTGGGTCTGCGACTGCTCATATTGTGGCAATCTGAGCCCAGAATGTCAATTTTGCCATCTCTTAGCATATTCATGACCTTGCGGGTTGCAAATTTTCCTCCTATGAAGCTCTCGGCGTTTGCCTGGATGAGGATATCATTTCTGTAGAAATCGTCAAGATACTTCTCCGCGCCGTACCGAAAATACCTTTCGATGTGCGCAAGAATCAGCTTTGTGTGCCTTCCTGACGCCAGCTCGATAACCTCGCTGACAATTCTCTGGTTCCATGCCATGAACGGCATTTCAAGGAGAATCAGGTCGGTTCCCTCGATTTTCAGAAGCGAAACATCATCGGATCTTGAAATTCCCTCGAAATACTTGACTTCGGCGCCTAAGAAAATCTCCGGCATATCTGAGTCAAGACTAGGCTCAAGCTTTTTATAAGCTCTTTCGCGCCTTTCCAGGAATTTCTTCGGCGAATTGTCCTCGGCATAGAAGTGCGGTGTTGCGACAATCTGCGAAACGCCCTGCATGAAGGATTCCCTGAGCATTCTGCAACTCTCTTCAACTGACTTGCTCCCGTCGTCAATGCCGGGCAGGATGTGCGAATGGAAGTCAATCATTTTGATGACTTCTTCTTTGAGGCTTTGTCTGCGGCGGCTTCATAGCTGTGACCGTAGCCGTATTCATAGCCGTAGCCATAACCCTTGCCGTAGCCATAGTTCTTGCCCTTCTTGTACTTCTTATACTTCTTCTTGAGTACTTCAGAGTAGGTGAATACAAATCCCAGAACCTTGACATTGTGGAATTCAAGCTGTCTTACTGTTTCGGAAAGAGTCTGCTGGTCGCAGTAGTCTCTTCTTACGACGACAACCATTCCATCCAAGAGATTCGAGATAACGAGTGCATCGGATACCGACGAAATCGGCAGAAGGTCGAAGATGATGTAGTCATAGCCCTTTGAAAGAGCCTCGACAACTCTTGCCATTCTCTCGGAACCCAGGAGTTCACTCGGGTTCGGAGGAATGTCTCCGCCAGCCATTACATCAAGACCGTCTACAAGACCTGAATGGTGAATTATCTCGTTTCCGGAGCAAAGACCTGCGAGAAGGTTTGAAAGTCCGGGACTCTTCGGGACATCGAGACGCTTCGACATTGTCGGAAGTCTCATATCGCCTTCGATAACGAGAACTCTCTTGCCAGTTTCTGCAATCGAACATGCAAGGTTCAGACTCGTTGTCGACTTTCCTTCAGAGGGAAGCGAGCTTGTCACTCCTAAGACTCTGCATCTGTCGCCATCATTCGGAAGGCTGAACATGATGTTCGCTCTTAAGAGCTTATATGCCTCAGATACAGCAAAGCTTAAGTTTGTACCGATTCTCTGCTGATCCGGAGTTGCGGGATTTACATTTTCGGGACGTTTTACATTCATTTCGTGCTACCTCCCGATTTAGAATAGTCATGTCCATAATATCCGCCATAGTAGCCGCCCTTGGATGAGCTACCTGTGACGTCCATATCAGGAATAGAAGCGAGAACAGGGATGTTCTTGTAGTTTGTGAGGAGGTAATCCTCGTCGTGGATAAGTGTATCCAGAAGCTCAAGAACAACGATAACGCCGACGCTGAGAATGAATCCGATGAGTGCGCCCATCATCGTGTATCTCGTGACGCTAGGAGACGATTTTGTTGTCGGAACAACCGCGTAGTCAACAATCTTTGCAGACGAGCCTTCAACTATGTCGGAAACGACGTCCGGGAAAACCTCTGCGATTGTATTCGCTATAAGAGCCGCCTCTGTCGGGTCTGCGCTGGTTACAACTACCTGGAAGACTTCGGTGTCGTCAACGGACGATGTTGAAATCATTCCGGAAAGCTGACCGTAGGAATAGCTGAGCCCTGCTTCCTCGATAACCTGATTGAGAACCGTTCTTGTGTTCATGATGACGGCATAAGTAGAAACCAGGCTCTGTGAAGCGGAAATATCCGATGAGGATATGCTGACACTCGTTGAGTTCAGGCTGATGGAGCTGTTGTTGACATACATCAGAACCTTCGACTGATAGAGCGGAGTTACCGCGAGCGTTACATACGCAAACGCGATAGCGGCGCAGACAAGAGTTGACAGAACGACCGCCCATGCGTTGTGCCATACCGCCTTGATAAGGCGCATGAGGTCTATTTCGACATAATCCTTGCTGCCATTTTTTTGTGTTTGTGAAGCCATGTGATTCTCTCCAAATGCTTTAAACTCTTCCACGGAAATAAGTAATACCACTTATTACCCCAAAATACTAATACAGTTGATATTATACACCTGTACATCACTAAAGTCAAGCTAAAAATTTAAATCCGCATGAAATTAAATAAAAGACCCACATTGCGGAGTTTAAACTCCCCCTTATTTGTGCAAAACATAAGTCAACGGAGACGATTTTTTTGTATGAAAAAGCAAAAGCCACATTTTGTGGCTTCTAGCTTTTTAGTTTGTAGATTCGGTTTTTGTTTGAACCTTCTGCGACGACAATGTCCTCTTGTATCATCTCACTCAGAATTTCTTTGATACGGGATGATTTTACACCGACCAATTCCGCAAGCTCACTGCTTTTTGCGGAGACATTCCTGGTGAGATATTCGAGTATAGCCTGCTTCTGAGCGGCAATAATTCGATTGCTGACTTTATCGCCGGTTTTTATCGCCGGTTTTTCGCTTAATTTCGGTTTATCGCCGGTTTTTATCGCCGGTTTTTCGTTTATTTCCGGTTTATCGCCGGTTTTTATCGCCGCTTTTTCTTCCATTTCCGCTTTTTCGTCTTCATCTAAGGTCTCGACTTCAAGCGACAGGGTGATTCTTTCCGGATCGAAGCTCTCGGAGATTTCCGGCACCGACCAGCCCTGCTTTTTCCATACGCTGTAGATGTTCGGAATTCCGCTTCCGGCACGCTCTCCTATGTCGACAAGGTTGAACATTTTGATAATAGCACTGTTTCTCGGGTCGGAAACACCACCGTTTATAGCAGTTTCAACGTCAATACGGAACTCGCCAGGGTTTGAGAATGTGATTTTATCCGGCTTTTTGACGATAACTATTCCCTGCCTGCCATAGTAGTCGGCGTTGATGAGACAGTTCGCAAGGGCTTCCCGTAAGGCATTGTGCACCGGTGTGTCGTCAATTCTGTTACCGTCTGTCAGCCTGAACGGTGTCCTGATGTCCTGGGTGATTCGGTTGTAAACCCGAAAATAGAAATCATAGAGATCTCCGCTCCAGTCTCCGGAAGAGGAGACAATTCTGTCTGTCCAACGGGTGTTCGGGTCGAGCTGTTCCTGGTAATCCAGGAAGTAGTGCGGATATTCTTTGACGATTTCGTATTCAAAGCCGAACATCAGAAGCCCAGCGGCAGTAGGATGGAGCTTGCCGTCCTTTCCTCGTCCTGCGGCACCGAGCTTGTAGAGAAATTCGTTGTCATCGAGTTCCTCCCAGACGTGTCCCGGGCGGTATGCCCTCATGCGGATTCTGTATCTGCGTATGCTGTCTTTGTCGAGAACATCCAATCCCATCTCTTCAAGAACCAGCATGTCCTGCGTTTTGTAGGAGGCATCACGAATCATTGCGGAAACCTCTTCTTTGGTGCACCGATAGTCGCCTTCGCCATTGCGACGGTAGCTTCCTGTCATCGGGTTCTCGCCGATGTAGACCGGTTTGTCGTTTCTTTGTGCACGCGGGATGCGGATGGCAATAATGTGATCTCCATCTACCGCCTCAATCGTCACATCTTTTGCAGAGAGAATATTAACGCTTACCTTCTTCTGGTTGTTGATGATGTCCCAAAACTCCGCAACGAGCTTTTCGGGAGCAGGCAGGTCGACTGTGTGAAGAGACTTGTCGCGACGTTCCTCGACGCCCAGGAGAATAACTCCGCCGAGAGTGTTTGCAAATGCCGAATAGGTTTCCCAGATACTCTGTGGAAGACCGCCCAACGACAGCTTCGCTTCAATCCTATTGTTTTCTCTGTATTTTCCGATGTTTGCCAGATCAATCATCCCGCACCCTCCAGTCCATAGTATCGTTGACGAAATCCGAATTTCATATACTATTATATAGTAGCATATTTCCACAATGATTGCAAGCACATCTACCGATTGATTATTACGGCGATTTCAGAAGAAACGCCATGTACAGCGGGAGTGTGAGAACACTGCCCGTAGTTCCGACATTATAGTCGCCGAGCTTGATTGCGTGATTTACATGGTACTTTTCAGGATGACTTAAAATCGTTTTGGTGCTCTTGATGTTTCCGCTGGTGGATTTGACCTCAACCGGCACACATTCGCCTTTGTATCGAATCACGAAATCCACTTCAAGACCGCTGTCCTTGCGAAAATAGTAGAGCTTTCTTCCCATCTTCCCGAAAATATCGGCAATCAGATTCTCAAAAATTGCTCCTTTGTAGCCATAAAGATTTCCCTGAAGAATGTCATACTGAGTTCCGTCTTCGAGCATACTGACAAAGAGTCCGCAGTCACGCATGTAAACCTTGAAGCAGTCTTCTATTGCGTTTCCGTCAAGCGGAAGCTCGGTTATCGAGAGATTGTAGCAACGTGTGATTATTCCGGCATCCTCAATCCACTGGAGACTTCCTAAATATTTTGAGGCGTTCGCACCCTTGTTCACAACTGAATACTGGAATTTCTTGTTTTCCTTGCTCAGCTGCTTCGGAATCGACTGGAAGCACTCTTTGATTTTTGGCTTGTCGGGATTACTGGCGTATTTCACCATGTCGTCTTCATATGAGTGGACTATGTCACGCTGAATTGCAAGAACTTCATCCATCTGTTTGGTATTGACGAATGTCTGTACGGCGTCCGGCATTCCTCCGACAATGGTATATTGCAGGAGAAGCTGGCGCATCCTTTCGTGGAGAGCTTCCGGCACGGGAGTTACCGTTTCGAGAGATTTGTCAAGAAGAGAAATCACTTCTTCACTTATTCCGTTCGCCCAGAGAAATTCCTCAAAGTCGAGTGGATACATGGTTATAACCGTTTCCGAGCCAACAGGCACCGACTTCGGCTCTTTGCCGTAGCCGCGAACTCCCAGAAGTGAACCTGTGCCGATTACGTCGTACCGACCATCAGTCCGGAAAAACTTTAAAGCCGTCCTGGCTTCGGGGCACTCCTGAATCTCGTCTAAAACAAGTACGGTTTCGCCCGGTACAAATTTAGCAGAGCTCCCCAAGAGCGCAGAAGTCAGCATTACGATGTTGTCTGTTTCCAGCGAGCCCGAAAAAATCTTTGCATAATCGGGATTTTCATAGAAATTGAGGTATACGGTGTTTTTATAGTTCTTGTGGGCAAAATCCAGGACAGAGCTCGTTTTTCCGCACTGACGACAGCCCTTTATGATAAGAGGCTTGCGCTGAGGAGTGTTCTTCCATTTCAATAATGTATCTTCAATCTTTCTTCTGAGCATGATGTATACCTCCCGACTTGGCTCTAAGCCTATTATACGCCATACCCGCAACTTTTTCAAGGGAGTTTCCGAAAAAAGTTGATATTTTTCAAACGACTTTTTGGCTCAAAGCAGATATTTTTCAAGCGACTTTCCGAGGCAAACCGCAACTTTTTCTGAAAACATCAGCCGCCCACCCCGAAAGGCGGACGGCTAAACACAGTTTGACTTCGTCAAACTACATTATTCCTCAATCAACCTAGTATTCCTGAAGTAAAGAGACACGCACCAGATGGCGCAGGCGGCTACTACTATATAGATTATTCTCGAAATAATTGCCGCTGAGCCGCCGAAGAGGTAGGCGACAAGGTCGAACTTGAATATCCCGACCAGTCCCCAGTTGATGCCTCCCACGATAAGAAGAAACAAGGCGATTCTGTCCAGTATCTTTATATCACTCACTCCTTAATATTAAGAGCTGACCGAAATTTCGGTGCAGGATTAGTCTTGCACACAGGGCGATTTTTTATTCATTTTTTCATAAAAATGCCCCAAGAGATATGGACAAGAGAATGAAAAAAGAGTATAATTAGTGCAAACGCGCATTGGCTCCCCTGTCAAGGGGAGCTGTCAGCGAAGCTGACTGAGAGGTGCGCGACCAAAGGGAGCGCGCAGTTGTGAAGCAACTGCCAATTCCAAACTTTAGAAGTGGGAGAGAACATATATGAAATTCGGTTACTTTGACGACGCAAACAAGGAGTATGTTATCACCGAGCCAAAGACTCCGTGGCCTTGGATTAACTACCTGGGAACGGAAAACTTTTTCTCGCTGATATCGAACACCGCCGGCGGATATTGCTTCTACCGTGACGCAAGACTCCGAAGAATCACCCGTTACCGCTATAACAATGCACCTGCCGATATGGGAGGCAGGTACTACTACATCAACGACTCAGGAGATGTATGGAGCCCGTCATGGTCTCCGGTGAAGGTTGACCTCGACAGCTACTCCTGCCGCCATGGAATGGGGTATACTATTATAAATGGTGCCAAGAACGGAATCTCGGTTTCGGAAACCTTCTTTGTACCGGTCGGATTCAACGGCGAAGTCCACAAAATCACCTTAAAGAACACTTCCGACCATAAAAAAGACTTCAATCTCTACTCGTTCGTCGAATGGTGTCTCTGGGACGCCAATGACGACGCAAATAACTTCCAGCGCAACTTTAGTGTCGGCGAAGTCGAGCTTGAGGGTAGCACCATCTACCACAAGACCGAGTACCGTGAGAGAAGAAATCACTATGCATTCTTCTCAGTAAATGCTCCTATTTCCGGATTTGACACCGACAGAGAGAAGTTCCTGGGGCTCTATAACGGCTTTGACAAGCCGGACGCAGTCTTCGAGAACAAGCCCCGCAACTCGGTCGCACACGGCTGGGCGCCGGTCGCTTCCCACTGCGTAAGCGTAAGCTTAGAGGCAGGTGAAGAGAAGGATTTGGTATTCGTTTTAGGATATGCCGAAAATCCCGTTGACCAGAAATTTATGCCCGACGGAAGCCTCAACAAGACCGTCGCTCACGAAATGCTCGCGAAGTTCGACACCGCCGAGAAGGCAGACAAGGCTTTGGAAGAGCTCAAGGCTTACTGGGACAAGCTTCTCTCGAAGTTCACCGTCACAACTCCCGAGACCAAAGTCGACAGAATGGTCAACATCTGGAACCAGTATCAGTGCATGGTTACCTTCAATATGTCCCGTTCCGCTTCCTATTTCGAGAGCGGAATCGGCAGAGGAATGGGCTTCAGAGACTCAAACCAGGATCTCTTAGGCTTCATGCACCAGATTCCCGACAGAGCAAGAGAAAGAATTATCGATTTGGCATCCACCCAGATGTCCGACGGAACCTGCTACCACCAGTACCAGCCTCTTACAAAGAAAGGCAACGGCGAAGTCGGCGGCAACTTCTCTGACGACCCACTCTGGATGATTCTCTCAACCGTTCAATATATAAAGGAAACCGGCGACTGGACAATCCTTGACGAGAGTGTCCCTTATGACAACGACCCCGAGCAGGCTCAGTCGATGTTCCATCATTTAAAGATGAGCTTCAAGCGTGTTGCCGGAAATCTGGGACCGCACGGTCTGCCGCTGATTCAGAGAGCCGACTGGAACGACTGTCTGAACCTCAACTGTTTCTCGACCGAGTCCGGCGAGAGCTTCCAGACTACAACATCCAAAGACGGTAAAGTCGCCGAATCGGTATTCGTCGCCGCACTCTTCAACTTCACAATTCCCGGATACGTAGAAATCTGTCGCAGACGTGGTCTTGAGGACGACGCCAAGGAAGCCGAAGATGCTATGAAGAAGATGGCTGACGCTGTATTGGCATACGGTTGGGATGGCGAATGGTTCGTAAGAGCCTATGACGACTTTGGAAGAAAGATAGGTTCCAAGGAATGCGAAGAAGGCAAGATATTCATCGAGCCACAGGGCTTCGCAGTTATGGCAGGCATTGGTGCTGAGTCCGGCAAAGATTTAAGAGCGCTCGAAAGCGTCAACAAGTACCTCAGTTGCGACCAGGGACTCGTCCTCCTCTATCCTCCGTATTCAAGATACTATGTTGAGTATGGCGAAATCGGCTCTTTCCCCGAAGGCTACAAGGAGAATGGCTCCGTCTTCTGCCACAACAACGGCTGGATAATCTGCGCCGAGGCATATGTCGGACACGGCGACAGAGCATTTGAGTATTATTCCAAGATTTCTCCCGCATATAACGAGGACATCTCCGAAATCCACAAGACTGAGCCTTATGTCTATGCTCAGATGGTATCTGGAAGAGATGCTCCCGTCGTCGGCGAAGCAAAGAACTCCTGGCTGACAGGAACTGCCGCATGGAACTTCGTCGCAGTCTCGCAGTATATCTTGGGAATCGCTCCCGATTGGGATGGTCTGAGAATCGACCCGAGCATCCCGACCTCCTGGGACGGCTTTACTGTAAGAAGAGAATACAGAGGCTGTGTCTACAACATAGACGTCAAGAACCCCGACAATATTTCCAAGGGCGTAAAATCCATCGTCTGCGACGGTGTGAGACTGTCAGGAAATGTTCTGCCGGTGTTCGAGGCGGGAATGGAACATACAGTTAGCGTGATTATGGGCTAATCTTGTAGGGGCGGATATCATCCGCCCGCTGCCATGCAAAAGACACTACGTTCGGGCGGATAATATCCGCCCCTACATTTTTTGCAATTTCCTATTGACAACCTCAAGATATTGTGGTATCATTATAGACGAGCCCAAGATTTATGGGTTAATATTTCTGAGAAATAATACCAATAGGGAGGAAGTCAGATGAAGGTAAATGTAATCGGGGAAATGACCGATGAAGAGATTGCTCAGTACGTTTCAAGAGCAGAAAGCATTAACAAAGGCAAGGTAATAGACGAAATGACACTTCGTCCCGATGGTGATTATGTCGACATCGAGTATCACTTTGCACCTGCAAATTTTGAGAGAATAAGACGCATCACCGGCTACCTCGTCGGAACCCTCGACCGCTTCAACAACGCAAAGCGCGCCGAAGTCGAAGACAGAGTAAAGCACAGCGTTGCCTGAAACAGCTAATTTCTTTGCCCTCAGATAAATTTTGTGCTGTGAACTGACCTTACAGTCCGCAGAAAGAGAAAGACCGCTTCGGCGGTTTTTCTTTTTTTGAAACCGATTTTGTAGGGGCGGATATTATCCGCCCGCACCTTCACCGCCGTAACGGGCGGATAATATCCGCCCCTACATTTATATTTTCAGCTAAAAACCCCATAAAAATGGCTTGAAAGTGTGCCCAACCTATAGTATAATATCTCCGGTTAGTATAGGCATTTATACCTATGGAGGATTTGACATGAATTTTTGCGACAAAAATTTAGATATTGTGCTGGCAGATGCCCGGGTTGCGGCGCCGGTGTTTATTGACCGGGCGGGTGCGGCTTTTGATGGGCTTTCTTTGATTGCCGAAGCTTATTCGGACGACGTCGTGGCTCTCGGCTGTGCAAGACCGGAGGTTGTTTTTGACGAACCGGAATCGGGAGTTTACATCGTTGCAGGTCTTGTCTCGGACGAACTGATTAAGGCTCAGGGCGTCGACTGGGCAATTTCCTCATCAGATGGCGATTTCAAGTCGCCTGACTGGGAGAGATACGAGATTAAAGTTCTCGCTGACGGCGACAGAACCAAAGTCGTCATCGCCGGCTCAGACAAGAGAGGAGCGATTTATGGGCTCTTCCACATCACTCAGGACATCTTCGGCATCAGCCCGTGGATCTGGTGGGCGGATGTCAAGCCGAAGAAGCTCCCCGAGCTTTCCGTAAAGGCAGGCGAGCTCGAAACCGTCTCAAAGAGACCTTCCGTCAACTTCAGAGGCTTCTTCATGAACGACGAGAACCCCTGCTTCAACGGCTTTGCCGACAGCCATTTCGGGGGCTTGAACTACATGTTCTATGACGAGGTCTTCAAGCTGATTCTGAGGCTCAAAGGCAACTACATGTGGCCCGCAATGTGGTCTAACGACTTCTCCATTGACGGCATGGAGGGCGTCACTCCCGATGATGAGCATTATGAGAAGTTTTCGGAGCTCGAAAAGAAGTACCACCACAAATTGGGCGGACTCATGTATTGCGACCAGCCGGGTCACGAAAATGCCAAGGTAAACGAGCCGAAGACCGACACGGCAGTTGAAAAGCCGGGGTATCTTAGACCCGGAGAATATCCGATGACTCTTGCGAACGCTGTTCTTGCTGACAGATACGGAGTGACTGTAGGAGCTTCCCACCATGAGCCGATGGCAAGAAGCGGTCAGGAATGGGGCAAGCTTCAGGCTTACTGGAAGGGCGAAATCACATATAGAGACCCGAAAATTCCGACCGACCGTGGACAGAAGGTCTGGAACTACCTTCTGAATCCGAACAACATCGAGCAGTTCTGGAGCGACGCGATATACCGTAACGGCGGACTCAACACAATGTTCACAATCGGTATGCGTGGCGAGAATGACTCTGTTTTGATAGATGACAAGAACCACACTCTCACTACAGAAGAAAATATTGAGCTTCTGAAGGCTGTTTTAAGAACTCAGGACAGAATTTTAACAAATCACGGAGTTGAGAATGCTCCGAGACTATTGGCTGTATATAAAGAGGTTGAGAACTGCTGGTATGGCGGTTCACGTGACAATCCTTCCGCCGCTTTAGGCAAGGGACTTAGGGACGACCCGGACGTTACGGGACTTCTGGGAGCTGACACCAATCGTATAGTCATGCTCTGCGAGGACAATAACGGCTATTTGAGAACACTTCCCGAACTCGGCGAAGGCGACAGGTTCAACTGGGGACTTTACTATCACTTCGACTATGTCGGAGCGCCGAAGACCTCAATGTGGATCAACACAATGCCGCTTCAGCGTTCCTGGGAGAACCTGACCGCCGCATATGACTACGGAATCGACGATGCGTGGATTGTAAACGTCGGCGATATCCGACCGATGGAATTGCCTCTTAGCTACTTCATGGACTTGGCTTATGACTATGAGACCTACGGTTCATCCAATCCTAATAACTGCGACGAATACCTCAAAGTCTGGGCGAGAAAGCACTTTGCGGCGGACGAGAATATCGACGAAAACGAGATTTCGGCGATTGCTTCTCTTCTCTACGACTACACCTGGCTCAACGGAATCTGCAAGCCGGAGACCTTAAAGAGCGAAGGCGAATTCAGCTACGGCCCGCTTTTCTACGGCGAAGCAAAAGATAAGCTCCTCTTCGCAGAGGACATGATTGCCCGTGCGGACGGATTGATGGCGAAAATCCCCGAAAGCTCCGATTGCTATATCCCATTCTATCAGATGGTCTACTACCCGGCAGTTGCAAGCGCAAATGTCGTGAGAATCCAGATTCTCTACAGCTACAACAAGCTCTATTGCGGTCGTGGCTCTACAGTTGCTAACACTCTTGCCGGTCTCATCGAGAAGTATCTTAAATATGATGAAGAGCTCTCCGAGAAGTACTGCGCTTTGGGCGAAGAATTCTCCGGAACTTCAAAATGGCACGGAATCATGCTTGCGGCGCCCGATTATATGAAGACCTATCACGATGAAATTCTGGGACGGGTCACCGCTCGTTCGCACATGAACTATGCAAGCTGGAACACCGAATCGGCTGTCAAGATTATTCCGCACACCGTTCACTCCCTCAAAGAGCCGCTTATGATAGTAGATGTTCCCGAAGACAGATTCGGCTACCGGAAGAACACACCGAAGGACGCTTTAAAGGGCAGACCGAAGCTCCCTGTATTCGATTCGACTGCAAATCAGTCCTACACCGTAAATCTCACAAATGCCGGAGTTGGCGAGCTCTCTTATGAAGTAACCACGTCGGACGACTTTATCGTAATCGATGGTGATAAGACCGGCAAGTATGAAGAGTACGCAAGCTTTAACGTCTCGATTGACTGGTCGAAGCTTTCTGAGAGCAAAACCGGTTCAATTACCGTCAAGTCCCAGTACAACTCGGTCAAAATCGCAGTTTCGGCGAATGTTATCGACACGAGTTCGTACACCCTCCCGAAGCTTCACCTTCCTGCAAACGGCTTCACCGTCATGAATTCAAACGAATTTGTAAATTCGGGTGCTTCAGAGAACGGCGAAGTGAGCTTCGTCGAGCTTGACGGCTACGGCAAGGGCAAGTCTTCGATGAAGATGCTTCCTGTTCTTTCCGGAAACTTTGACGCTGGAGAAGGCGCTTGGCTCGATTATAACTTTGCTGTTGAAAAGGACGGCGACTACAAGTTCACCTTCTATGTCGGTCAGAACTGCAATCTCTCCTTCGACCACGGCGACCATCTCAATATCGGCGTCAAGATTGACTCTGGCGACATCGCCACTGTCGACACTCTCGGCAAGGGCTATATAGCCGGTACCGGCTGGCAGTGGGACAACACCATCCAGCGCGCCGGCAGAACCGCTGAGTACACGACTCATCTCTCGCAAGGCGAACATGCTCTCCGCATCTACGGCATGGACCAGAATCTTGTCTTGCAGAAGATAGTTGTCGCCAAAAAGGGCAAGGAGATTGAGAAGTCGCTCTTGGGACCGAAGCCGACGGAAATGCTATAATAATAAATGCTCCGCAAAGGCTAAAACTTTTGCGGAGCACTAAAAAATCTATTGACATTGTAGCATTTTCGGGGTATAATAATAGCAAGAGAGCAGAGCCGCTGTAACAGCTCCGACTCAACCTATAAGGTGCAGTTGTGAGCTGCACTAAAGATTGGAGATTGGTCGGGACTTTCAAGCTAGCTCTCGACTATTTCTTTTTGTTCCCGATCGTAAGACCGAGAGTTCCAAAGACGATAGACGTAATGAGGTCTAAAAGAAGCAGAACTTCAGATAAAGTCATACGGAGCTATCACCTCTTTCCCTTAAGTATAATATGCAAGCATAGAATACTCGCAAAAAAGGTCAAGCCGTTTTTTCACTCTCTCGCTTTCTGCATTATACCACACAGTCCCTCTCTTGTCAATAAAATTCAGAAACTAAAATTCTGTGTTTCAGCCTCAAAATTTCTCTTGACAAATCCCTTTCCCGGTGTTACACTATAGAAAGTAAAGCGTTGATGGGGAAGCCTGTCTTTGGTCGGGATAGAGAGCCTTGCGATGGTGGAAGCAGGGTGCGACCGGGATTATGGACACCGCCTCGGAGCAGTGAGTGAGGGACGAAGTCCGTAAGCTCACCGTATAATCTGCGATAAAGATTGAGACTTTGCTTTGCAAAGTCATGAGTTATAAATCAAGGTGGAACCGCGCACTGCGCCCTTGTTTTGACATTAACATGTCAGAACGGGGCGTTTTTGATTAGTAACGCTCCCTTGCGGTCGCGCCCTCTCAGTCAAAGTTGCGAAGCAACTCTCTTAGTTCAGCTTTGCTGAACTAATGCGTCTCTCCTAGAGGGAGAGCCAAGAGTGTGCCTCGCAAGAAAAATTGCTCGCAAGAAAACTTGGCTCCCCCTTTTGGGGGAGCTGTCAGACACGAAGTGGCTGACTGAGAGGGCGCACACCGAAGGTGGGCGTGGTAGCCTAATATCAGTACAAAATTCCAAGGAGGAACTACAATATGAAAGTAATTTTCCACGACGGACACATTGAGGAGCATACTTTTGAAGACGAAGTCGGAAGAGGAGCGCTTCGGCACACTGCGGCGCACATTTTGGCGCAGGCTGTCAAGAGACTCTATCCCGACACGAAGCTTGCAATCGGTCCTTCCATCAAGGACGGCTTCTATTATGACTTTGACAAGGAAGGCGGCTTCTCCCAGGAGGAGCTCGACGCTCTTGAAGCCGAGATGAAGAAGATCTGCAAGGAGAACCTCAAGCTCGAAAGATACACTCTTCCGAGAGCCGAGGCTCTGAAGCTCATGGAAGACCTTAACGAGCCCTACAAGGTCGAGCTCATCAACGACCTGCCTGAGGACGAGGAGCTCAGCTTCTTCAAGCAGGGCGAATATGTCGACCTCTGCGCCGGTCCTCATGTAACCTACACTTCACAGGTCAAGGCTTTCAAGCTGACTTCCGTCGCCGGTGCATACTGGCGTGGAAGCGAGAAGAACAAGATGCTCACCCGTATCTACGGAACTGCGTTCACCTCAAAGGCGGATCTGGAGGAGTATCTCCAGAGACTCGAAGAGGCAAAGAAGCGCGACCACCGAAAGATCGGCAAAGAGATGAAGCTCTTTATGATAAGCGAAGAGGGTCCCGGATTCCCGTTCATGCTTCCGAACGGCATGATTATCAAGAACGAGCTCATCAACTACTGGCGTGAGCTCCACACCCGCGAGGGCTACGTCGAGGTTCAGACACCTATGATTCTGAACAGACACCTCTGGGAGACCTCCGGTCACTGGGATCACTACAAAGAGAATATGTACACAACCGTCATCGACGACACCGATTTTGCAATCAAGCCGATGAACTGTCCGGGCGGAATGCTCGTTTATAAGTCGGAGCCGAGATCCTATAGAGACCTTCCGATGAGAATCGGCGAGCTGGGACTTGTCCACCGTCACGAGAAGAGCGGCGAGCTTCACGGTCTTATGAGAGTCAGATGCTTCACTCAGGACGATGCCCACATCTTCATGACTGAAGACCAGATTACCGACGAAATCAAGGGTGTTGTCCGCCTCATCGACGAGGTTTACAGCCTCTTCGGCTTCAAGTATGCAGTCGAGCTTTCGACAATGCCGGAGGACCACATGGGCGAGCTCAAAGACTGGGAGCACGCAACCGACGCTCTGAAGCAGGCTCTCGAGGAGATGAACCTTCCTTATACTATAAATGAAGGCGACGGCGCATTCTACGGACCGAAGATTGACTTCCATATCGAAGATTCTTTAGGCAGAACCTGGCAGTGCGGCACAATTCAGCTCGATTTCCAGCTCCCGATGAAGTTTGAGGCGGAGTATATCGGCGC
Organism: Oscillospiraceae bacterium; assembly: GCA_021199855.1. GTDB lineage: Bacteria > Bacillota > Clostridia > Oscillospirales > Ruminococcaceae > Faeciplasma. The sequence goes on from JAJQHD010000001.1 coordinate 29,020, forward strand.
AGACGGTCAGAAGCACCGCCCGATAATGATTCACCGTGTCGTTTTCGGCTCAATCGAGAGATTTATGGGCGTTCTTATTGAACACTATGCCGGCAAGTTCCCGACATGGCTCGCTCCCGAGCAGGTAAGAGTCCTCCCGATTACCGACCGCAACAACGAGTACACCGACAAGATTATCGAAGCACTGAAGGCAAAGGGCATCAGATGCACCGCCGACAAGCGTGCCGAGAAGACCGGATACAAGGTAAGAGAAGCCCAGGTTTCCCGTGTTCCCTATATGCTCGTCATCGGCGACCGTGAACAGGAGGAGAACACCGTCTCCGTCCGCCGCAGAGACCATACCGACACCACCACCATGGGAATGGATGAGTTTGTAGAGATGGTGGCGGAAGAAATCAAGAATAAGAAGTAATATATGCTTGGTGTAGAGGCGGATATCATCCGCCTCTACAGATGTCGCCTGGCGGCGACGCGCCTCCCTTTGGTCGGCGCACCTCTCAGTCTCGCTTCGCAAGCCAGCTCCCCTTAACAGGGGAGCCTTTTGCATTCTATGAGGGTTTGCTATTGGCTCCCCTTATTAAGGGGAGCTGTCAGCGTAGCTGACTGAGAAGTTCGCGAGCCCGCAGGGCGAGCGAATTATGAGCAGAACAGATGATTTCCAATCTTCGTAATCACCGGTCGTGAAGTAATGAACGCATTTGAAGTTTTATCCGGATTATAGTAGTAGATAGCACCGCCGGATGGGTCCCAGCCGTTAAGGGCGTCGCGGGCGGCGTCGTAGCAGGAGTCCTCGACCGGCTCCCAGAACTGACCGTCATCAACTGCCGAAAATGCGCCGTTCTGATAGATTACGCCGGAGATTGTGTCCGGGAAAGACGGGTGCTCGACTCGGTTGAGGACAACTGCGCCGACTGCTACTTGTCCTTCATAGGGCTCGCCTCGTGCTTCTGCAGAGATAATCTGCGCCAGGAGGTTGATGTTCGATTCCGTCGCTTCGGGAACGGATCCGATGCTGATTCCGAGTGCCGCAAGGGTTTCGGGACCGGCGATGCCGTCAACCGTCAAGCCTTTCTGTTGCTGGAACCGCTTGACCGCCGTCTGCGTCTTGGTGCCATAGTAGCCAGTGACTTCTCCGGAGAAGAGCCCTCGCTCCTGCAAGGCTTCCTGAATTGCCGTGACCTCCGAGCCTTCGGAACCTAATTTTGAGAGAGCTTCCGACGAGCCGGTATGGAGTCCTGCGGTAAGACCTCCGCCAATTGTCGAAGTTGCGGTGACCGTCAGAGTGAGAGCCAGAGCTGCTACCATTATAATAAGAGTTCTGAGTTTTGAAGAAATAGATTTCATTATAACGAATTCCTTTCGTTTGCTTTTGGGATTAGTATAGCGCACGAAATCGGGATAATTCCTGAAAGAAAATGGATATAATGGTTGGAAATAGAGTGTAGAGTTGTGCAGATTGCACATACAAAAGTCACGAAATTGTGCAAAAAGTCGAATTTTCTACAAAGTGAAAATTGGGGGTTGACAATCGATTTTAGGTGTGCTATACTACTAAAGCTGTCTACGAGAAGCCTCCTTGCGGAGTCATCTCGGAAAGAACTCTTACGGGTTCTTTCGCTAAGTGATAGCACCTCAAAAAAGTCCGAAAAAATTTCAAAAAAGTTTGAAAAAAGGTCTTGACAAACTCGAGAAGACATGATATAATAATCA
>JAJQHD010000022.1 GCA_021199855.1 Oscillospiraceae bacterium
ATCTTTCTTCGTTATTTTATTCTTTTTGGGTCACATCTCTTGACAACGCAGAAGAAAAGGCGGTTCTGTCTCAGCGAGCCGTTTTATAATAAGTGCATAAGGTTCTTTCGAGCCGTTTCGCACTTATTTTTAAAGATATGATTAAAAAATAAGAGCAGAAGGCTCGCCTTCTGCTCTTATTTTGCGTCTAAAGGAGGTATTGGATGAAATATCGTTACTTGACACTCGCAGACCGTCAGGAAATCGAGAGGCTCTATCGTAGTGAAACACGGTTCGCTGACATTGCCGACGCTATCGGCGTGAAAATAGGCACCATATACCGGGAAATCGAAAACGGAAGCACCGGCAAAGATGAATACGGCAGACCTATCTATTCGGCGGATGCCGCAGAGCGGGCTTTTGTCGAGCGTCTCAAACGTCGAGGTCGGAAGCCGGCTTCTCGGGAGGTATGCAATGAGTAAGACTAAGACGAAAAAGAAAATGTATCGACTGAAGCTTGCAGTTGGTGGATATATCGCATTGACTTATTCCGAACTATGCTCAACACTCGGGTTTGCCAAAGATTCCGAATTCGCTTCAGTCATAGTCACGAACAGGAATACCATTACATACTGGACGATGCGTAATTCCGCCGACGTTGTTAAGCTCTACGATGAAGTTGTAAAACATGGCTTCGTTCCGTCGGTTGCACTTACAAAATCCGCTGAAAATTACAAGGCGGCGGGAATAGGTCAAAAGGAGGTTTAATCATGGTATCATACTTATTAGCATTAGTGTGTGGAATCATTGGGGTCTACAAGCTCCGGGAAGGTCTTTTAATCCTGCAAGATTGGCGGGATGAGCAGAAAGGCGGCGAAGATATTGAGCATCGAAGAGGTTAAGCAGGCGTTATTGAGCCGGGAGCGGGTTATGCTCAGAGACCCGAGGCACGGCAATATCGAGTATAACAGGATTTCAGCAGTCGTGTACAGACCTCACCCGAGGGGCGACGGCGTATATGTCCAAGTCGAGCTTGAAGATGCGTGCGGTCGGTCGGTTACGGTTTGTAATCCGAAAGACGTCGAGCTTATAAAAGAAAAAGCAGTCTGACAAGTAGCAATTATCAGACTGCGGGCGAAAGTTGTCGCCGATATAAAAGTACATAACTATTATAATACGGCGACGACAAAATGTCAAGCCGCAAATGCAGGTGAAAGCCCTGCGTTGCGGGCTTGTATTGTATAGTATTTTATCGACGATGGAATACCAGAAAATCAAGAATTGAAGAGGAGTTGCCGAAATGTTAAAGAATTATAAGAAAAAATCTGCAAGTAAGTCAGAGTCAGGTCAAGTCAAGTCAAGCTTTCATGAGACACTCGAAGAAGTGAGAGAGCAGATTGACGTCAACAGCTTTTGCGACATGGAGTATATTAAGGCTGATGAAATCGCAATGATAATCACTGAGGTATATGTTTTGCCGAAAGACACACCGGTCAGAATCGGTGGTATAGATTTGGAAGCCGGAATGGTTGCTGACATCTATCACGAACTCAGTTCAAATCATGTCGAGGAAGTCTTGAACCGCTACAAAGCTATTCCCTACGATATTAACCACGTCAAAACGTATCTTCGCACCACACTCTACAATTCGGTGTTTGAGCTTTCGGCTCGGTATGTAAACAACATGAGGCAAAAAGATGCAACGTGAGAAAAGAACGGTCTCTGGAAAGCTTCTTGAAGTCGATTATTACCCGGTGTTTGACGACGGAAGGCGGGTTCCGGTCAGAGCGGCAAAAGAAAAGCCGTCAACTGAAGAGCAACAAAGATACAACCGGACGATGGCGGCAAAAAAGCTTATCCGTCTGGTAAATGCAAATTTCGACGAAACGGATTACTTCATGCACCCGACGTATAAGCCGGAATTAGCGCCACAAAGCATCGAGGAAGCTCGACGAGACATCGTAAACTATTTCCGCCGTGTGAAAACACGCCGAGCGGCTGACTTGAAGAGAGTCGAGCAACAGCTCAAAGACCTCGGCGAACCGAAAAGCCGCCGAATGGTTGAACTCGCAGACGAACTGAAAAGAAAAGCAGATAAGCTCCGGCAACCGCTGAAATATATCTACGTCATCGAAAAGCGGACATATCAGCGAGGCAAATTCGCCGGAAGAGATAACTGGCACTTTCACGTCTTCCTCACCGGCGGAATCGAACGAAATACACTAGAGCAAATGTGGACAAAAGGCATCTGGGCGAATTGCAACAACTATCAGCCGGAAACCTTTTCGCCGGAAGCCGCAGGTCGATATATGAGCAAAGACCCTCAGGGCTCAAAGAGATTCTGCTATTCCCGGAATCTTGATAAGCCGGAGCAAAAGGTCAGAGACGGCAAAGTGTCAAAGCGGACGGTCGCCAAAATGGCAAACGAACGAAAAGACGATAAAGAATACTGGGAAAAGAAATTCAAAGGCTACAGATTCATTCGGACGTATTGCAGATATAATGCCTACAATGGACACTGGTATGTGTCAGTGGTTATGTACCGGACAAGCAATGCTCCGCCAGAATGGCGGTCGGATGAATGGATAACCACCGACTATTAAGCACGAGGAGGCTTGATATGAAAAGCAGTTTAGATTATGCCGGCGATATGTTTCGGCTATATGCGGCTTCTGGATGCCCGACATACGAATCGGAAAAAGAAAGATTGCAAGCCGAGGCTGTTACAAAATATCCAGATTCGCCGGAACTGGCGGATATGGCTTTTCAAAAAAGCCTTCCGTATCTTTCGGACATTCTTGCAGTCGAGCAGACATTTGACTTTTTCCGTCGTGAAAATAAGGAATACAAAATCGACGTTGTGAAAGCCGTCTATTTTGTCCGTCCGAAAGACGACCTGCACAAAGGCGGTATTTCGGAGCGTGTGATAGCCTTTGCGTCAAGCTGTCCCTGCGACATCGGCACTGCTTACAGATGGCTTCGAGATGCCAAACAGATATGCGCTGGGTTCCGGGGCTTACGCCTTATTGACACTAAGGGCAACATCAAGCGATGAAAGAATACGCAAGGAAATTTTACTTGTCGAAAGCATGGCGTTCAACCCGTGAGGCTTACTACAGATACCGGTGTGGCGTATGCGAGCGGTGCGGTGCCGCAGGCGACATAGTGCACCACAAAATATACCTTTCGCCAGAGAATATTCGAGACCCGAAGATTGCCTTGTCTTTTGACAATCTCGAACTACTCTGTCAGGACTGTCACAATAAAGAGCACTTTGAAAGTCAAAACGAAAGATATTCTTTCGACAAGAACGGCAATATCACTCCCCCGGCTCGGAAATTCGGCGGTTCATCTGAGAACCGGTGATGCAGAGTTACAAAAAACTCCGCGCGGGCGCGCACGACGGGTGTACATAGGGGGTGGGGTGTCAGGATGAAAGGATTTGACGGAAGATGAAAGATTTTATTTCAATTTGGAGGGATTTGTTTATGCAAAAAGAAAGATTCACAGATTTACAGGAAGGTTTGATATACAAGAATATCAACGGCAATTCCTATCTTTGTGTGTCGGCAAAAAGCGGTGATTTTGTCCTCAGAAACATTGATACCGACTGGACATTTGCAGCCTGCGGTATCTGGCAATACCCCGACGGCTCTATCGAATGGGATTACTCAGTCGGTGGCTACTTTGCGGAAAATAAGGTATGAGCAATCTCGAAATTGACAGAATCTATCTCGGCGATTGTATCGAGGGCATGAAGGGCATCGAGAGCGGGTCGGTGGATTTGGTTCTTACTGATTTGCCTTATGGAACAACCAGTAACGCATGGGATGTCTGTTTGCCTCTTGGTAAGCTATTCCGTGAGCTTCTCAGAGTTACAAAAGAAAATGCGGCTATGCTGTTTTTCTGTCAACAGCCATTTGAGACCGATTTGATAAACGCCGGGAGGAAGCTCTTTCGGTATGAGTGGGTTTGGGATAAAGGGATGTCAACAGGCTTCTTGAACGCTAACAAAATGCCGCTTAAACGCCATGAAAATATAGCGGTGTTTTATCGGAAGCTCCCGACGTATAATCCGCAATTTGTAGCGGGAAGTAAACCGTACATAACAAAATCCCACTCACATTCATCGAATTATCGAAACGATATGGAACGTATCCCCACCGTTTCGGATGGTCGTCGGTTTCCTTCAGACATAATCAGCTTTTCCACCGTAAACATCTCTTCCGATAAACCGGAAATTGGAGAAGGTCACCCGACGCAAAAGCCGGTTGACATCTGCGAGTATCTGATAAAGACCTATTCCGATGTCGGTGACTTGGTTCTCGATTGTTGCATGGGTTCCGGGACGACGGCGGTCGCCTGCATCGGTACCGACAGGCATTTTATCGGCTTTGAAAAAGACGAAACCTACTTCGAGCGGGCTTGCAAGCGTATCGAAAAGAGATATGCCGAGGGCGTGCAGATGGAATTATAAAACTCAGGAGGTAATATTGATGATTGGTTATTTCTTTGCCGGTGTGGCATTTACTTTGGCTATGGAGTTCGCCGCTCTTGTAATTCTGGCGTTCTTCAGAGGTCGGCGGGAGTAGTAGCAAGAAAGAGGTGTTTTTATGGCTGACAGTGAGGATTTATTGGAGAAAAAACGGCAAAAATCAAGAGAAATGAGATATAAAAAGCCGCTTTGCAAAGATATATCTCTCGAAAAAATACAAAGCGATTTAAGCGAATGGTACAACCTTTGCGGTGAGTTATCTTGGTTTGACGATGAGGATTTAGAAGAGGCTTTAGGCGGTGAAGAGCAGGCACAAGAGTTTAAATACATGTTTTCATGTCTATCATTGGATTGTGAGGACATGGTGAACGATTTGAATGACTGGTCTTCGTATGTTCCCGAATGTTTTGATTTGTTTTTCGTTGCGATTGACGGTGGAGGCTTGGATGGGTATCTGGGGTTTGACGAATATGAGAACGACTATCTCTCGATAAACAGCTTTGAAGCTGAATGGGCGGTCAAGGAATCCAGGGAGAAATTCAAGCGGATGACAAAAGAGGAGATTATAAAGGCGGCAAAACAATGCTTTAGGATTTATAACTCTTACGTTGCGTTGAAGTATCGTTTAGAATGCCTGCAGGCGTCGATTGACATTCTCAAAGAGCGTGACGTCGAAATCCTCAGGGCAATTAAAGAAATCGAAAAGGCTTATGACATTGCCGATGAAGTGTCTGAAGGCTTTAAATATCTTTGGTACCCGGAGGTTCAAGAGCTTAACAGAAAAATATCAATGATTCCGCCCGAAATGTGGGCTCTATAGTGAGGTGATATTATGGCGAAAAAGAAAATTGAAGACATGACGAAGGACGAGCGGGTTCAGAGTGAGGTCAGGCGGCTCAAGAGGGCGTTAAGGGATTTAGACCCGAATAAGCTCGAAGTCGTTAAGCCTCTTATCGAGCGGGCGGCTTTTACCTCAGTCTTGCTCAAAGACCTTGAAGAGGTTGTGAACGAAAAAGGCGTTACCTCCGAATACCAATACGGTGAGAACCAGTGGGGCACGAAACAGAGCGACGAGGTCAAAACGCTGATTGCTCTTCAAAAGAACTATTCCGCCATGATAAAGACCCTCGCCGACATCGCTCCGGCGGCAAAGCCGAAAAAGAGCAGGCTCGAAGAGCTTGCAAACGAATAAGCCGAGCTCAGAGCTCGGCTAAACCCAATCGACAGTTTCAGAAATTCCTTCTTTTTTCTTGTCAGACACCGTCACGGAATTATCCACGCCGTGGCGGTGTCACTATTTACGACGTAAATTAAAGTTGCGAGTAGTGAAGGATAAATTTTTGGTATGATAATATTGCAACAGACCCATATCTGTCTTTCCTATTAGTCCGCCCGGAAGTTGGTATTGGCGGTTTTACTGGCTTCCCCTGCTTATTCAAGCTCGTCCACGGGCGGACGACACCCCTTTTATCACACATTCAGTGAAGGTGAGGCGATGAACAATGCAAACTATATCCGTGAGTATTACGAAGCTATCAAGAGCGGGCGAAAAAGAGCCGGCAGGTGGATTCACCGAATCTATGAGATTCTCATCGCCGGACTGGATTCTGGCAAATATAAATTCGATTCACGCAAGGCTAACAAAGCTATCAAATTCATAGAAAACTTTTGCCACCATTCCGAGGGTCGGTCAGACCTCTTAAAACTTGAACTTTGGCAAAAAGCTATCATTTCAGCTATATTCGGAATCGTTGACGATGAAGGCTACAGACAATTTCGTGAGGTGTTTATCGTTGTAGCAAGAAAGAACGGCAAGACGCTTTTTGCGGCGGCTATTATCGCATACATGGCATATATCGACGGCGAATACGGTGCAAAGATATATTGCCTTGCTCCGAAGCTCGAACAGGCGGATTTGGTATACGATGCCTTTTACCAGATAACGCAGTCAGACACCGACCTTGCAAATCCGAAATTTACACTCAAACGCCGGAATGATATTTATATCCCGTCGCTCAATACGTCGATTCGCCGTTTGGCTTTCAACTCAAAGAAATCAGACGGTTTCAATCCGCATTTGGTTGTGTGCGATGAAATCGAAGCATGGACATCGGCACAGGGATTGAGACAATACGAGGTTATGAAATCCGCACTCGGTGCTCGAAGACAACCGCTCATGCTGTCAATTTGCACTGCTGGCTACGTCGACGGTGGAATCTATGACGAATTAGTAAGACGCTCGACGTCTTTTCTCAGAGGTTCGGGCGGAAGCGACGCCGAAGAGAGACTTTTGCCATTCCTCTACATGATAGACGATACCGAAAAATGGGATAGTCTCGAAGAGCTTGAAAAGTCAAATCCGAATTTAGGCGTTTCAGTCTCAGAGGATTTTTACAAAGAAGAAATCAAGATTGCCAAAGGCTCGCTATCGAAAAGAGCGGAGTTCCTGGCAAAATACTGCAATATAAAACAAAATACATCCGTGGCATGGCTATCGTATGAAGACGTTGACAAGGTCACGCAGGCGAAATACTCGCTATCAGACTTTGCCGGTTGCTATTGTGTCGCCGGAATAGATGCCTCTCAGACAACCGACCTCACAGCGGCTTCGGTGGTTATCGAGAAAAACGACATCCTCTATGCCATTACCCAGCTTTTCATGCCACGAGACCGAATCAAGGTTGCTGAAGACGAAGAGGGCGTTCCCTATTCGATTTACGTCAAAAAAGGTTGGCTGACACCGTCGGGAGACCACTTTATTGACTATAAAGACATCTACGATTGGATGATAACACTGCTCCGGCAGTACAAGATAAGACCGCTCATGGTCGGTTATGACAGATATTCGATTCAGTATCTCATCCAAGACCTCAACAAAGCCGGGTTTCATACCGACGACGTTTATCAGGGCACGAACCTATCGCCTATTCTCAAAGAGCTTGAAGGCACGATAAAAGAGCAAAGAATCGAGTTCGGTGAAAATCAGCTCTTGAAATCACACCTGCTTAATGTCGCTGTTCAAATCAATTCAGGCGACGGCAGGATGAAGCCGGTCAAGATTAATCCACGGTCACACATCGACGGCTTTATGTCGGTTGTAGACGCATTGACGGTCAGGAGCAAATATTACTCTCAGTATGAGAAACAACTAAAGAATCAGCATCTGGAGGTGAAGAGCACCAAGTGAATATATTTCAGCGATTTTTCAGCGGCTTCAGGAAGAGGTCAATGCTGATATTCGGCGGCAGGTCGGAATATGGAACATCCGGAAGTTTGCGAGACAGCGCAATCGTCGGCGGAATAGCCAATGCTATCGCCTCAAACGTCGCAATGTTATCGCCGCAGGTCGTCCGCAAAGATTCAAAGGGCACCGTCGTCAAAAATGATAAACTCTCACGACTTTTGAACATGCGACCCTGCCCGGAATGCTCTACATATGATTTCCTTTACCGTATGGCGGCGGATTTGGTGTTTACGTCAAATGCCTTCGCAGTCATATTCTGGTCGGACGATTACACCGAGGTCGAGAGGATTCAGCCGATAACCGTCGGTTCGCATCGAATATTTGAAGACGAAGACGGCAATGTCTGGTTCCGGTTCATCTGGAGTTATGATAACAACGAATACACCGTGCCTTATCAGTTTGTCATACACCTGAAGGCTCGTTACAACGATAAGCGATTCTTGGGAACTCCGCCCGATTACGATTTGGGCAGAACGCTCGACCTGCTCAATACCACATATCAAGGCATTAAGAACGTCATCAAGAATTCTGCGAGCCTCCGGGGCTATCTGAAATACAACAACTTCATCGACGATAAAGAGCTACAGCAGAAAGTCGATAACTTCAAAAGTGCCTATCTTTCGGCAGAAAATGAGGGCGGAATCGCCGGTCTTGATAACGAATTCGAGTTTAAAGAGATCAGCCAGCAGGCAAAAAGCGTTCCTACCTCTCAGGCGGAATTTTTCCGGAGCGACATTTACAGATATTTCGGAATCAATGAAAGGATTCTTGACGGAAGCTACAGCGAATCTGAATGGAATAGTTTTTATGAGTCAACCATCGAGCCGATCGCCGTCCAATTATCGCTCGAGTTTACCTATAAGCTCTTCACAGAGCGTGAAAGAGGCTTCGGAAACATGGTTATATTCACGCCGAACAGGCTACAGTATGCGAGTCTTACATCAAGGGCATCAATCGGTCAGGTTCTCTTTGACAGAGGTGCCATCACCATCAACGAATACAGAGAACTGTTGTATATGCCTCAGATTGAGGACGGAGACGTAAGGCAAATATCTTTGAACTACGTCAAAGCAACCGACCAGTCTCTTTATCAGGTTGGGAAAGACGGCACCCCGATAAAGCTGGAAGAGCCGGAAGAACCAAAAGAACCGGAAGAACCAGAAGCCAAAGGCAAAATACGAAGGGAGAATAACAATGCCAAAATTGAATGAACTTCTGCAGGTCAAGAATGAAACACTCACCTCTGCGGACTTGTATTTCTACGGGGATATAGTCTCGGATGAGTTCGAGGTGTGGACTGCTGAGGACAAATATCCTCAATATGTCCGGAATTTCCTGAACAAAGTGCAGGGCAAAAGTCTCAATATTTACATCAATTCCTGCGGCGGTGCTTTGTTTGCCGGAATGGCTATTTACAACATGCTCAAACGTCATCAAGGCTACAAGACAGTTTATGTCGACGGAATGGCGGCGTCCATAGCCTCGGTCATAGCTCTTGCAGGGGATGTTGTAAACATCCCATCAAACGCCTTCATGATGATTCACAATCCCATCGTTTCGGCGTACGGTCTCAATTCAGCGGCACTCCGTAAGCTTGCCGACGAGGTCGATGTCATCGGCGAAGGTATTGTAAACGTCTATCAAGAGAACCTTTGCGACGGCGTCAACATCGAAGATGTCAAGAAAATGATGGACGAAGAAACATGGCTCACAGGCGAACAGAGCGAAAAGCTCTTTAAGAACGTCGTCGCCGGTGAAAAGATGCAGTTAGCGGCATGTGCGACATCGCTGTCATATGCAAAAATGCCAGAGATTATCAATTCCACGCAAGTGGCTGATAATACAGTTTGCCAGAGGCAAACAGAAAAAATTATCAAAGCCTTTATCAAGGCAATTTGAAAGGAGAAACCTATCAATGAATTTGAAAGAAATGAAAGCCCGCTTGCGTGCTATCAAGGACGAGGCGGCAAAAGTCCCCGAGGGTGACATTGAGACCTTGAACAGGCTCACAGATGAAGCCGTCGAACTCTCAGCCAAAATCGAGGAATCAGAGGCAAGAAAGCACCTCTCCGACCTTGCTAACGCCGGTATTGAAGAGACATCTGCAAGAGCCGAGGTTGAGACCGTCGCCAATGAGGCAACTAAGAGGGGCAAACAGCTCAAGGACGGTAACAAAGTAACCTATAAGGACGCTATCACATCTGAGTCGGTTGCATTTCCTCAGCATAACGCAGACGACGTTAAGCCCACCTTTAACGACGTTTCAAGCCTTGTCGACCTCGTCAAAATCGTCCCTCTGAAGGGCGGCGAATCCTATCGCAGAGGATTTGAAAAGTCTAACGGAATAGGCGCATACACCGCCGAAAGCACGGACTACAACGAAATCGAGCCGAAGTTTGGCTATGCTGAAATGACAAAGACCAAAATCACCGCTTATTGCGAAGAGCCCGAAGAGATTTCAAGACTCGCCCCGGCTGATTATGACGGCGTTATCAGTACTTCGACCGAAAGAGCCGTGAAGAAGTATCTCTCACGCCAGATTCTTGTCGGTGAGGGCGGTACCGGCGAGCTCGTCGGTATCTTCTACAATCCTTCGGATAAAGACGACGATATCATCGACAGAGACACAGACATCGAGATTTCGGCTATCGACGAAACCACCCTTGACGAAATTATCTATAGCTACGGCGGAGATGAAGATGTTGAGGACGTTGCATACCTGATTCTCTCGAAGGCAGACCTGAAGGCATTTGCAACTGCGAGAAACGCTGACGGCAATAAGGCTTATACCATCGTCCATCATGGCAACACCGGAACCATTGACGGAGTCCCCTATGTCGTCAACTCAATTTGTGGAAGTGTATCGCTCGAATCAACTGAAGACGGCGCATACTGCATGGCATACGGTTCGCTCCAGAATTATGAGCTCCCGATATTCTCGGATATGGAAGTTCAGCGTTCCACCGAATACAAGTTCAAGCAGGGTCAGATTGCTCACAGAGCGAGCATCTTTGCTGGTGGCAATGTAGCGGCTCACAACGGATTTATCCGTGTCAAGAAGGCGGCTACAACAGCCTAATCAGAGTTTTGGTGAGGTGAAATTATGGTAACGCAAGAGCTTCTTAATGCGGCGAAAATCCGTCTCAGAAAGACAACTTCCAATGTGCTTGACGAAGACATTAAACAGCTCTTGGAGGTTGCTATAAGAGACCTTGAAAGAATCGGCGTGGCGGACATCTATTTGTCCGCCTGCGACGACCCTCTTATCCGTGAAGCTATTTTGACTTTTGCCAATGCTAATTACGGCAGTAACCCCGACCGGGACAAGCTTATGAACGCTTACGATATGTTCCTTACAAAAATAAAAGGCGGTGGTTACAGTGGTTAATGACGACATCGTTACATTAATCGCCGAGATTGCCGAAGGCAAAGAGGAAAAAGCGGACGTGTTTGCGGAAATTTCGAGTGTCGGACAAGCAGAGTTCTTTTCGGCGGCGCAAATCGGTTTTAAAGCTGAAATGCGTCTGTCAGTCAGAACTGAGGATTACGAAGGTCAGACACTCGTAATTGTCAAACGCCGGAAATACGCAATCTATCGAACCTACATGAAGGATAATGGCAAAACAGAGCTATATCTTACAGACAGGCTCGGCATCCGCAATTAGAGGTGATTTCATGGCGAATGTGGTTAGTGTTTCGGCGATTGCCGAAGAAATTACCGGTCAGCTCGACAATTACTCAGATAAGGTCGCCGAGGCGGTCAAGGATGCCGTTGATACGGTAACGAAGCAATTAGTCACCAATACAAGGGCAGACGCGCCAAAAAAGACCGGAAGCTACCGAAAATCCATAACGTCGAAAACGACGTCAAACTCGAATTTCGGCAGGACAAAAGTGTAGTATGTAAAGACCCCCGGCGTTTACTATTCGCACCTTCTCGAAAACGGTCACGCAAAAGTGAACGGCGGACAGGTTGAGGCTAGACCGCACATTACGCCGAATGTCGAGAAAGCAGAAGAAGAACTTACAAAACTAATCAAGGAGGCAATAGAGAATGGCTGAGTCAAGAAAAGAGCCGCTGATAGAAAGCATACTCGAATCACTCGGGATTCCCTTTGCCTTTTATCAGTATAAGGACTATAAAACGTCTCACCCGCCAAAGCCGCCCTACATCGTCTATCGGGCGACAGGTGAGCAAGCAGGTGGAGCGGACTATAAAATTCTCCTAGTGAGAAAAGACATTGAGATAGAACTCTACACCGATAAATTTGACGCCGGTCTTGAAAGAACCATCGAGCGGGCTCTATATCCCTTTGAATGGGAAAAAGAAGAGCGATTTAATTCCGACGAAGCTCTATATCAGACGACCTACAAATTTACGATAACAGAGAAAATCAGAAAGGATAATTAAACATGGCTACCAATAACATTGACAGAATCGTTTTGGGAAGCGGTAAGCTCTATTACTCAGAGTATGATAACGAAATCCCGAACGATGAAACACTCGAAACCGATGATAATATCCTCGGTCTTATTCAGGGCGGCGCAACGCTCGAATACAGCCCGACATTCTACACCGCAACGGATGACTTCGGACTGGTCGAGAAAACCATTCTCACCGCCGAAGAGGCGAAATTCAAGACCGGTATTATTACCTTCAACAGTAACACTCTGGCGGCTCTTTGCGCAACAGCAAAGGTCACTGAGACCGACACGGTTCGCACCGTCAAAATCGGCGGAATCGGCAACGAAAATAAAAAGCTCTATGTCCTGCACTTTGTCCATGAGGACGCTGTCGACGGCGACATCAGAGTTACTATTGTCGGTAAGAACGAAAGCGGCTTCTCTCTTGCTTTTGCAAAGGATAAAGAGACCGTTGTCGATGCCGAATTCAGAGCCGCCCCGCATGACAGCGACGGAACCAGAATCATCTACAAGGAAGAAATCAAGTCAGCCGCTTAATTCGGCTTAATGCCAATCACACCTCAGCCGGTACCCCCGGTTGAGGTGCAATATAAATTTTACTATGGAGGTCTGTTAAAATGCTCGATTACACAAAAAGAGAAAAGAAATTCATGGCGATTACTCTCGAAGACGGGAGAAAGGTTCTTGTCCGCCCGCCTAAGAAAAAGCTCTATGAGAAACTTATCGAATTTAGGAACGACAAAAGCAAAAACAACTTTGACGGTCTTTTAGAGTTATCGGCAAATATCTTGTCTGATAACATTTCAGGCTATGTCTTCACTCCGGGAGAGCTCGAAGAAATGTTCGACATTGATGACATGAAGGCTCTCATAAGTGAATACAACAGCTTCATCACAGGAACACTCAAAAACCCAAACTAAAAATACCGTACTACCCCCGGCAGGATAGTACGGTTCCGTCATACAGCGTTGACACATACGCCGAAAAATTGGTTGCGGATTATCTCAGGATAAGCTTTTACGATGTCGAAGAACTCTATATTGATGATTTCATGTTCTATATGCGTGAAGCATTTATCTACAAGCAATTACAGACAGAAAGCGGCAGAAAGTATCTTGAAGACTGCAAGCGTTTAAGCACAACCGAGCCGGAACGGCAAAAGCTAAGAGAAAAGTTTAGGAGGTAAGGACATAGCATCGAACGGCATCAAGGGGATTACCGTCGAAATCAGTGGCGAGTCAACGAAGCTTACATCGGCTTTGAAAGATGTCGATTCTCAGGCGAAAAGCCTACAGAGTGAGCTAAATCAGGTCGAAAAGCTTTTAAAATTAGACCCCACCAATACAGAATTACTTGCACAGAAAGAACAGATTTTAGCGGAACAGGTTGCAAACGCCTCCGACAAACTCGAGATCCTCGGCGATGTCCAGGATCAGGTTGAAAAGCAGTTTGCGGATGGGGATATAGGAACCGAAGAATACAGAGCCTTTGAGAGAGAAGTTATGTCGGCTGGAAATGCTCTCCAAAGTGCCGAAACACAACTGTCATCAATGCAGGAAAAAGCCTCCCATGCCGGAGATACAGTTGAAGAGACCGGGGGCGATTTTGAAAAGACCGGTGAGCAGGTTGAGGAAACCGGCGAACAGCTCAAGGAAACCGGTGATAACGCTGAAGAATCAGGCGAAAAAGCTGAAGAAGCCGGCGAAAAAGCTGAAGAATCAGGAAGCGGTTGGGAATCGTTCAAATCGGTTGCCACAGCGGCATGCTCAGCGGTTGTTTCAGCCGTTACTTCGGTTGTAGATGGTGTAGCTGAAATTGCCTCCGGCATCTGGGACATGGTTAATGAAACCGCCGAAGCGGGCGATGAAATCGACAAGACGGCGCAAAAAATCGGTATCAGCACCGACGCCTATCAGGAGTGGGCATATGTCTTTGAGCTATGCGGTGCTGATGCCAGTGGTCTGAGCACAAGTATGAAGACCCTCTCGGGTGTTATCACAGACGCGGCGGACGGTTCAGATACAGCGGTGGCAAAATTGGAAGCCGTCGGGCTATCACTCGAAGACTTGAACGACCTCTCACAGGAAGAACAGCTTGATCTTGTCATATCCGCATTGCAGGATATGGAATCGGGCGCCGGAAGGACATCAGCGGCGACCGACCTTCTCGGGAAAACAGCCACCGATATGGCGGCGGTTCTCAACATGACTGCCGAAGAAACGGAGGCTCTCAAACAGGAAGCCTACGATTACGGCATTATCATGAGCGAAGATGCTGTATCAGCAAGCACAGAGTTTGGAGATTCGCTCACCCGCCTGCAAAATACCTTCTCAGGCGTCAAAAACAGCATTGCCACCGAGTTTATGCCCGGTTTATCCGACGTTCTGGACGGCTTTTCACTGCTTTTATCGGGTCAGGAAGGCGCAGAAGAGGCGATTTCCGAAGGTGTTGAAAGCATAATTGATGGCTTGCAGGACGTTTTGCCTCAGGTTACCGACGTTTTGGAAACGGTTATAAGCTCCGTACTTGAAATAGCCCCCGAGCTTATTTCAACGCTTCTGGAATCCATACTTGATTGTTTACCGTCGGTTATAGATGCGGCAGTAAGTATTTTGCAATCGTTGATGGACACCCTGACAGGCAATGTTGACATGATTACGTCTGTCATCATGCAACTGATTACAGCCGTTATTAAGTTTATTACGACGAATTTACCGTCGTTTGTTAGAGCCGGAATTGAGATTATAACATCGCTTATAACTGGCATTTCGGAGGCATTACCGGATATTATTCAGGCTTTTGTCGACATGATTCCGGAGCTTATAACGGCGATAACTGATAACCTCTCCCTCATTGTTGACGCGGGCATAACCCTTATCACATCACTGGCTAACGGGCTGGTTCAAGCCATTCCACGGCTTATTGAGGCTCTGCCACAAGTCATTGACAGCATACTGAATGGTCTTTTAGACTGCATTCCAGATTTGATTCAAGCGGGAATAGATCTGCTCACGGCTTTGGTCGAAGATCTGCCAACAATTATTGAGACAATTGTTGAAGCCCTCCCCGAAATTATTGAAAATATAATCATAACGCTTACAGACTGTATTCCTGACATCATTCAGGCTGGAATAGATCTGCTGACAGCTTTGATTGAGGATCTTCCTACTATCATTGAGACGATTGTCGAGGCTTTGCCAGAGCTGATTGACAGCATAATTACTGCACTTACCGATTCCATTCCAGAAATGATAGACGCTGGCGTTGAGCTTCTTGTGTCGCTGATAGATAATCTTCCGACTATCATTGATACCATTATCGATGCCATTCCGGAGATTATTGAGGCGATCCTTGAGGCACTCACAGACAGCCTTCCTCAGATTATTCAGGCAGGCGTTGAGCTGTTTGTAGCTCTTATCGAGCATCTGCCGGAGATTATAAGTGCAATAATAGAAGCAGTTCCTCAAATAATAGATAGTCTTAAAACCGCCTTTACCGAATCCATTCCCGAGATTGCGGAATGTGGCTTAAATCTCGTCAAAGGTCTTTGGGAAGGAATCAGCGACGCGGCTTCGTGGCTTTGGGGAAAGGTCTCGGGCTTTTGCGACGATTTGGTCGGCAATATCAAGAGCTTCTTCGGCATCAATTCGCCGTCAACCTTATTCCGGGATTTAATCGGTGAAAACCTGATTAAGGGCATTGAGGTCGGTGTCGAGTTTGAAACGCCGAATCTTCAGGACACCTTGAACGAAAGCCTATCATCCGTGACAAGTGGCGTAACAGCCACGCTGGAAGCGGAAGAAATGAAAGTATCTGCGGGATTGTCAGCTACCACAGAGCGGGCTTCGGTCTCATCGTCCGAAAGCACGGCGGCGGGAACTGTATCGCTCGGCGGATTGCATTTCGAGATACACGAATTTAACAACAATTCTCAAGCCGATTTCAATGAGCTCATCGAGGAAGGAATGAAAGTGGCGGAGGAATATGTCAGACGTAGAGGGAGCGTGTTTGCATGATAAGACCGAATCAGTTTGAATATAACGGCAAAAGGTCATATGACGATTTCGGTCTTCTCATTGCAGAAACACCACCTTTTGTCATTGCCGAGCGTGATATTGAATTTACATCGGTGAGTGGGCGGAGCGGCGATGTCTTGGCCGACAACGGTCGCTATAACAACGTCACGAAAGAGTATAGCGTTATCCTCACCGATGACGTGTTCCCTCTCGCTCAGACGGTCAAAAAGATGTCGGCATGGCTTACGAAATCAGCGAATTATTATAAGCTTTGCGACACCTACGAGCCTAATTATTACAGGCTTGCGGCGTTCTCGGGAAATATAAGCGTTACGGATTTGCTTTTGCAAATTGGAACCGCAACGCTCACGTTCAACTGCAAGCCGTATAAGTACCTTCTCGACGGTCAGAAAGAAATCACTCTGACCGAAGAAGGAAGCGTCTATAATCCTGAGGATTTCGATTCGGTGCCTTATATCAAGATTACCGGCGACGGCGACATAACACTCATGATAAGTAACGATAATGGCAATACCTCTTTCTACTTCGAGGATGTCGAGGAGTATATCGAGATTGACGGCGAGCTTATGAGCGCATACAAAGGCAATACACTTGAAAACAGCAAGATTTCTTTTGTCGATTTCCCGACACTTGCACCCGGTCAGAATGAGATTTCATTTGTCGGCGATGTCGAAAGTATAACGATTATTCCGAGGTGGAGGTCGCTATGATACCAATCCTATACAAGCCTACAGAGACGGATTTTACGCATAACGGAATCGGTCATCTTGTCGATTGCATATCCTGCACGGTCACGGAAAACCGGAACGGGAGCTTCGAGGCTGAATTTGTATATTCTATAACCGGTCAGCTCTACTCGGAGATTCTTGAAGACTGCATCGTAAAGCTGAAGCCGAATGAGACATCTGACCTACAGCTTTTCAGGATATACAAATCATCAAAGCCGATTAATGGCAAAGTCACCTTCTACTGCGAGCATATCTCGTACATATTGAGCGGAATTCCAGTCGAATATGTCACATTTGACAGCTTGAAGTGTCAGCCTGCATTGGCGAAGCTCTTTGCCGGAAGCCTTATAAGCCATGATTTCAGCTACTATAGCGACATCGAGACGGTCGGTTCCTGCACATTCGAGAATATCTCTATCCGGAATGCCCTCGGTGGAACGGACGGGTCTATTCTCGACACATTTGGAGGTGAGTTTGAATTTGATAATTTCGTGGTTAAGCTCCTCAAATCCCGAGGAAGTGACACAGGCATCAGGATTGCATACGGTAAGAATCTTACCGATGTCACGCAGGAAAAAGTATCTCGGAAACCTACACCGCTGTATACCCTTATGCCACATACGCCGACGAGGACACCGAAGAAGTCACGGTTACGCTATCTGAAAAGATAATATATAGCGACAATGCAAGCCTTTATGCGCACCAGCGCGTCTATATTAAGGACTGCACCGAGCTTTTCGACGATGGCGAAACCATAACCGAGGACACATTAAGAGCTAAAGTCACATCGTGGATGTCGACAAGCGGCTTCGATGAGCCGTCGGTAAATATAACCGTATCGTTCAAGAGCCTTTGGGATAGTCCCGAATACGAAAGCTATAAGCTACTGGAACGTGTCAGCCTATGCGACACTGTCACGGTTTACTATCAGGATTTAGGCATCGAGGCGACGGCAAAGGTTATCAAGACGGTTTATGACGTTTTAGGTGAACGATACACATCAATCGAACTCGGAGATGCGGCGGCAAATCTTGCAGACAACCTCAACGGTCTTTCAGACGAAATTGCATCTCAAATCCAAAATCAAGAGGTCAGCCAGACTCTGAAGCTCAATGCGGCTATATCAAAAGCAACAGCCGCAATCACCGGTCAGAGCGGCGGCAATGTCGTATTAAACCCGCCGAACAATCCGCAAGAGATTCTTATTCTTGACACCGACGATATAACGACGGCACAAAACGTCTGGCGTTGGAACTCCGGCGGTCTCGGATTCAGTTCGACCGGCTACAACGGCGAATATGCAACAGCTATCACTTCAGATGGTCTTATCGTCGCCGATTTCATCGCCACCGGCACACTCAATGCCGCCGAAGTCGAGGTTATCAACCTATCAGCGGACAGTATCACTTCCGGGACGATTGACGGCTCACGGCTTACTATAGCCAACATCGACACATCGAAGGTCACCTTTTCCGGTGACAGTTGGGTTACCGGGAGCGATGTCGACACCACACTACAGGATTACTCGACAAAAACTGAAATCGAAACCATACTTGAAATCTCCGAAGGCAATATCCTGCTTGAAGTTTCAGAAAAGTATGTCACGACCGAAACGCTTGAAGGTTATCCGACAGATGATGATTTGAATCAGGCTTTGGAAAGCTACGTTGAAACCGGCGAAATCCGTTCCAGATTTGCAATGGATTCAAGCAGTATCACCATTGAATCAGGCGTCATCTCTTTCGATTCAAACTCTATAAGCATCAATTCCGATAACTTCAAGCTTACAACAAATGGCGAGGTTTCAGCAACCGGTACTTTTACATCCGGCTCGGATGACAGTTACAAAATGCAGTTATATGGTGGCTGGCTTACAGGAAGTTACGGAGGCACAACAGTCGGTGCGCTTATAATGGTTCCTAACCAAACCTTCACCGTGGACGGAATAACAAAAACATATAACGCTATGGTAATGCAGGCGGATATGAACACACTGACATCAACAATGCTCAATTTCAATGCGGATTACCTAAATGTGAAATATGCGGCAGGCAGTTACTACTACGGCTGTACGGGCGGAATAACGGTTCTTACTGGTGTGTCCAGTTACACATCGATTCAATATCTCACCAATATCGAATTTGACTCACGATATTCGTCCCTATTGGGAACCGAGTATCTCGTGTCGGCAACTTGGTATTGGGATTATGCAAGCATTCCGAGCAGCTTTTCAAGTGCATATATCCAATTTCAAAAAGGGCTTATGGTTACATCTCTATAACAGAAAGGAATGTACACAATGATTAGTTTTGTCAAGTTCGACGAGTGTAATGGAGTGTGGGCTAACAAAGATAAAGCCCTTGAATACATGGTGGCGGGCTATCAGGTATTTTCCGACGAAACATGTACAATCGAAAGGACTCAGGAGGATATAGAGGCAATAGACGAGACTATAAGATGTCCCGAAACAACCACGTCAACACAGCGGTCATCATCAACCACAACCGCTGAATAAATAGGAGGTTCAATATGTTAGGAATCAATGCGAAAGTCGAGGACACCAAAAGTCAGATTATCAAGGTCATCAACGAGGCAGGATTGCCGTCTTGTCTTGTTGACTATATCATGACTGAAATCTTGAACGATGTCCGATTGTCACGAATGAACGCAGTGCAAAAGGAACGGGAGGCTTATCAGCAGGAACAGCAAGAGCATGCTTCCGAAAATCCCACACCAAAGGAAGGTGAATAGACATGCAGTATATCAAGGAAATCACGGTCGACCTATCAGGCGAAATGTATTTCAGCTATATCACAGCCGTGCAGGGTGACGAAGGTTCACGCTATGTGAAGATTACAATCCTCTCAAACGGCGAGGTATTCGAGATTCCGGACGGTGCTATAGCTACACTCAGATGTCGGAAGCCCGACGGGACGTATATCCTCAATGATGCAACTATCAACGATGACTATACCATTACGGCGGAGCTCACCGAAAACATGCTTGCGGCGGTCGGAAATTGTCGGTGCGAGGTCACAGTCTATGCAGACGATGCAAGCCTTACAACGGTACCGTTTATCGTCAAGGTAACGGCGGTGTCGGTCAACCCGGATATTGAGAGCACCGACGAATACACAGCTCTTACCGAGGCGTTGAACAAAGTAATCGATATATCAGGTATTGCAGACGAGGCTCTTGCAGAGGCGTCTGAAGCACTTGAAACAGTCTCAGAGGTTGAGACGGAAATCGGCACCGCAATCGCAAATGCTGAGGATGCGACCGAGGCGGCAAATGAAGCCGCTGAAAAGGCTAACACATCGGCAAACAATGCGGATGAAGCTACAGCTAAAGCCAATACAGCCACCGAAAATGCCAATACAGCAACAGAGGAAGCAAAAACAGCAACAGAGCAGGCAAACACTGCTACAGACAACGCAAACAATGCAACCGAAGCGGCAAATGAAGCCGCTGATAAAGCTAACACGGCGGCTACCAATGCCGATGAAGCCGCCGAGGCTTGCGAATTAGCTACTGAAGGTGCTTCAACAAATGCCAAAGCCGCTCTTATAGCTTCTCTCGACGGCACACTTGCTACATACAAAGACGTAATGCGAAAGTGGTTCTTGATAAGCGGTGTAAACGCCGTATCAGATACCGGTCTCACAGCACTGGTTGATGAATGGTATTCGGCAACCCGTCCCGGCGAATGGATAGCTACAACCGAATTCTATCAGCCGGACGTGTCGGCGGTAACCTATGGAACCAAAGGCGGCGACCACGCAGATTTGACGTGCACTCCGTCCACCGACACGGTCAAAGGTCAGGATGATTACGAAGGTCTCCCGCTGTTTGCAATAACCGATTGTAACTTCTACGTCGACGCAGACACCCTCCGACCGGTCATTACAGCGATTGACGGCATAACGGATAACTTCAAGCGTTACGACCCGACCGTTTATGTCGGCGTATTGCAGATGTCAGCATGGACTTGCAGGGTTGAAACAGACGACACCTACACAAGAGTCTACTCAGCAAACAGCAATGTTCCCTATCCGGTCAAGCCTTTAGCGGAAGCGGTAGACCCCGACGGCAATTTCCGACAGTGGGTGCTCCACGTCAAATACCTGTCTCATACAACAGATGGTTTAATGACAGCATGTGCAGGGTTGATTCCGACAGCATGGACTTCGGAATCGTCTCTTATCACTCTTGCACATAAAAACGGCACTCAGTACTCCGGAACAACCTCGGCTGATGATGCATTCCTGAAGATTATGGTTGAAGTCAAGTATGCAAGTCTTACTCTTGATGGTATTGTACAAGGTTGCGTTAATTTGAATTATCAGTACCCGGCACAGGTCTCCGAGACCGGTGTGCAGAGAATCATCCTAACAACTGCAAACGCCGCAAATCTCGAAGTCGGAATGAGTGTTATTGTCGGCTACTATAATTCGTCTGCAAGCTCACCGCTTGACAGAGGAACGGCGGCTATATACAGCACATCTACAAACACTGGATGTCTTATCACGGCAATAGAGAGTGTTACCATAGATGATACCGAATACTCGGCGGTCTATGTAGACCTTGACAGCTTCGACACAACAGCAAACGGTACAGCGACCGAAGGCACGACCTATATTTCCACATGGCATTGGATAACAGGCTCGACAGATTGCGTTTTAGGCAATGACGGCTCGCCGAAATCCTGCACCAGTGGCAAATATCCGGCAAAGATTCAGGGAATCGAAATCATGAACGGCGGATATGAGGTTATCTCGGATGTCATCCTCAAACTCTATCAGGATGAAGAGGACGAATCGGTCTATTACTATGAGCCTTATGTCGTCAAGTCGTCTGCGAACCTCGCAAGCTCTATCACAGCTAACTACATAGCGACCGGAATCATCCTCAAACAGCCGAGCTCGGATGGCTGGAATTACATCAAAAAGCTTGGCGAATCTGAAGGTGTTATGTTCCCAATCGAAATTGGCGGTTCGAGCTCCACATATACCCGTGATGCCATTTACATGAATTCAAATGCTACCGGTATTCGAGAATGGCTCGCCCGTGCTAACTTGAACAACGGCTCCGGTACTGGTGGCTTGTCTGGCGTCCACGGTAACCACGGCGTCTCGTCTGCGACCTGGCACATCGTCGCCCGGAATTCTGTGTTTTGATTTAGAGGCAGTACAATGCAAGGCGGTTGTGGAAAACAGCAACACGTGCCGATACGGCACACCTACCCTGCGGGGAAAATTGACGAACGAAGCCTCAGGGCTGGTAAACAAATCAAGTTGAACGTCCTGCAAACGTCACAGAAAGAAACACATAGGCGGAATGAAAAGTAGTTGTAAACAGATTGATATTACCGATGTCAATACAATTTTGCCTTGGGTCGGAGAGTGTATAGACCGCCACAAAAGGCGGCGTGACTTTGAGGAGCTTCTTCTTACAGTCGGCGGTATGACAAAAGAGGACTACCGCAAAGCCGTAAACGGCGATTTAAGCCTACTCGAAGAGCCAAAAAGACGTATAGCCAAAGAAGCCACTAAGAGAATCAAAAATAGAGATTTGAAGCTATCTCCGGTGGTTATACAGTACAGGCAGGATAAATCATCTCTGAAATGGAGACAAATTGGAAGAGAATCTGCAATGCAACAGATTTTCGACTATATCGCTATTCGGTCGTGTGAGGATATCTGGAACCGCCGGATTGTACCACAGCAAGCCTCGAGCATCCGAAACCGAGGTCAGGTCTACGGCACTGCAATGATAAGCTCTTGGGTGCAGAGAGACAACCGGGCGGCGGAATACGCCAAAGAGCACGGCTACAGATACAGTCGGAAATGTAAGGAACACGTCAAGCTCGACGTTAAGCAATGCTATCCGTCGCTCCGCACCGAGATGTTTATGAGGCGATTCCGCCGGGATTGCAAAAACAAAGATATTCTCTGACTATGGGAAACGCTTTTAAACTCTCATAAGGTCAACGGTTACAAAGGCTTTATGATTGGAGCACTGGTCTCTCAACAGGCGGCACAATATCTATTGTCTTTCGTATACAGATATGCGATGTCGCTCACCAAGACACGACGGGATAAGAAAATAAAGCTTATAACTCACGGGCTTTTCTTCATGGACGATATGCTCTTCACGTCGAGCTCACGGTCGAGCCTAAAGCAGGCGGTCAGAAAAATAGATACTTTTGCAAAGACCGAAATTGGGGTTGACATCAAGCCTCTCTGGCAAATACAAGAGTTAGAAAAGACACCTATAGACATGATGGGCTATCTTGTAAGAGCAGACGGCACGGTCGGCATCAGACCTCGGGTATTTATCCGCTCACGGCGAACGGCTCAGAGGAGCAACCGGCACGGGATGTCTCTCAGACAAGCCCGGTGGCTATCAGCCTTTAAAGGCTACTATAAACAGAAAAAGAAAACGCTGAAATTCAGAAATTATAAGATTATGCACAAGCTCAATCTGTATAAGGTCTTTAGGACAGCCGGACAAATAGTCAGTATAAACGAAAGGATGATTTTAAATGTCACAGTTGACACAATACACGGAAAAGCCGGAGACAATGCAGTATATGCCATTGCCTGACTCAGAGCTTGCAGATGTCTGGCTCCGGAAAAACATCGCCGAGGTCAAGGGTGAGCAAGACGGTGAGTCTGGAACCCAATACGAAGCCGACGAGGTCTATTTCAGGACAAGCCTCAGTGAGGAGGATGTCGCCGAAAGCTTTGACGAGCTTTTCGAGAATGGCGGCACAACCATCGACGAGGACACCGGCGAGGAATCTGTCAGCAACCCTACGTTGGCGGAAAGAGTAGAAGCACTCGAAGAGGCTTTCATTGAATATGTCGCGTCAAAGGAAGGTGAATAATCGTGATCAGATTTTATAAGTTACAGATTGGCATGGGCAAAATCACCATCGAGGACGTTCCGCCGAAATGGCGTGCCGACGTCGAGGCGGCAATCAGCAATGACTAAGCTTGATATCATATCGGCACTCTGGGGAGTTGTCTATAATCTTACTGCATTATACCTCGGAACACCGACAAAATCCTTTGAAGACATCGAAAGGGATAAGGACTACCTCGAAAGAGAGTGTCGGAAATATACCGATGTCGATGACGATGAGGTCTACACAATAATCATAAAGAGAGGATAAGAAAATGGAAACACCGGTAAACCACTATGAAAAGCAAGAGCTGGAAAGGCTTATCGAAGAGAAATTCGAGCGACTTCACGACGAGGACAAAAGGCTTTCAAACAGGCTTGAAGCAGTTGAAGGTACTCAGCACGAAAGTGCCGAAATGAACGCTACCTTGAAGCTTCAGAATCAGAGTATCGAGAGAATCTACTCGACACTTGCAGAAATGCTTGAATCCCAAAAAGAAGAATCTCAACGTCTGCAGGCTATCGAAAAAATCGACCTTCGAGCCCTTGATAACGCTCAAAAAGAGCAGGCAAAGAGAATCACAGCATTGGAAGCACAAGACGGAGAAAAGGCAAAAAAGCTCGTAAGCACAATCAAAGGCTACCTTATAAGCGGTGGTATCGGTGCGGCGTTTACACTGGCGGTCACGCTTATATCAAGACTTATCTAAAAGAAAGGACGATTAAAAATGGCAATATACAAAGGCATCGACATCTCGAAGCATCAATCAGCCGGAAAGGTTCACTTTGACAAGCTGAAGGAACTCGACTATACGTTTGTTATAGCGAGAGCAGGCTATGGCAAAGTCATAACACAAAAAGATACGGCGTTCGAGTCTCATTATCAGGGAGCTATCGACGCTGGACTGAAGGTCGGTGCGTATCATTACAGCTATGCGACAACCGTCGCCGATGCCAAAAAAGAAGCAGACTGTTTTCTGTCGTGGGTGAAAGGCAAGCACCTTGAATATCCGGTCGCCTATGACATCGAGGACACTTGTCAGAAATCACTCACAAAGGCACTTCGCACCGACATCGCCGAGACATGGTTACAGCGTGTCGAGGATGCCGGATATTATGTTATGCTTTACAGTTCGGCTTCGTGGCTCGGCTCTAAGTTTGATATAGCAAGGCTTAAAAGCTTTGATGTCTGGTGTGCGGCTTATGTCAGTGCAAAGGCAAATATCTCTAAGTACTACACCGGCAATTATGGCATCTGGCAATATTCGTCCTCCGTGATATTGCCGACGGTCTATACAAGTAGGCTCGACCAGGATTATGCGTATAAGGATTATGCAAAAATAATCACATCGAAGAATCTCAACAATTTGAAATAGGAGGCTCAACATGGACATCATCAAAAGTTTCATATCCGACTATGGCACGGCAATACTCTATGCCGTCCTTACAGCACTTGCAGGCTATCTCGGAGTCGCAGTCAAGAACATTTATCAGAAATATGCAAACGACAAGACGAAGAAGCAGGTCGCCGAGACGGTTGTCGTTGCAGTCGAACAGCTCTATGACGATTTGGACGGTGAAGAAAAGCTGACAAAGGCTCTTGAGGCTATGTCTCAGATGCTCGAAGAAAAAGGCATAACAATCTCCGATATCGAGATGCGTATGCTAATAGAGGCGGCGGTCGGGTCGTTTAACGATGCCTTTAACTCGACCGATTCCGAAGCCGAAATCGTAGCTGACGCTGAATAACAAACAGATAAGGAATAGCCTGCTCAATCGAGCAGGCTATTTTTTGCGTTATCTTGAAATTAAGTATATCGTGGCTTTCAAGCCATCGCTTTGGTCTGAATCCAGAATGCCAACGATTCTGTCGTAGCCATTCTCTTCTATCCATTCATGTGCCGATTTGGGCAGTACTCCGATATCGTTCGCAATCGCATTAGATACAACATAGCTCTCGGTCTCATCGTCAAACTCAACGGTCAGGTCGTCTCCATAAAGAGTGCATTCGTTAAGAGCGTCTTCTTTTCCTTTTGTTTTGGTGAGTTTAAACTTTTTCGACTCAAACCTCGACAAAGGCACATAGAAGCCGATTTTATATGTAGCCTTATTTTCGGCTATCGAGTATTTATTGAGATACCCGTAAAACGTCCAGCCTTTTCTTATGTAGTCGTGAATCATGCTTTGGATATTGCCTCGGCGGTAAACATAGCCGATTTTGTTGCCGTCTAACATAATCATGACGGCTTTATCGTCATATTCGTTTGTCGGCTCGGGTACGAAGTCAAGCTTCTTTCCGCCTTTTCCGGCAATCGTGCCCGAATCGAGCATCGCTATATCGTTTTCGTATTGAGACATGAGTACGGAATCGCCCATAATGTCATCAAATAGCTTATAGTTTATTTGTCCGTCCGGAACAGACGGCTTTTTAACCGCCGCCGTTTTCGCTTTGGCAGGGAATTTCTTGTCCAGAATCAGCAACAGAACACCGACGGCGATAAACGCCAAGCTCCCGCCGATAAGAGACCCGACATCCTCCGTCCCGGTGAATACACCCAACAGACCGATTACGCCGATAACAATCAACACTACCCCGACAACAAACTTCTTGCTTTTCTTTTTCTTGATTTTCTTCATGGTAACACCCCGTAAAAATAAAAAGTGTGCGACCGAAGCCGCACACTGCAAAAATGTGAAGCTTGAATCGTAACCACACAAATTCAAACGCCATATGCACCCAAAGAAATGCAAAGCAAGCCCACACTTTTACCAAAGGAAAAGCGGGTACACATAGCGATGATTATTAAATTTGTGTAGTGCTTAAATTATAGCAGATATCAGCCCAGGAAGCAATAAAAAAGTAAGAAAAAGTGAAAAAATTTTTGAAAAAGGGCTTGACAAGCACCTTAAAAGGTGCTATAATAAATACATCGAAAGGAGGTGAAAACGATGACAGAGCAAAAAAAGAAATCTGCAATTCGCATGAAGATAGTTTGGCTCCTGATTCAAGCGACTGTAGATTTCTTAATCGGTTTCTTGCTGATGTTGATTGAGCATTTGCTCTTCAGCTAAGTGAGAACAGCGGGGCGGGAAACCGCCTCGCCCAACACCGATATTATAACATAAAGCTTTGCCATTGTCAACTATGACAGCATTGAAGTTTTTAGCAATTTATTTCTTCTGTATTGGATTAGCCAAACTTATTTATGCAGTTATTCTGTACAACAGAAAAAAGAGGAACAATCATGAATCTGAAAAAGATACGGACTGAGCGAGGATTAAGCGTTCCGGCACTCGTTCAGCTCTCAGGAGTACCACGTCGGACAATTCAAAATATCGAGAAAAATGACGAATGCAAAGTATCAACCGCAATACTATTAGCAAACGCCTTAGAAGTTTCCCTCGATGAACTTTGTGGCAGGAACACAAACGAATGACAAAAAGCCCGTTCCGAGTGAGCGGGCTTTGCTTTATCAAAAGAAATGGAGAGATAATCATGGGCTACAAACATTTAACATACACAGCACGGCTACAGATAGAAGCATGGGATAAAGCCGAAGTTCCGGCAAAAGTTATGGCAGAAAAATTAGGAGTTGACACCAGTACTATTTATCGTGAGCTGAAGCGTGGAGCTTACACTCACCTTAATACCGATTATACTACAGATACACGTTACAGTGCAGATATTGCTCAAAAGAAATATGAAGAACATCTTACCGCCAAAGGCACCGGTTTAAAAATCGGTAACGACCATGAATTTGCCGCCTACATCGAGTATAAGATTTCCGTCGAAAGATATTCACCCGGAGCGGTTCTCGGAGAAATCAAGCAAAAAGGCTTAAAGTTCAATACCACCATTTCAAAAACCACTCTCTATCGATATATCAACGATGGCGTTTTTCTCACCATATCCAACGCCGACCTTCCAATTAAGAAAAATAAGGGTAAGAAAAAGAAGGACGAAGAAAAGCGAGGTTCCCGTGCGCCTAAAGGCACGAGCATAGACAACGCCCGGAAAGCATCAACAGGCGTGAAGATTTCGGGCATTGGGAAATGGATTCGGTTGAGGGTAAAAAGAAAACAAAGAAAACGGTTCTCGCTCTTACAGAGCGAAAGAGTCGGGATGAGCTCTTCCGCCTTATGCCTTCCAAGACATCTGAAAGTGTCGTCAAACAACTCGACAAAATCGAAAGACAGGTCGGCACCGAGAAATTTAAGCAGATATTCAAGTCAATCACAGTTGATAATGGTTCGGAGTTTATGGATGTCGACGGAATCGAGAGGAGCGTGTTTACAGGCGAAAAGCGCACTCAGGTTTATCGATGCCATCCGTACAGTTCCAACGAAAGAGGCTCAAACGAAAACCAGAATCGAATGCTTCGACGATGGAAGCAAAAAGGAACAGACTTTACAAATGTCACGGAGGAGGAAATCCAAAAAATCGAGGATTGGACTAATAATTACCCACGAAAAATGTTTGGATTTTGCTCCGCCGCAGATGTCGCTGAGGCGTGGCTAAATAGCATACTGGAAAATTAAATACAAGTCAAATTTTTGGCTAAAAACTTTTTTGCACTATTTGGGCACTTGGGGGTTGACTTTACGGCGGTTCTGTCTCAGAAGCCGCCTTTTATTATTTCTTTTCAGCTCAGTTTAGTACGCCACACCCTGCCACTTCATAGCATCAGCAACTTTAAGGAATCCTGCGATATTGGCACCCATAACGAGATTGCCCTCGTGGTCGTATTCCTTGGAAGCGTTGTATGCGTTGTGGAAGATGTTTACCATGATGTCGTGGAGCTTGCCGTCGACTTCCTCGAATGTCCAGCTGAGTCTCTCGGAGTTCTGGGACATTTCAAGACCGGAAACTGCAACGCCGCCGGCATTTGCCGCCTTTGCGGGACCGAACATAACTCCAGCCGCCTGAAGCTTAGCAATAGCCTCGGGAGTAGAAGGCATGTTTGCACCCTCAGCAACAGCGATTACGCCGTTTGCTATGAGAGCATCAGCACTCTCGCCGTCGAGCTCGTTCTGAGTAGCGCAGGGAAGAGCGATGTCGCACTTGACAGTCCAGATTCCATGGCAACCTTCAGTGTAGGTAGCACCGTCTACTCTCTCGACATACTCCTTGATTCTGCCTCTCTCGACTTCCTTGATCTGCTTGACAACGTCGAGCTTGATACCGTCAGGATCAACAATGTAACCGTTGGAGTCGCTCATTGCAACAACCTTGCCGCCGAGCTCAGTAGCCTTCTTGCAAGCGTAGATAGCAACATTTCCGGAACCGGAAATAACAACTGTCTTGCCCTCGAAGGATTCGCCCTTCATGCACTTCAGCATCTCTTCGGTGAAGTAGCAAAGACCAAATCCGGTAGCTTCTGTTCTTGCAAGAGAGCCGCCATAGCTGAGTCCCTTGCCGGTAAGAACGCCGGTGAACTCGTTGCGAAGTCTCTTGTACTGACCGAACATGTAGCCGATTTCTCTTGCACCGACTCCGATATCGCCAGCGGGAACGTCGGTATCAGCACCGATGTGCTTTGAAAGCTCAGTCATGAAGCTCTGGCAGAAACGCATAACCTCTGCGTCAGACTTGCCCTTCGGGTCAAAGTCGGAGCCGCCCTTGCCGCCGCCCATGGGAAGACCGGTAAGGCTGTTCTTGAAAATCTGCTCGAAGCCCAAGAACTTGATAATGGAAGCGTTTACAGACGGGTGAAGTCTTAAACCTCCCTTATAAGGACCGATTGCGGAGTTGAACTGAATTCTGAAGCCACGGTTAACTCTGACTTTTCCTGAATCGTCAACCCACGGAACACGGAAGATAATCTGTCTCTCGGGCTCAACAATTCTGTCGATGATTCCCGCCTCTACGATGTCGGGTCTGCGCTCTACAACGGGTTCCAAACTTTCCAGAACCTCGCCGACAGCCTGCAGGAATTCCTTCTCATTAGGATTTCTCTTGCAAACGTCATCATAGACACGGGCTAAATATTCGCTTTTAAATGTCATTAATATGCCTCCTGACGGTAATAAGATTTGCACAAGTTACAGTATACCACATTATGCGGATTTTGCAAGTCTTGATTTCAGAAATTTCAAAATAAATCATCACAGCCCCGATTTTTGAGGAATCTTTTAGAGGATTTGACTAAACCGGATGGCTTGAAACTTCAAGGATGAAAGTAGGGGAGAGAAAAGAGCGACCCGTCAAAGGTCGCTCTTACATTATTTCTTCATTACATATCTTTTTCATGTTGCAAATAGAACATGGCTTTCTGCGTTTCAATTTCAGCACGAAGCTCCTCCTCGCTCGGCAAGTACAACTTGTACTTTGAAGCAAAAAGTTGTTCGTTGCCATGCATAACAGAATATCTCGCAATATCTTCATCAGTATCTGAGCAAAGAACAATCCCGATTGTCGGGTTATCTCCGTCACTGCGTTTGAGTTCATCGTACATTCGGATATACATATCCATTTGTCCAACATCCTGATGGGTGATTTTCTCCGTTTTCAGGTCAATCAGCACAAAGCATTTGAGAATGTAGTTGTAAAATACAAGGTCTATGAAATAATCTTGCTTCTCTGTATGAATGTGTTGCTGTCTTGCAACGAAGGCATACCCCTTGCCGAGTTCCATTAAAAACTTTTGAAGGTTGGTAAGAATACTCGACTCCAATTCACTCTCTGTGAAATCGGAATTTGGGGATAAGCCTAAAAATTCAGCAATCACCGGATTTTTGATAAATTCCAACTTATCCATTTGATAATCAGCCGTAAGCTGTTTCATTTCATTTTCAACAAGCTCTTTGTTTTGCGTTTGCAACATACGGTAATAGTACTGTGATGAGATATTTCTTTGTAGCGTACGCACACTCCATGTTTGCTCTGCAGCTTCTTTTTCGTACCAGTCGCGAGCGGTCTTATCTTCAACCTGCAATAATGTTCTGTAATGTGACCAAGTGAGCAGTGGCGCAGATTGTCGACACGCTGTGTCGAATATCTTTGGGAAGCATTTGTAGAAATTCAGAAAATGATAAAGATTGCTTCTGTCATAACCTTTGCCATACAAGTCGGTAAGTTCTTTCGAAAGTTTCTTCATGACTTTTAAGCCATATTCGGATCTTTCGCCACCTTCTAATTCTTCTTCTGCAATTCTGTATCCGATCAACCAGTTTCTTTGAATAAGTGCGGTATTAACAGCACGATATGCGGAATTTTGCGCAGATTCGATAATTCCACACATATCCTTAAGAATATCATCTGTTTTCGTAAAGCTTTTCATAACATCATTTTGCCCGATGCCGATAATACTATCCATTTTGTTCACCTCTATATTAAGTATACCATATCAGAACAATAAAAGCAAGAGCGACCCGTCAAAGGTCGCTTCTTGATATTATTACTATGTTAAGCTCGGCGTTCCATTCTCAGTAGACGCTCTGTTGTTCCTTCTTCATACTGCCATGTGTTTGTTAGTTCAAAGCCGTGACGACTATAGAAAGCAATCGCTCGCATATTTTTCTCCAAGACCCACAAATATCGGACATCAAATTTTTCTATTGCAAAATCTAAAAGCTTTCCGCCTATTCCCTCATTTGTGAAGAAGCTGTCTACATATAGTATTTTAACCTCTTGACCGCAGATTTGGATAAGCCCTTTAACAAAGCCATCCTCATACACCCACGTTTCTTCAAGAGGATTTTTATTTGCAAGATATTCATTTGCAACAGATAACACTTGCAATTCGCCAAACGAGTAGCTGTCATCCTGAAAAATTGGGCGGTAATTCAATCTTTTGGAATAAACGAGGATTTCTGCAATTCTTGATACATCCTTTTTCTGTGCCTGTCTTATTTCAGCCATTGCAACTCTTCACGCCCTTTCAAGAGACAGTATATCATTTCAGAACAAGAAAAGCAAGCAACCAGCCACAAAAAGAGCGACCCCCCGCAAAAGGTCGCTCTTAAATTATTTCTTCATCTCAAGATACGGTAGCTCCCCATACCCCATTTTCCTGTACAGATGCACAGCCGCCTCGTTCTCCTTCTCAACCTCCAGCCGGAAGATGACGTCCCGGTCTGCATACTGCTCTTCAAGATAGTCAAAGAACCGACTGCCGATTCCCAAGCCCCTCTCAGATTCTTTCAGGTACAAATCCTCCACCCAGATGCACGGCTTGCCGAACTCGGTGGAAAAGCTCTTCGCAATCATGGAATACCCCAAGACTTCTCCG
Organism: Oscillospiraceae bacterium; assembly: GCA_021199855.1. GTDB lineage: Bacteria > Bacillota > Clostridia > Oscillospirales > Ruminococcaceae > Faeciplasma. The sequence goes on from JAJQHD010000022.1 coordinate 32,046, forward strand.
TCCGACAAGAAGATGTAGCCTTCCAGGTACGGGCAGTCGCCGACGCAGTTGTCGAAATCGTTTGCAAAAATCTCCTCCGAGCCGTTTGTATAGACGGCCGCCGAGCGGTAGAACACCCGCATCATTGAAAGCACTTCGTCCCTGTCGCCATATTCCATTTTTCTGAAAATAATGTTCATATATGCCTCACATTAATGGAGAAAATACTTTGAGCACCGCCTGCAGTAGTTTATACGGCGCTCCACGCTTATTGAGCCACTCAACAGTAACCTCTTCGCTTTTGTTCATCGTCTTGATGAAGTCCGCCTCAGCATCCTTGACACAGCTGGATTTATAAGTCAGGACGCAGTTCTCGAAGTGGAGATAGAAGCTCCGGAAGTCGAAGTTTGCGGTGCCGACTACACACACCTTGCCGTCGGCACAGACGGTTTTCGCGTGGATGAAGCCAGGGGTGTATTCGTAGATTCTGACGCCGGAATCAAGGAGCGTTCTATAGTTTGAACGCGTAACCGCAAAGACAAGCTTCTTGTCGGGAATCTTTGGTGTTATGATTCTCACGTCGACTCCGCTCTTTGCGGCGTGACACAAAGCCGTCACCATCTCGCCGTCAAGAATCAGGTATGGCGTCATTACATAGAGGTTTTTCGTGGCACAATTTATCATGCCCATGTAGCAGAGCTCAACTGTCTGGTCATCCATTGAAGGACCGTCCGCAAACGGCTGGACATAGCCGTCAGACTCGCACTTCTCGGTGCTCTGATAGTCGGCATAGTCGACGGTCGATTCTCCGCGGGAATAGTGCCAGAGCTGAAGAAACGTCTCTGTCATCTTCGTGACGGCGTCGCCCTTGATCATGATGCCGGTGTCCTTCCAGTGCCCGAAGCGCTGAACCTCGTTAATATATTCGTCTGCAAGGTTTATGCCGCCGGTGAAGGCAGTATTGCCATCTATAACGACAATCTTCCGGTGGTCTCTGTAGTTGAGGAAGGTATCCGGTGACGGTCTGATTCTATTGAAGACCGACACGCTGAATCCGAGCGACTGGAGATACTTCTCATAGTCCTTCGGAATCTTCGAGGCAGAACCTAGGTCGTCATACATAAATCTTACCTCAACGCCCTCAGAGACCTTTTCTTTGAGGATATCTATAACCGAATCAAGCATCTTTCCCGGCTCGATGATGAAGTATTCTATGAATATGAATCTCTCCGCACGGTTGAGCTCCCGAAGAAGCTGGGCATAGTATTCTTCACCCACGGAAAAATACTTCGTAGAAGTGTTCTTGTAAACCGGCGCAAAAGCTGTCTTTTCAATGTATTTGAGATTCCGGGCAATTTTCGGGTCGTCTTCCGCAATCTCAGCGATGTTGTCCTCCTCCGATGGCATCGTGTGTCGCATCATCTCCCGGTAGTTCTTGAAACGCTTGCCGATCCGCCGGCTGTTTCTTGATTTAGAGAATATGAGATACAAAGGAGTTCCAATGATAGGAAAGATGAGCACCGTTATCATCCACACCAGTTTGAATGACGTGTTCATATTTGCGTTGGTTATATCGAGTGCAACGATAACTGCGAGCACGATAGACAGGGCATAGTACCAGAAGAACTTATTTGCAAGATAGTTGACGAACAAGAGAATAACTGCAAGTTGCAGGAGAACCAGGAATCCAGCAACGAATATTTTCGATTGGAATAGTTTTGCGATCTTCCGCAATGGGCTCACCCCTTTGAAAAAAGCTTTCCCATCATTATACACCAAAATATTATAAATTTCAACCCCCGCAGTTGGGACAAAACAAAGTAGCTGTGTTCAAATAGTTACAACTCGGTTACAACTGGGTGACAGTTTTAAAAACCTCATTGACAACTTGGATTTCTGTTGGTAAAATAATATCATGTATCATTGTGGACCCGTATAGGAGTCTGAAAGGAACGAATCAGTTAATGAGTGAGTATAAAATGCTGTGCATGGGCTGTATGGAGCCTTTGATGGAGGGTCAGGATGTCTGCCCTAATTGCGGACTGAGCGTAACAGCCGGAAATCTGCCCTCATATCTCCAGCCCAAAACAGTTTTGGATTCGAGATATATTGTAGGAAAGCTCATAAAGAGTAACGGCGAGTCAGCTTCCTATATAGGATACGACAACACGGAATCCGTTAAAGTTACAATAAAAGAATACATGCCTGATGTTATCTGTCAGAGAGCAAAAGGTGGCACTGAACTCATCGTCGACCAGAACTATGTGGTCCAGTATAAGAACTACATGTCCGAGTTTGCCGAGCTCAATAAGTCCCTGGCAAGGCTCAGGACGATGTCCCATATCGTAGCACCTACCGATATGTTCACTGCTAATAACACTGTTTATGCAGTATTCCCGCATGTTGATGGAATAACCCTCCGGCAATACTTGCAGGATAACGCAGGCGAACTCAGCTGGGATCAGGTAAGAAAGCTTTTCCCGCCGCTCTTAACGACACTGGCGTGCATACATAACGCCGGAATTCTGCACAGAGGAATCTGCCTTGACAACATCATAGTCACCGACAAGGGCGAGCTGATGCTCACCGGCTTCGCAATCCCCGAGATAAGAACTGTAAATACCGATCTGGCACCCGAGCTATATGACGGCTTCTCAGCTCCCGAGCAGTATTCTGCAAGTGAGTGGGAAGGAACATGGACGGACGTCTATGCAGTTGCGGCAGTAATGTATCGGCTTCTCACCGGCTGTATGCCTCCAGAGCCGATGTCCCGAATCGGTAACGACTCCCTTATGGAGCCGAATAAGATAAATCCTCATGTCCCTGCAAACGTCTCGAAGGTAATAACCCAGGCTATGCGCCTTTCCTGCGAGCAGAGAATCCAGACGATAACCGACTTCGTCACGAAGCTCTTTGACCAGCCGAGCTACATGACTCAGCTTCCACGTGGTTCAACCCAGACAATCCCGATTCAGGACACAAATAAGGACAAGCGAACGTCCCAGAGCAGCTCCAAAAAGAAGAAAAAGAAGAAGTCTAATGGTGGCAATGTCGCGATGATAATTGGCGCAGTGCTTCTTGTAGTTATAGTTGTAGCGGCGTTCCTGGCGCTCATTTTGATGCTCCTTCCCGAAAGCTCAAGCGACACCGAAACCACAACTGCCTCAACCTCTGCAACAACAGCGGCTCCTGTGACAACTGCGGCAACATCCGAGACAGAGATAACCGACGCCACGACCGTGTCGTCAGAAGAAACTACAACCACAACCGCAACAAGCGGAACTCTCTTCGTAATGCCGAATCTTGTAGGCAAGAAATACACCTCCGTCGCTGAAAGCGACACATGGAAGGGAAGACTCGAATTTGAAGTAATCTATGATTACTCAGACGAGTACGAGCGCGGATACATCTACGAACAGGATATCCCCGAGGGAACCGACCTCTATCCCGTAACAACAGTCAAGCTCTACGTCAGCCAGGGTCTCGCAGTTGTCGAAATCCCCGACTATATGAACGATGACGGCACCAGAATGACGAAGGATGAGTACGTAGCGCTCCTCGACGAGCTCAACATCAAGTATGAGTGCAGAGACGTCGAGACTCCAGACACGCTTTCCGGCTATGTCATGGATGTCTATTGTGCACAGACCGGCGATGGTGTCGGCGGCGAGATAAATGTCAAGGAGGGCAACACTCTCTATGTCGACATATCGGTATTTTCGCCTCTGGCTGATGCGGTAGGCTAGTGCCAGAATTTTATCCGTAACCTGAGGTGAAATGTCAGAAAAAAAGCCGTGCTGTCTCGCGTAAAATATGATTTTGTACAGAATATCGGCTAAATACGCACCTTTTTTTGGTGCGTATTTTGGCGCAAAATGATTGACATCTCGCTCGTAAAATGGTATTCTATAAGGTGATAATATGTCTGTGAAGCGGCTTTATCGCTTCGAGATTGTCACATGCCCGGATGAAACCTCCCCAAAATATTGTGATGATATAAATATTTTCGCTAGTTTTGGAGAGACTCAGTCTGCGCAATACAATATTAAATTTGCTTTGAATTGTTTTGGAGGTACTTGTATGTCAAGAACAATCGGAATACTTACAAGCGGAGGAGACGCTCCCGGAATGAACGCCGCAATAAGAGCGGTAGTAAGAGCTTCAATTGCCAAGGGCTTTAAGGCGGTAGGCATCAGAAGAGGATATCAGGGTCTTATCGACGGCGATATGTACGAAATGAACGCAAGAGATGTTTCGGATATTGTCCAGAGAGGCGGCACGATTCTCTACACTGCGAGAAGCAAGAAGTTCATGACCGAGGAAGGTCTTGATATAGCTAAGAATAACTGCGACAAGTTCGGAATCAACAGCCTTGTCTGCATCGGCGGTGACGGCACATTCAGAGGTGCATTGGATCTTTCCAAGAAGGGTGTAAAGTGCATCGGAATCCCCGGCACCATAGACAATGATATCGCCTGCACCGATTATACAATCGGCTTCGATACCGCTCTCAACACTGCACTCGGCATGATTGATAAAATCAAGGACACCGAAATGTCCCACAGCCGTTGCTCAGTAGTCGAGGTTATGGGCAGACGTGCCGGTCATATCGCTGTAAATGTCGGCGTTGCAACCGGTGCTACAGAGGTAATCACTGTTGAGAAGGAGTTCAATCTTGCTGAAACCTGCGCTAAGATGTTAGAGCAGAAGAAGACCGGCAAGCGTCACTTCGAGATAGTTGTCGCCGAAGGCGTCGGACATTCTGAGGATATCGGGGCATACATCCAGGAGCACACCGGAATTGAAACCAGAGTCACAGTTCTCGGTCATGTTCAGAGAGGCGGAGCGCCTACCTGCACAGACAGAGTCATGGCCGCAAGAATGGGTTGCTACGCTGTTGACCTTCTCGCAAACGGTCTTACAAACAGAGTTGTAGCCCTCAAGAACGGTCACCTTGTCGATTACGATATAGTAGAGGCACTCGGAATGAGAAAGAACTACGACGAGCATCTACATATGCTTCTGAGTGATTTGTCGCTTTAATCCCATCAACCCCAAAAGAGTAGAAAACCGAGCGTTATAGTGCCACAGGAACGGGGAGTTGTCCTGCGGACGAAATGGTTTAGCCCTGCGGTTCGGTTTTCGCATCCCGCTTATTTGTGCACACAAGTTCGCAAGCAAACTTGGCAAGTTCATAAATGAACTTGCACTTCGCAAGCAAAGCTGGACAAGTTCACAAGCGAACTTGACAGTGTTGCAGACGAACCTGAGGAATCGCAAAAACAATAATCCTTCTGCACTATAAGTCAGCTTTAAAAATAGTGTAGGAGGATTTTATTATGAAAGGATTTTTCAACTTATTCGTCCGCTCTGCAAAAGAGCTTAAAAGTGTCCGCAACCTGTGCGTTATCGCAATGCTGATAGCTCTGGATCTCGTTCTGAAGCTTACAATCAGCATCAAAATCTCGAATTACATGACAATCTCGTTCGCCTTCATCGCAATGGCGGCGATTGGAATGTTATACGGACCGACAGTCGGCTTCACCGCCGGAATGATAACCGATATCTTAGGCTACATCATCAAGCCGGACGGTGCATTTGACATCCGGTTCACCCTTATCGAAGCTCTCGGCGGACTTCTCTATGGACTGTTCCTCTATAACGCCAAAAATGACAAGTGGCTTATTGTGCGAATCGTCTCCGCCAAAGCAACGGTAATCGTAATCTGCAACCTGCTTTTAACCAACTGGGCAATCTCCGCCCTTTACGGAAGCGGCTTCATGGCAATCTTGCCGGCAAGAATCATAAAGAACCTGGCGCAGTTCCCGGTCGACGTGATTCTCCTTTCAATCTTCCTGCCACTTGTCCTGAAAGCATATACAAGCGTCTTCAAGGGCGCAAGGGTGGTCGACAAGGGCATCTTCAGCGATGAGAACTTCATGCACGGCATGACCTATGTCGTCTGCCTCCTGATTTTACTCATCGGTTGCACCGGAATCGCCGCACAGTACTTAAAGAACAAGTACGACGACCAGAGCGACACAATCGAAGCCCAGCAGGAGGAAATCGATTATCTCTACGATATCTTGGAGATAGAAAAGCCAGTTTCGGCTGAATAAAAAAATCGTCGGGTTCATCGCCCGACGAAATTTTTTTAATCAGAATTCATCAACCTCATACGCATATTCGCCATTCTCAAACTTGTGAAGATAAATCCTTCTCGCAATAACGTATGTGAGAATACAAAGCGCAACCCAGAAGATGGTTCCTAAAAGTGCATACACTTCAAGCTGTTCGCTTACAAATGACAGCCAGTAGCTTGTGAAGTAAAGCTGAGTGATGGCTTCAATTGCCAGATCTTCTTTCAGGTATCCCGCCACAACAGCAGGAATATAGTAAATAATCCCGGTGACGAGCATTACGATTGTGACAAACAGTGGTCTGTAAGCTCTGTAAGCTGTGTGACGCTTCGCATCGTCCGCAAAAAGTGCAATAAGCATAATTGCCGGAATGATGCAGGACAGAAGGCTCAGAAGCTCCTCGTTGTCATAAAGCCGAAGCCTGGGAATCAGTGTCCCGACAACGCCTAAAACAGCTGTCCTACCCATGATAACTCCAAAAATACTGATTGCCCAGAACAGCCCGAATCGTGCGAGCGAGTATAATAAATCCTTCAAGGAATCTCTTTCCATATAACATCCTCCTGAGAGTGACAAAGTGCCTATGCTTATTATTATCCACTATTTCTCATACTTTGTCAAGTGGTTTCAGCACAACAAAAACGCCCCGCTGTTTCTGAGCGAGGCATTTTTTGTTCGTACTACGGACGAACTGTTGTCAGCATCCACAGCTGTTGCAACTATTGCAGCTGTCACAGCTATTGCATCCGCAGTTTCCGCCGCAGGCGAAGAGGATGATGAGAATGAGGATGATAATCCACCAGTAGCCACTGAAGCAAGATGAGCAATTCATTAGTATGTCTCCTTTAAGAAGTATTAAAGCAATCGACTTGCTTATAGTTCAGTGTATTCCGGAACCCAAAATGTGTTACTGTTTATTGTCCCACTGGCATAATCTTAAAGTGTCGGTTATGTATTCGCGGCGTAAGACTTATAGCGCCGTGAATCGCCGACGTCAACTGAATAATCAAGAAAAAACTGTCAAAGCTTGAAATATAAATATGCGATAGTGAGGAAATTTTCGTGACCAATTTTGATAGAGTATACCCCGCATCCGACTACACTGAAGAATCGATAGCTTCTATAAAGCATGCTATGAAGCTAGCATCCGATTTCGGTCACACCTACGTCGGAACTGAGCATCTACTTTTGTCTTTTCTGAAAGATAACCCCGCAAACTCTGCCGGCGGGATTCTTTCAGACTATGGCGTCAGCTACCAGGCTGTCAATAAGAAGATATGTGAAATGGCAGGGAAAGGAATAAAGCGGACTAACTTAGATACCGACTCATTCACTCCAGCCGCCAGAAGAAGCCTGAAATTTGCAAAGAAAACGGCAAATGATCACGGCGCCCAAAAAGCCGGCACCGAGCATATTTTATATGCGATTTTAGGTCAGCAAAACTCGACTGCAGGCTGTATTTTGGGCGAACTCACCGGCAACTCTTCCCGCATTTTTGCCGCAACCGCCGAAATAATTGAGCACGACAGCCGCATCGAATCCACATACCGCCCTCAGCCGAAAGCTCCAAACCTCGAAAAATTCGGCTTTGACATGGTTAAGAAAGCAAGCTCAGGCGAATTCGACCCTTGCGCCATGCGAGACTCTGAAATCGAGCGAATAATCGGGATTTTACTTCGCCGTCAGAAGAACAATCCCTGCCTTGTAGGTGAAGCCGGAGTAGGGAAAACCGCCGTTGTCGAAGCTCTTGCCGGCAAAATCGCCGAAGGAAACGTCCCCGAACAGCTTGTGGGCACCCGGATATATTCCCTCAGCCTTACGCAACTGCTTGCCGGTGCCAAATATCGTGGCGACTTCGAGGAGCGCCTCAAATATTGCATCGACGAAGCCGCAACCATCGACGGAATCATCCTCTTCATCGACGAAATCCACATGCTTATCGGTGCCGGTGCGGCGGAGGGAGCAATCGACGCCGCAAATATCTTAAAGCCGATGCTTGCCCGTGGCGAAATCCGTGTAATCGGCGCGACGACCTATGACGAATATCGAAAGACAATCGAGAAGGACAAAGCCCTCGACCGTCGCTTTTCAATCGTCCGAATAAACGAGCCGGATGAAGCGACCGCAATAACCATGCTGACACGCCTGAAACCGAAGTACGAATCACATCATCATGTCAGAATCACCGACGAAGCGATAAGAAAGGCAGTCGAACTCTCGAATCGCACTATTCCCGACAGATACCTTCCCGACAAGGCAATCGATATCTTAGACGAGACCTGTTCTTCCGTTAAGCTGAAAAGCTTTACGAAGCGGCAAAGCATAAGTAAACTCGCAGGAAGCTTAACCGCAGAGGGACTTACAGAGCGGTATCTCAGCGAACTCACCAGCAGAGTAATAACACCAACCGTCACCGGAAAGGATATTGCAAGGTGCATAGCTTTACAGACCGCCATTCCCGGCGAGGACGAGTTTATCCGGAATATTCCACAAATCGAAACCGCCTTGAAGTCCCGTGTAATCGGTCAGGACGAAGCGATTTCGGAAGTCATAAACGCCATTCGCCGTTCCGGTTCCGGTCTTCGTGACGAAAACCGCCCGATTGCAACTTTACTATTCTCTGGACCGACAGGTGTCGGCAAGACTTCTCTTGCCAAAGCGGTCTCAGAAGCGATTTTCGGCAGTGACGACAGGCTGATTCACCTCGATATGTCCGAATTTTCCGAAAAATACTCGCTTTCCCGCCTTATCGGTTCACCTCCCGGATATATCGGAAGCGAAAACGGCGGCGAACTCACCGAGCGTGTGAGAAAGTCGCCCTACAGCGCCGTCCTATTCGATGAGCTTGAAAAAGCAGACAGGGACGTTCTTTCAATCCTGCTTCAAATCTGCGACAACGGCTTTCTCACCGATTCGCAGGGCAGACACGTCTCATTCCGCAATATTGTCGTAATCATGACAACGAATATCACCACTTCAAAGTCCACATCCTGCGGCTTTATCTCTGCCGAAAGTTCTGACAGAAGCACTTTTTCAAGACAGTTTTCAAGCGAACTATTGAACCGGATTGACGCCATATGTAGCTTCAATCGCCTGTCAGGAGATTCCTGCCGTGAACTGACAAGGCAACTGCTTTCACAGCTTGGCAATCGAGCTTTGTCAGCCGGTGTTCGTCTCAGTTATGCCGACGGAATCGAGGATTACATTCTCTCAAAGTCTAACACTTCTGAATTCGGAGCTCGTGAGATTAAGCGAGTGATAGCTTCAGAAATCGAAAACCCTCTTGCCTATGAACTGTCAATCGGCAGAAAGGGAGAGCTTATGTGCGAAATAAAAGACGGCAAGGCTCTTTTCAGAAGAAGCCTCACCGTCTCTGCATAACAAAGCAAGCGACTGTAAAGCCACTTGCCATTACAACTATATTTAGTCTAAAGCCGCATTGAACGCCTGCCGGAGGTTTGAAACTGGGACAATCTGAATTTTGTGCCCTCCCTGAATCCCGGACATTCCGCTTCTCGGGACAATGCACTTTTCGAACCCGAGCCTTTCGGCTTCTTTAATCCTCTGTTCTAGGTGCGACACGCTTCTCAGCTCACCGCCCAGTCCAATCTCGCCAAATGCGATAACATCGTCTCCAATGGGCTTGTCTTTTAGAGAAGAATAGAGTGCCAGCGCCACCGGCAAATCTGCCGCCGGTTCGTTGATTTTGAGCCCACCAACAACATTTACGTAGATATCGAGATTTCCGAAGTAGAATCCGACCCGCTTTTCGAGCACCGCTGTAATCAGCCACACACGGTTGTAGTCAAACCCGCTTGCCGACCTCCTCGGAACCTGTAGCCCCGATTTTGTGACGAGCGCCTGCACTTCCGCTAAGATGGGACGAGAACCTTCCATAACGCACGCAACACAACACCCGGAAACTCCCGTCGGTCGCCCTTCAAGAAGCATCTGCGAGGGATTCTTGACCTCAACGAGCCCGGAATTCTGCATGTCAAACATTCCGATTTCGTTGGTAGACCCGAATCTGTTTTTTGCCGCCCGGAGAATCCTGTATGACAGCGTCCGTTCTCCTTCAAAATAGAGAACCGCATCGACGATATGTTCCATGACCTTCGGACCGGCAATTGCGCCGTCCTTGTTGACGTGCCCGACTATGAAGAACGGAATCTCCTCAGCTTTGGCTGTCCTCATGAATAGCGACGTGCACTCCCTGACCTGTGTTATTGACCCAGCTGACGAGTTCAAATCATTAATCGACATCGTCTGAATCGAATCTATGATGACGATATCCGGCTTGTTTTTGGAAATCGTCTCACAGATTGACCTCGCATCCGACTCCGCCAGAAGATAGAGATTTTCGGTGGTAACCCCAAGCCTTGAAGCCCTCAGCTTAATTTGTCTTACGGATTCCTCACCGGAAACATACAAAATCTCCTTGTCACGTCCCATATATTCGCAAATCTGCAAAAGCAAAGTCGACTTTCCGATTCCCGGTTCGCCGCTTATAAGGACGACCGAGCCTTTGACAAGCCCGCCTCCCAATACTCTGTCGAGCTCGGAAATGCCCGTGTGATACCTTGTCTCATTCTCTTTATCAATCGGGTCGCCTAAATTCACAATCTTGTCGGCTAAGTCCACTCCGCCGGAATTCTTACCTGAAAAGCTAGATGACTTTACGGCGGGCTGGAGCGCCACTTCTTCAAGAGAGTTCCACGCCCCGCAGTTCGGGCATTTCCCGTTCCATTTCGGAGTTTCCGCACCACATTCGCGGCAGACATAGGCAGTGCTTGATTTTGCCACTTTCTACATTCCTTTCAGTTCTCAGACTCCGTAGTCCGAGAAGATATATTCCAGAATACCCGAGAACAAAGTAAATGCCACTTCACTCTGGTATTCTTCTGTTTCCAGTTTATCCGCTTCCTCCTGATTCGAGAGAAACCCACATTCCGCCATCACAGCAGGGCACTCAGCGAAATGCAGAAGATATATCTCGCTTCCAACCGGCTTTGTCTCACGCTCGTTTTCGGGTTGAAGATATTTCACAAAGCTATCCTGCAGAATCCCCGCCAACTTTGCACTTTCCGAATTTTCGGCAGTATAAAACATCTGCGCACCCGAGTATCTTGAATCGGTATAGGTGTTCTGATGAATCGAGATGAAAATCGCATTATCCACAGAATTCACAATCGCCAGCCGGTTTTCCATGTCCGACTTCTTCTGATTTCCCAAGCCTGTAACTCCCGGGTCGTGAATCGAAGTATCGGTAGATCTCGTGACTATAGTATCAAACCCAGCCGCTTCGAGCATTCCCTGAAGCTTCAGCATAATGCTGAGGTTTATATCTTTTTCTTCGATGCCGTTAATGCTGACACATCCGCTGTCGATTCCGCCGTGACCTGCGTCTAAGATTATAGTCGGATAGACGCTGTCCGTTTCCGCATCCACGGGGATAACCGCAATCGGCTCGTCAGCCGTATTCACAAATCCAAAAACCAGTAAGAATGCGCATAGCATCACAATAAGCGCACCAACCCGGTTAGTCCAAAGCTTCTTCAACATAAGAAAACCTCCGAAAGTTGTTTTTTACAAAACTTGTTTTGTAAAAACTTATGAGGTTGTCTTATGTTTTATGCTTTATTTTCCGTAGACTATCTTTGCCTTCATATCGTAGTTCTTGTATCCGATATAGAAAGCAATATAGCAAGTGGCGAGGAAGGTTAGCGGCAGGATAGTTATGATGAGAAGCCCATACCACGGCAAATCAACCGCCGCCATAGTTGTGCTCACCCCATCAACCATCGAATTCGGAGCAAATAAGTATGTCCACGGCATGAAGTAGAATGCCAGTGTCTTGTACCACGGATAGAAGTCATAAGAAACAATCCTGAATTTGGAGAGATAGACGAGTATTACGAAGATGTAGTTGATTCCGGTCGGGATAAGTCCCATCATAAATCCAAAGTAGGAGTTGTCGACGCCGTCAAGCCTTGCGTCCTTGATTCCCGCCTTTTTGCCTGCCTTGGAGCAGAAATCCCCATAGAGGCAGATGCACGCGCCAGTTGAGCAGATTCCGAACACAACGCTCATACCAACTCCGATGCTTTGGTAAGCCATCGGAAAGAACATGACTATTACAAAAGAGGCAAGCTCACAGATAATAAGGTAGAGAGCTGATTGAGCCAAAAGCTTAGGTTTATTCATAATGGTATCATCATCCTTGAGAAAAAGTTGTACCTCCATTATATATCATTTTCCCGAAAAGCACAATGCACAAATAGAATTTTTCTGTTCCAAATGGGCAAAATAGTCTGAGAAATGGAGGCTTATAGCATGAAGAAAATCAAAAAAGGCGACAAAGTCAGAATCTATCGACCAAAAGGCGAGGTAATCCCCGTGTTCAAGGAAAACACGATAGTCGATAACTACACCGACGAAAACGGGAGAGTCTACAATCGCTCTGAGGAGAATATTCTTCTTGCTCGGGACGAAGTCGACGCCAACAAAAAGTGATTGCAAACCTGAGTTCAAAGTAGTATAATTTCAGTAACGCCTTCTGACAAATCCGAATACTATGGCAATAAAAGCTGTATGGAGGAGTCAGAATGGTACTTATAAAATTAGCGATAGGCTTAGCGTTTGTTTTAGCAGTATTTTTTGCAGTGGAGCTCATCAACGAGCACTATTGCCGCAAAGAGACAGAATTAAGACCGCAGGCGGAGATAAGGATATACTACGAATCTGATTGTGAGTGCTTCGAGTGGCTGGTTGAAAAAATGAAAGAGTCGAAAGCCGTCCGGGATTGCAAGGCAAGGCTCATCGTAGTTGATTCGGTCAGAACAGAAGAATCTAAAAAGTGGCTTCAGAGCCTGCAGAAAAAGATGGGAAACGCATTTGATATCGAATAGGGGAAGTGACAACGTGGCAAAGACTGAAGAAGTGAAAATTTCCGGAACCGTCGACAGCGTGACATACCGCAACGACAATAACGGCTTTGCCGTCATAACACTCGATTTGGGCGATGAGCTTCTGACAGTCGTCGGCGACCTCAGAAACGTGGATGAAGGAGAAGAGCTGGAACTCACCGGCACCTTCTCCGAGCATCCGAAATTCGGTCACCAGTTCAAGGCGTCAAGCTGTGTCCGCTCACTTCCGGTTGAGGTCTCCCAGATTCAGCGTTATCTTGCAAGCGGCGTTGTAAAGGGCATAGGACCCGTCACCGCAAAAGCTTTAGTCAAGAAATTCGGAGAAGAAACCTTAGATATTCTAGAAAATCACCCCGAGCGCCTTACAGAAGTAAACGGCGTAACCGAAGCAAAGGCGAAAAAGTATTCGGAAGAGTTTTTGAAGGTAATCGGCTTCCGGAATGTAATCGGCTACTTCTCGAAGCTCGGAACTCCGACCGTCTATGGCGTCAAAGCATGGAAGCGTTACGGCGACAAGACAATCTCTCTTATCGAGCACAATCCGTATATTCTCTGCGGCACAGGAGTCGAAATCCCGTTCATGACTGCCGAGGAAATTGCCCGTGACAAGGGCATAGCTCCCGACAATTATCTCAGACTTTCCGCTGGAATCAAGTATATCTTGAACGAAAACGCCCAGTCCGGGCACACTTGTCTTCCGAAGGACAAGCTTATAGAAACCGCATCGAGCTTCCTGAAGTGCGACAAAGAGCTCATAAACAAGACGATATCCTCCGAAGCTGAGGACGAAAATCTTTACATCTACATAAAAAATGACAAGCAGTATGTCATGCTGAAGGAATACTTCACCGCAGAGGACTATATCTCCCGAAGACTATCTATCATGAATTCCCTTGCATTCGACACCGGAATCAACTATGATGAGGTAATAGATCTTGCCGAAGAGGAATTCAATATTACATACGAAGAAAAACAGCGCCTTGCAATCAATACGGCTCTTTCAAAAGGCTTCATGATTCTGACCGGCGGACCCGGAACCGGCAAGACGACAACCCTTAACGCAATTATTTCCCTTCTCGAACAGCAGGGACAGGAGGTCTTCATCTGTGCCCCAACCGGCAGAGCCGCAAAGAGAGCTTCTGAACTGACGGGCAGGGAAGCGATGACCATCCACCGCCTTTTGGGCGTAATCCCATCGGTGGACGACCAGTTCAGATTCGAGCACGACGAAGAGAATCTTCTTGACTGCGATGCTTTGGTCGTCGACGAAATGTCGATGGTTGATGTCCTTCTTTTCGAGTCGCTTTTAAGAGCCACCAAGATAAACTGCAAGCTCATAATGGTAGGCGACAGCGACCAGCTTCCGAGCGTGGGAGCAGGAAATCTCCTCCATGACATAATCAAGAGCGGCACCGTCCCCGTAATCGCACTGACCGAGATTTTCCGTCAGGCAAGCGAAAGCGCAATCGTCACGAACGCCCATAAGATAGTCAAAGGCGAAATGCCCGACCTCAGCCGCAATAACAGCGATTTCTTCTTCATGCAACGCCTTGACTTCGAGTCCTGTGCCGAGCTGACAGTCGACCTGTGCCTGAACAGACTTCCGAAGACCTACGGCTTCTCTCCGATAGACGATATCCAGGTTCTGACTCCCACAAGAAAAGGACCTCTAGGAACAGTAGAACTCAACAAGCTCCTTCAGCGTGAACTGAATCCGCCGTCATATGAAAAATCGGAGATAAAAACTCCGCAATACACCTTCCGCCTCGGCGACAAAGTCATGCAGGTAAAGAACGACTATGATTTAGAGTGGAAAAAGGGCAAGGAGGAAGGCTCCGGCATCTTCAACGGCGACATCGGCGTCATAACCAAGCTGAACGGAATCTTAGGTGTCATGGAGATAGATTTCGACGGCAGAATCTGCAAGTACGACACGAAAAATCTCGACAATCTCGAACTTTCCTACGCCGCAACCGTACATAAAAGCCAGGGCTGTGAGTTCGACGCAGTAATAATCCCGGTTTTAGGCGGCTATGACCGACTCTACTTCAGAAATCTTCTCTACACGGCTGTAACGAGAGCCAAAAAGCTTCTCGTAATAGTCGGCTCCGCAAAGCGCCTTGAATTCATGGTGAATAACAACAGAAGGATGAACCGCTACACCTGCCTTGAGGACATGCTCCGCAAGGACAGCTATAAAGGCGATCACGAGGATATCTCCGGGGAGACTCCCGATGAATAAAATTCTCTCAAGACTTGTAAGCTTCGTCTACCCGAACAGGTGCGGCTTCTGCGGTGTTGTCATCAGGCACGACAAGCTGGTCTGCGCAAGATGTGCCGAGCGCGTCAACAAGGAAATCGAGCGCTCGAAAACCCAGTTTCCGCTTTATCTCAGCGTCGGTGAAGTCAGCTTTTCCGGCTGTTCAGCCGCTGGAAGCTATGACGCAGCAATCCGCGACGGCGTCCTCCGGCTTAAATACCACTACGGCGAAAATGCCGCAAAGTATCTCATTCCTGAGCTTCGGGACAATCTCCTGAGGTCTGGAATCGTCTCCCAGTGCGACATGATCACTTTCGTCCCGATGACCCGTACACGCAAGAATAAATACGGCTACAATCAGGCGGAAATAATCGCCAAGCTTCTCTCAAAAGAATTAGGAATCCCGGTGGTTAAGAATCTCATCAGAAAGAAGCACACCCGCAAGGCTCAGCACGAGCAGTCGCTCGAACAGCGAAAAATTCTCGCTTCAAAAGTATACAAAGCCGGCAGAAATAAGAAGGATATTACCGGCAAAACAATTCTCCTCTGCGACGACATAATCACAAGCGGAAGCACTCTTTCTGAGTGTGCAAAGGTGCTCAAGGACAGAGGAGCCGAAAAGATCTACTGCGCAGTTCTTGCTCAGTTAGCGGATTAAGAAAAAGGAGGTGCCCCAGTGTCAAGGCTTGATTTAGGAATAGATCTCGGAACAGCAAACATAATAATCATGACCGGCGGCAGGGCAGTCTTCAACGAGCCGACGGTAATAGCCTTCAATCGAAATACGGAGGAGGTAGTCGCATTCGGCAATGATGCCTACAAAATGATAGGCAGAAACCCTCCCCACATAGCCGTAATCCGTCCTCTTAAAGACGGTGTAATCTCGAACAACGACATGGCGCAGGAGCTTATCCGCCTTTGCATCTTAAAAGTCATCGGGCATCGCCTCATCAACCCACGAATCGTAATGTGCGTCCCGTCAGGTATAACAACAGTTGAGCGCAAGGCAGTCGTCGAAAGTGCCGTCTCAGCTGGCGCAAGAACCGTTTATCTGATCGAAGAACCGGTTGCCGCACTTCTGGGAGCGGGCGCCGATATCCTGAAGCCCTACGGACAGATGGTAGTGGATATCGGAGGCGGTACCACCGATATAGCCGTGACTTCTCTTGGAGGAGTAGTCGCCTCCGCCTCAGTAAAGTGTGCCGGAAACGTCCTTGATAGGTCGATAGTGAAGTATATTGCCGAAAAATACCGCCTTTCAATAGGAGAAAAGACCGCGGAAGAGCTGAAAATCAGCACTGCCAACATCTTCTGGTCTTCAGACGAGCCCACAGCCACCGTCACCGGCAGAAGCCTTATAAATGGACTCCCGGCATCGGTAAAAGTGAGCGAACTCGACATTACAATGGCTATACAAGAAAATATTGACACTATAATCTCCGCAATAATGTCGGTATTTGAAAAGACCCCGCCCGAACTCGCCGGAGACATAATAGAGTCCGGAATCATCCTGACAGGAGGCGGTTCCCTCATCAAAGGCTTGGATCTCTACATAAGCCGCGAAACTGGCGTCCAGTGCCATATAGCCGAAGACCCGCTGGGCTGTGTCGCCCGGGGAACCTATCGGGTATTCAAGGTGCAGGATAAACTCCGCAACGGCTTCGAGAAAGTATCTGTCTATTGACCCGCAACCAAAGCGGGTCTTTTTCGTGAATATTCATGCCAGTTCCTGCCAATAATCCTTCCAGAAAGGCGGGATAACATGCAAAAATTCACGATAAGCATACTTCTGGCACTGATACTGTCGCTTATTACCCGAGGAATAACCGGCGCAGTCGAAGTCGAAAACACCACCTCAAAGCTGATTCGCCTCCACGTTGTCGCAAATTCTAATAGCGAGGAAGACCAGCAGGAAAAGCTCGAAGTCCGTGACGCTGTTTTGGATTACGTCAGCGACCTGACATTAGGCTGTGACTCCAAATCCGAAGCCGTCGACCTGATAACCAATCACATACCCGAAATCACACTAGTTGCCGAAGGGATAACCGACCAGCCAGTCACAGTCTCCTACGAAACCGTCCTCATCGATAAGCGAGTCTACGACGACTTCACCCTCCCAGAAGGCTACTACGACGCCCTTTGCGTTTTGATAGGAGACGGAGCCGGCAAAAACTGGTGGTGCGTCCTCTACCCATCCCTCTGTGTCTCAGGAGCAATCTCGGTAGACGAAACCCTGGACGACTCCGACCTAGTAATCATCCAACACCCCGAAAAAGTCCAGTACAAACTCTTCTGCTACGAACTCTGGCAGAAGGTCAGAAGCATATTTATCAATAGCAGAACTCTTACAGAGAACTAAAATGGCTCCCCTGTCAAGGGGAGCTGTCAGCCGTAAGGCTGACTGAGGGGTGCGCGAGCGAAGCGAGCGCACAGTTTGCGAAGCAAACTGCATTGACTTTCTTCACTATCTGCTGTAAAATATAATTAATATGAAAGGAGCCAAGCTCGATGTTAAGAATAGTAACCGGAGGATACCCCGACGAAAAAATTGAGATGTATGCAAGAGAAATCAAGTCGTTGCTGGAGGACGGCAAGGATGTCCTGTGCGTCATCCCAGACCAGTTCTCCTTCGAGTTCGACAAGAAGCTCTATAACGAGCTTGGCGCCAAAGCCTTCAATAGGGTAGAAGTCAAGAGCTTCCGCAGACTTTCTGATGATCTTCTGTCGAAAACCCCGCAAAACGGCGGTTCACTCATGCGTAGCGAAGAGAAAATCCCGATAATCTATCTCACACTTAAAGAAGTCCGCCGCAAAAAGGCTCTCAAAGCTCTTACTAGATTCCTCGACAAACCAGCCTTCATCGCCGAAATCGGGACAACACTCGAATCTCTTATACGTTCTGAGACGACGGTCAAACAGCTCTATCAGGGCGCCGAGCGCATCGAAGGCACTGCCGGCGACAAGCTTTTTGACATTGCAGTAATTTATGAAGAATACCTGAACAAGCTCGCCGAACATGGACTACGTGATGAAAGCTCCATTATCTCCGCCGGAGCCGTTTCGGCAGATATTTCAGAGACGTTCAAAGACAAATACATCTATATCGACCGGTTCAATAACTTTTCCCAGGACGAACTTTCGATGATTCGCTCGATGGTTCGTGACGCAGTCGAAGTCAGCGTTTCGGTGACCCTTCCCGCAGGAGAAAAACGTACTCCCACATCGGTATATTCCCAGTCTTTCGAGACCGAGGACAGCCTCATAAGCCTATGTAAATCGATTGATAGAAGTTACCGCTATGCCGCCTGCACAAGTACGCCTGTAAAGCAAAAGGGCATTACAGACCTTGCAGACTGCGTCAACGGCAACTTCGTTGCCGGCAAGAACCGCATTTTCTCCGACCCCGACGGCAGTGTCAGAATCTACTCCTGCCGCTCAATCTATGACGAAGCGGATTTCGTCGCCGCAAGCATACGGGAGCTCGTGTCGAGCGGAAAGTATACATATAACGACATTTCGGTAATTGCAAGCGACATTTCGACCTATGAAGACGCAGTCGAAGCGTCCTTTGAGAAGT
The DNA here is from genome assembly GCA_021199855.1 of Oscillospiraceae bacterium. Classification (GTDB taxonomy): domain Bacteria; phylum Bacillota; class Clostridia; order Oscillospirales; family Ruminococcaceae; genus Faeciplasma. Next base: position 50,928 of record JAJQHD010000022.1, read on the forward strand.
ATGACATCCCGTACTTTTTAGACCTGAAGCACAAGGCTTCGGATATGTCTGTAATGCTTTTTGCCTTTGCACTTATCGACGCCGCATCAACAAGAAAACCGGACACCGACAGAATTATGAAGTATGTCCGTTCGCCATTTTCCGAGTTTGACGAGCTCGAAACTTCGCTTATCGAGGACTACACCGTCCGCTGGAATGTAGACGGCGATATGTGGCTTTCTGACTTCACCGTTGGCGAAGAAAAAGAGCTCAGGGGACTCAATTCCCTCAGACTCAGGATAATAGAGCCACTTCGGAAGCTCCACGACGCCTGCAAGTCTGCCGATGCAAGAACTGTGGCAACAGCATTCAGCGATTGTCTCGAAGAAAGTCGAATTACAAGGCGTGCCCGGAACATTGTCGACAGCTACTATGATGAGGACGAAAAGCTAGAAGCCGCAAGGCAGTTCAAACAGCTCTGGAATGCACTTATGAACTCTGTCGCCGCAGTCTACAACACCATCGGCGACGACAAGCTCACACTAAAGGAATTCGGCGAGCTACTGAAGCTTTCCCTTTCCGACAGCGGAATCTCAAATCCTCCGCAAAAGCTCTCCTGCGTGGTAATTTCGGACTTATCACGTTCAGTTATCACTTCTCCTAAAGTAGCATTCACAATGGGTGCAAACGACGGTATTTTCCCGAACGACTCGAAGAAAACCGGCATTTTCAGTGGACGTGACGCCGAGCTTCTTATGCGAGAAGGGCTCAATTTCGAGATAAGCGACGATCGCCGTCTTTCCGGCGGCAGATTCGACTGCTTCTCAGTTTTAACCTGCCCGAGCGAGCTCCAGATAATTTCCTACACCGTCTCCGATACCACCGGAAGACATCTCCGTCCGTCTATTACTGTAACCCGAGCCATCAAACGCCTCGGAATCGAGCCTGTAAAGGCTGACAGCTTGCCACTCTCATTCTACTGCTCTGCACCAGAAGCTGCGTTCTATCGTTTCTGCGTCGGAGATAACGGCAACGAAAAGGAGCTTGCGGCGGTCGGAGATTCCCTTAAAACTCTCCTAGAGTTCAGAGAGCGACTCACCCGCCTTGAATACTCAAAAAATGCCCAGCGCCACAGCCTTTCGCCGACGGTTGCAAAGTCGGTCTTCGCTTCGCACGACATCAACGTCACTGCCAGCCGCATTGATACATACAATCACTGCCCGTTCAGCTACTTCATCCGCTACGGCTTGGGAATCGAGCCGATTGAGCCGATGACCGTGAACCCAGCCAACCGTGGCTCGGTTATGCACTTTGTCTTCGAGAATATTTTGGAGCACTTCGGCGACAGATTCGATACTGCATCCGATGACGAAATCAAATCCGCAGTCGATGAGCTTCTTATCGTCTATGAGAAAGAAAATCTCGGCGGCGATTTCGGAAAGAATTACAAGTTCAAAGCTGACTATGACCGCCTTGCATCCGCCTGCTGTGAAATACTCTTCAATATCCGTGAAGAGTACCAAGTGTCAAGGTTCCGACCTGTACGCTTCGAATATGACCTTTCCCGTGAAAACGGCGAGAGCGTTCTCTCAATACCCATAAATCAGAATCTGAAAATCAACATCCGTGGCATAGTCGACCGAATCGACGCTTACGAGTCGGAGGACGGGAAGAAGTATATCCGTGTCGTCGACTACAAAACCGGCAGTAAAGCTTTCAGATTTGAGGACATCTATAATGGACTCAACCTCCAGCTTCTTCTCTATATGGTCGCACTGACCGAAGGCACAGACGAGAGCTTCCGTGACTGTACACCCGCCGGAATTTTCTATATGAAAGCAGGCTTTTTGGAGTGCGAAGACGACTATTCGCCTTTGTCCGACAGCGCCGAGGAGAGACTCAAACGCCGTGCCGAACAGCTAAAACGCTCAGGACTTATTTTAGAGAACGATGAAGCGGTTTCCGCAATGGACGAAAATATTTCCGGGAAATACGTCCCCATCAAAAAGAAGCGTGACGGAAGCTATACAAAGCAATCAAGCATGATTTCTGAGGAGAGCTTTAAACTCCTCAGAGATTTCGCCAAAAACAAAACCGTGCAGTTCGGAAACGACCTCTTGAACGGCAAGATTGACGCAGTCCCGGCAGGAACTGACGCCATCCACGTCAGGTGCTCGAACTGCGGCTACCAGTCGGTTTGCGCCCGTGCGGGATACATCTATAAGCCAGTGACCGCCGAAGACGGCGAAGCACTCAAAAAAGCGATAAACTACGGAGGTGAAAGTGATGCCGAACTGGACTGACGAACAGCTTGAAGCGATAAACGCAATAAACGAGCCGATAATCGTCTCTGCGGCGGCAGGAAGCGGCAAGACAGCAGTACTTGTCGAGCGCACAATCCGCTTACTATGTGACGAAGAGAAGCGAATCCCAGCCGACAAGCTTCTTGCGGTTACATTCACAAACGACGCCGCCTCCCAGATGCGTGAAAAGCTTTCCGACGCTCTCGAAAAGAAGGCAACCGAAGAGCCCGACAATTCGTGGACTCAGAAACAGCAGTCGCTTCTAAAACTTGCCGACATTTGCACCATCAACTCGTTTTGTTTTGATATGGTGCGCAATCATCTCGAAGAAACCGACTTCCAGAGCGGTGTTAGAATAATGGAAGAAAACGAGTCGGGGATGCTCACCGAACGTGCTCTGACAGCCGTTTTAGAGAACGCCTATCGTGACTGCCCCGAAGAAACCGAGCGCCTTATCTCGCTTTTTTGCAAAGAAAACGACTCGACACTACGAGCGATGATTTTAAAGCTCTACGACTTTCTGCGGACACTCCCGTTCAAAGACGTCTGGGCAGACAAAATCCTGACTTCATTCAGAGACGGCACCGCCGTGCAAAGTGTTATCAAGGGCAGAACTGCCGACGCCATAAATCTCTGCAAAAATCTAAGAACAATCAGCCTTCGCCTTCGCAACCTGGCAGAAAGCCTTTCCTGCCACAAATCCGCACAGGAAATCTTCCTCAGTGCCTGCGACCAGGCGGACTCTATCTGCCTTATCCCGAAGGGCTACAGCTGGGACGAGTGCCGGGAAATCCTTTCGGACATTTCGTGGAAGGGCTTGCAATCCGCACGCCAGTCCAAAGCCGAAAAAGCCGAGTCCACAGTCGCCGAAGACGAGCTATACGAGTCCGCAAAGGACTGCTATAGCCGCCTCAAAGAGGTAGCCGCCGAAATCTCCGGAATATATTTCTGTTCAGTCGCTGATGCCGAAAAGGACGCCGAACTCTCCGCTGACTGCTTCTCATCGCTTATGAAGCTCACAAACGAGCTCTGGGATGAGGTTATGCGCCTAAAAGTTGAAAAAAATGCCGTCGACTTCGCAGATATGGAACTAATCACCGTCCGGCTTCTTGCAGAATGTGACCAGGACGGCAAAATTCACAGAACCAAGCTTTCGGAAGAAATCAGAAACAGCGGCATGTACAGCCTTATTCTCATCGACGAGTTCCAGGACGTCAACAACCTTCAGGAAGTCATCTTCAAGTCGATTTCCGATACTGATAATCTCGGCGAAATCGGCTCCAATGTCTTTGCTGTTGGCGACGTCAAGCAGGCGATTTACCGTTTCCGCCAGGCGAACCCGATGATTTTCATGAACACCCGACTTCAGGGCAAATCCCCCGACAGTCCTGTCCGTGAAATCATACTGTCCAAAAACTTCCGAAGCCGCAACGCCGTCCTTGATTTCTCAAACTACATCTTCTCATCCCTCATGACCACCGATCTGGGTGAGGTCGAATATACGAAGGAGGAAGAGCTCGTCTGCGGAGTTCAGTACGAAGGTGAAGACCAGCCTTGCACGGTAATCGAAGTCGATTGCGAAGGTAAAAACTCCGCCGAAACCGAAGAGCTCGAATATACTGCTATAGCCCGCCGAATCCGCAAGATGATTAACGACGGAGTAACCGTCACCGACGGGGGAGTGAAGCGTCCCTGCCGTGCAGGCGACTTCTGTGTCCTGTCCCGCAACAATCCGGACGGAGAGCTTGCAGTCGAGTGCTTTGAAGCCGAAGGCTTGAAAATCGCATCGACAAGCGTTTCCGGCTATCTGGGCTCCCGTGAAATCTCGCTTCTTATAAATCTATTGTCAATCACCGTCAGCCCGATGCGTGATATTCCGATGTCAAGCATCATGCTTTCCCCGATAATGGGATTCACGGACGACGAGCTCGCCCGGGTAAAGCTCTTCGATAAGAAGCACCGCCTTTATCGCAACATGCTCGACATTTCGGAGGACAGCTCCGACCCGGTTTTGCAGGCAAAATGTTCGTCAGCAGTAGCTCTCATAAAAAAGCTCCGTCTCTATTCGTCGAGCATGACTCTGACACGTCTCATAAAGAAGATATACGACATCACCGACTTAATCAGCCTTGCCGCCTCATATGAGGACGGCAACAAGAAGATCGCTAACCTTTACCTTATGCTGGAATATGCCAGAAGCTATGAGGAATCCTCAAAGGACGGCTTGAACGGCTTCCTAAGGTACATAGACTATATCTCCCAGAACGGCGGCGACTTCAACGAAGCTGTCACAGTTACCGAGTCGCAGGACGCTGTCAGCTTCAAGACCATCCACAAATCAAAGGGTCTCGAATACCCGTTTGTCTTCATCTGCCGCCTTTCAAAGAAGTTCAATAAAAAAGACCTCTACGGCAGACTCATCTTAAACACCGACGCCGGCGTCGGAATGAGCTTTTTAGACTACGGAAGCCTCACCAAGCGCAAAACAATCTTTTCCGAATACGTCGAGTCAAAAAATCTTTCGGAAATGCTTTCTGAGGAGCTCCGTCTACTCTATGTCGCAATGACTCGTGCCAAAGAACAGCTTTTCATCGTCTATGACATCGACGAGAAAACCGCTGAGCGTGCGGTAGGATTCTCATATGAGATTGCGGACTCGAAGATTCCATCTTCACTTTCCAGCCGGGCACAGTGTATGCAGGACTGGGTAACTATGGCTATGTGCAAGCACCCGGGATTCAGACTCCTTCGTGAAGCCCTGCCGGACGACGCCTACGCCGACACATCCCACGTCCCCGATATTTCCGAGGAAATCCCGCTGGAATCAAGTCAGCTCGAAGTGTCCGAAATCCCAGCCGGCGAGATTCAGCCGGACGAGGACTTGAAATCTAAGCTTCTTCAATCTTTCGGATTCAGAAACGACCCTGTTCTCACCTCAACCGAGGCGAAAGTCACCGTTTCCGAGCTCGCTTCCGACGACCCTGTCAGCTTCTTCCCAAAGGTTCCGAAGCTCAAAGAAACGGTAACGGAGCTCACAGCCGCACAGAAGGGAACACTCATGCACCGTTTCATGCAGTGCGCCGACTACTCTCTTGCCGCCAAAGACGTCAAGGCGGAAATCCGCCGCCTTGCCGATTCAGGAATCTTCAGCGAGTACGAAGCAAAATCCCTTGACAGAGAATCACTTTCAAAATTCTTTGGGAGCGACATCTACCGTCGGATGAGCGAAAGCCCAAATGTCAGTCGTGAGCGAAGCTTTATCGTTAAATTCACCGACATCGAGGCAAGTTACGACATCACCTCAGCATATGGCGGCACCGACGGCATGATGCAGGGAATCGCCGACTGCATTTTTGAGGAGCCGGACGGCTACGTAATCGTCGACTACAAGACCGACAAGGTTCAGACTGTCGAGGAGCTTGCAAACAGGTACTCAATGCAGTTGTCCCTCTACAAAGCGGCGTTCGACGTGCTTTTAGATAAGCCGGTGAAGTCCTGCTATATCTATTCGCTCAGGCTCGCTGAGGGTTCTGAAATCGTAATTTAAAATTTTTTCAAAAAAGTGCTTGACAAATCCACACTCACGGTATATAATGTCAACCGTAAAGAAAGTAGCAACGGTTTGCGTTCTCACCTCAAGCTAAAGCAAAGAGGTCAATAAGGTCTGTTTCCGGTAAAGACATTGTGTTTTGCCGTGAGTGATTTTGTTGGCGTAAACTGTGAGTTTGCGCTTTTTTGTTGGGTTTAGACCAGTATTATTTTTTGGAGGTGTTGCGCCATAGCCAACGTAGCTCATCAGATCAATGAAGAAATCCGTGACAAGGAAGTACGAGTAATCGACTCAGATGGCACACAATTAGGGATCATTTCCTCAAAAGAGGCACAGAAGATTGCCAATTCAAAGGAGCTTGATCTTGTTAAGATTGCGCCCGCTGCAAATCCGCCGGTATGCAAAATCATGGATTACGGCAAGTACTGCTTTGAGCAGTCCAAGCGTGAAAAGGAAGCCAGAAAGAACCAGAAGGTCGTCGAAATCAAGGAAGTCAGAATGACATCCAAAATTGATGGTGGCGACTTCAATACCAAGGTGAATCAGGCTATAAAGTTCCTGAAAGGCGGAGACAAGGTCAAGGTGTCCGTCCGGCTTCAATTCCGTAAAGGTGTCCCGCTTCATTCGGAGCTGAGCAATAAGCTTCTTGATGAGTTCAAGGAGGCAGTCGCCGAATATGGCACATTCGATAAGCCCAGCAAGGTCGAGGGAAGAAACATTACACTTATGATCTCCCCGAAGGCAACCAAGTAAATAATTCATTAAGGAGGATATCCAAAAATGGCAAAGAATAAGATCAAAACCCATTCCGGCACCAAGAAGCGCTTCAGCCTCACAGGAACCGGAAAGGTAAAGTTCCAGCACGCAAACAAGAGACATCGTCTTGTTTCCAAGGATCACAAGGCTAAGAGAATTGCAAGAGGCACTGCTTACGCTTCAAGCGCAAACGTAGAGGCTCTCAAGAAGACAATTCCATACAAATAATAGGGGAGGTAAAAGAATATGGCTCGTGTAAAGGGCGCAATGATGACCCGTAAGAGAAGAAACCACACCTTAAAGCTCGCCAAGGGCTACTGGGGTTCAAAGAGCACACACTTCAAGATGGCTAAGCAGGCTGTCATGAAGAGTGGCAACTATGCATATATCGGAAGAAAGCAGAAGAAGCGTCAGTTCAGACAGCTCTGGATTGCAAGAATCTCTGCCGCCGCAAAGGCAAACGGAATGAACTACTCAACTCTGATGAACGGCTTGAAGAAGGCTGGAATCACCATCAACAGAAAGATGCTTTCCGAAATCGCTATCAATGATCCTGCAGGCTTCACTGCAATCACTGAAAAGGCAAAGGCTGCTCTTAACTAATTAAAAATCTGTAACCACGCTCCTACGCGGGCGTGGTTATATTTGCTTTTAGCAAAGTAATTTAGGAATACTGAAAAATTTGACGAAAATGGAATTCAAGTTTATAACAAGCAGGGATAACCCACTCATAAAAGAATATATTAAGCTCCGCGACAACAAAAAATATCGTACATCTGAGCATAAATTCGTCCTCGAAGGTGCAAGGCTCACTCTTGATGCCGCAAAGTCGGGAGTCCAGCTTTCTGGCATCTTCATGACAGAAGAAGCTCTGGAAAAGTATTTTGAAGATATAGAACTCCTCAAAGAAAGCTCAGATGAAAGAATCTATCTGATTTCTGACAAGGTTGCTGGAATGATTGAGGACACAAAAAGCTCCCAGGGGATATTTTCTGTCGCAACAATGCTTGACAAAAATCTCAGTGTTGGTAAAATAAAGACAGGAAGACGCTTTGCAGTTCTCGATAACCTTCAGGATCCCGGCAATGTGGGAACAATACTTCGTGTTTCCGATGCAGTCGGATTGGACGGCGTATTCCTCTGTAACTGCTGTGACGTTTATAATCCCAAAACCATCCGTTCAACAATGGGCTCAATCTTCCGGGTTCCGTTCATAGATGACTTAAGCTTTCCAGAAGCCGTCCAGCTTCTTCACGACTGCGGAGTCGTCATCTATGCCACAGTTGTTGACCAGGACGCTGAGAGCATAAGAGAAACCGTATTTTGCGGAAGCTCATGTGTTGTAATCGGAAATGAGGGCAATGGTCTTTCGGAAGAGGATGTCGCACTCTGCAACAAGCGCATAACAATCAAAATGAACGGCAGTATTGAATCCCTGAACGCCGCAACTGCCGCCGCAATAACACTCTGGGAAATGACAAAATAAGACATAATCGGGAGGAGAATTCACTATGACGGAATCGACAAAATACTGGCTCTGGTTGACTTTGGTTTACGGACCTGCAAATTCAAGAAAGTGGAATCTCATGTCCCACTATAATTCCGTCGAGGAAGCATATGCGCGCATCTCCTCCGGCGATTTCACCAATGTTCTCCCTCAGGACAAAAAGTCGTTCGAGCTCGCTACTATGGGCAAAGTCAACGACATAATCTCAGAATGCGAGAAGCAGAGAATCACAATCTATTCCTATGACGATCCTGACTTTCCCGACAGACTCCGCGAAATCTATAATCCGCCGTCGGTTATATTCACTCTCGGAAGACTCGACCAGATAGACGAAACAGTAATCATAACTTCAGTCGGCACAAGAAAGCCGGACGACTATTCAAGAGCTATTTCTTCCCGCCTCATCAGCGAGCTTGCTCAGGCAGAAGTCACGATAGCAAGCGGATGTGCATCAGGTCTTGATTCGGTGTCGCTTGTCTCTGCAATCAAGGGAGGCGGCAGGGTTTATACTGTCATGCCGTGTGGGCTTCTTTGTGACTACCCGAAAAATTCAAGTGCCATGAAGAAAGCAGTTTCAGCCCACGGAGCCGTCATCAGCGAATATCTCCCGCATTCGGGAACAACTGCACTGAATTTCCGTATGAGAAACAGAATTCTCTCTGCAATCGGATTGGGAACCCTCATTTTGCAGGCAGGGTCAAGTAGCGGCTCACTCAGCACAGCCGCATTCGCTCTATCCCAGGGCAAAGACATCTTCTGCATCCCTCCGCATAACCTGTATGATGATTCGTATTCCGGAGTCGTCTCGCTTCTTCGCGATGGCGCAATCCCTGTGTTCGATTCGAGAGATATCTTAAACGAGTACTACAGCACCTATGCCCACCGCCTCAACTACAGCGCAGACGTCTTTTCCAAGAGAAGCGAATCAGGTCTTTTCGGCAGGAATAATAATCAGGAGCAGGCACCGATAAGACAGTCTCGCACAAAATCCCGCCCTGAGCCAGCTGAAATGGCAGAGCAGGCAGTAAAACCAAGACCGGTGCCCGACCTGTCAGGGCTTTCAGACGACAGGCGCAGGATAGTCGAGTATATCCTTGCGAACGGGGTAGTACTCTTTGACGAGATAGCCGAGAACGTAGACGGTACCGTCGACCTCGAAACAGCGCTTACAGAACTCGAACTGGATGGAATAATCCGTTCGCTGTCCGGAAACAGATACACAGTATAAATCAATCCGGACTGAAAGAAGAAAGGCAACCAATCAATGTCAGATTTAATTATAGTAGAGTCGCCATCAAAGATTCACACGGTCAAGTCGACTCTCGGTAGCGACTACGATGTGGTCGCTTGCGTCGGACATGTAAGAGACCTCCCCAAGTCAAAGCTCGGAGTCGATATCGAGCACGGCTTTGAGCCCACCTATGTCGACATCAAGGGCAAGGAAAAGGTCATCGACGACATCAAAAAGCGTGCCAAAAAGGCAGACCACGTCTATTTCGCAACCGACCCCGACCGTGAGGGAGAAGCAATTTCGTGGCATTTAGCCACTATTTTGGGCTTCGACCCGAACGCCAAAAACAGAATCACTTTTAACGAGATAACAAAAACCGGCGTTGAAGCAGGCATGGCTTCTCCCCGGTGTATAGATATGAACACAGTAAATGCCCAGCAGGCGAGAAGAATTTTAGACCGAATCGTCGGCTACAAGCTTTCTCCGTTCCTTTGGAGAAAGGTGCGCAAAGGTCTCTCCGCCGGACGTGTCCAGTCGGTCGCAGTACGGATGATTGTAGATCGTGAGGAGGAAATCAAGGCATTCACCCCCGAGGAATACTGGACAATCGAAGCAAAGCTTCTCGGGAAGTCTTCAAGAAAGGCGTTCACAGCAAGATTAACCGCAGTCGACGGCAAAAAAGCCGAGCTCAAAACCAAAGAGGAAACCGACGCAGTTTTAGCTAAAATTGACGGCGGCGATTTCGTCGTAACTGCTCTCAGAAAAGGAACACGTTCAAAATCCCCAGCCGCACCTTTCTCGACGGCATCACTGTTGCAGGACACCGCACAGCGCTACAACTTCAATTCAAGAAGAACCATGAACATTGCTCAGGAGCTCTATGAAGGCGTCGAAATCGAGGGCTTGGGAGCAGTCGGCTTGATTACCTACATGCGTACCGACTCGCTGAGAATCTCCGACGAAGCGAAAGCCTCCGCCAAGCAGTTCATAACCGATAATTTCGGCACCCAGTATCTCCCGGAAAAGCCCCGTAACTACCGCTCAGGCGGCAACAATGTCCAGGACGCCCACGAAGCAATCCGCCCCACAATGATTGAGCTCACCCCCGAAAAGGCGAAGCCCAGCCTCACAAACGACCAATATAAGCTCTATAAGCTTATTTGGTCAAGGTTCCTGGCAAGCCAGATGGCGGACTGCATAATGGACACCCAGAGCGTCACAGCCGAGGTAAACGGTTGTACCTTCAAGGCTTCCGGCTTCGCAGTCAAGTTCGACGGCTTCACCGTTCTGTACGAAGAATCCAAAGACGATGATTCTGAGAAAATCCCGATTCTCGCAAAGGGCGACGTCCTCAAAGTCAAGTCCGTCGACGGACTACAGCACTTCACCCAGCCTCCGGCAAGATACACCGAAGCAACCCTTATCAAAGCGTTCAAGGAATACGGCATAGCCCGACCTTCAACATATGCAACCACAATTACAACCATCCTACAGCGCTCATATGTCGAGCGTGACGGCAAACAGCTGAAGCCGACGGCACTCGGTGAAGTCACGACGAGTCTCATGAAGGAGCACTTTGAGGACATCGTCGACGTCGATTTCACCGCTCAGATGGAGTCAAACCTTGACGACATCGAGCTAGGCAAAGCCGACTGGCGGGAGACGCTGAAGACCTTTTACGACGGCTTCGACAAAGACCTCCAGCAGGCAGAAAAAGAACTTGACGGCAAGCGTATAAAAGTTCCCGACGAGCCGACTGACCAGATATGCGAACTCTGCGGCAAGCCGATGGTGATAAAAATCGGCAAGTACGGCAAGTTTCTGGCGTGCTCCGGCTTTCCGGAGTGCACCAATACCAAAACTTTGGTGATAGAAGCCCCCGGCAAGTGCCCTTATTGCGGCAAGAAGATTTTGCAGAAGAAGACTCAGAAGGGCAAAAAGTATTTCGGCTGTGAGGATAACCCCAAGTGCGAATTTATGACATGGGACACCCCGACAAACGAAGTCTGCCCGAAGTGCGGTTCAACTCTCTTCCAGAAGGGCGGAGCTAAGACCGGCAAGCTCCTCTGCCACCAGAAAAATTGTGACTACGAGAAGGATTTGAGCGGTGAATAACGTAACAGTAATCGGAGCCGGACTCGCCGGCTGTGAAGCGGCATGGACGCTAGCCAATATGGGAATACAGGTTCGTCTGTACGACATGAAGCCGGAAAAATTCACTCCCGCCCACAAGTATAACGGACTTTGCGAGCTTGTCTGCTCAAATTCCCTCAAAGCCGAAAGACCCGATTCTGCGGCAGGGCTTCTGAAGCTCGAAATGCGAAGATTAGGCTCAATCACAATGCCAGTAGCCGACGAAACCCGTGTCCCGGCAGGCGGAGCCCTGGCTGTTTCGAGACAGGACTTTTCCGACAAGGTAACCGAGAAGATTCTTGCTCACCCGAATATAGAATTCGTTTCAAGTGAGATAACCGAAATCCCCGACGGCTACGTCATAATCGCCACAGGACCGCTCACAAGCGACGCACTGTCAGATAGCATAAAATCCCTCATCGGCGAGGATTATCTCTACTTCCACGATGCCGCCGCTCCGATTGTGACACGTGACAGTCTCGATATGTCAAAAGTTTTCGAGGCATCAAGATATGATAAAGGCGAAGCTGATTATCTGAATTGTCCTATGAACAAAGAGGAATATCTCGCTTTCTATAATGAGCTCATCAACGCCGAAACGGCACCATTACATGAATTTGAAAAGTCCGGCAGTGACAACTACAAAGTCTATGAAGGCTGTATGCCGATTGAAGCACTCGCCAGGCGTGGCGAGGACACAATGCGTTTCGGACCACTCAAACCGGTAGGTCTTACCGACCCGAATACCGGCAGAAGACCCTATGCGGTGGTTCAGCTCCGGAAAGAGAACGTCGAAGGAACGATGTTCAACCTTGTTGGCTTCCAGGCTAACCTAAAATTCGGCGAGCAGAAGCGAGTATTTTCAATGATACCAGGACTTGCGGAAGCAGAGTTTATGCGCTATGGCGTCATGCACAGGAACACTTACCTCAATTCCCCGATGCTCCTTGACAAGCATTTTTGCCTGAAAAATGACCCACGAATCTACTTCGCCGGTCAGATGACAGGAGTCGAAGGCTACACTGAATCGGCGGCAAGCGGAATCTATGTGGCAATGAGTCTCGGAAGAAAGCTTCTTAATCTTCCCGAGATAACTCTTCCCGTGGAGACGATGATTGGTGCGCTTTCAAACTACGTCGAAACCGGCTCGCCCTCCGGCTTCCAGCCAATGGGTGCAAATATGGGAATTCTTCCGGAGCTTCCGGAAAGGATAAAGAACAAACAACTGAAATATCAGGTACTTTCCGAGCGCGCAATGAACGCACTTGAAAAAGCACTGACTGAGACCGAGGAGGCTTAAAATGGCTGAAAAAATTCGTGTAATAGTTGACGCCTTCGGCGGGGATAATGCTCCGCTTGAAGTAATCAAGGGCGCAACCCAAGCTGTTAATGGACTTGATGTCGACATAACCCTTGTCGGCGACGAGGAGAAAATCCGCAAATGCGCCGCCGATAACCAGCTGGATATAACAAACATCGCCGTTCACCATGCCCCCAAAGTAATGGCAGTCGAAACCGAGCCCACTAAAATTCTGAAGGAGTATTCGGACAGCTCGATGGCTGTTGGCTTAAAAATGCTTCACGACGGCGAGGGAGACGCATTCGTTTCCGCCGGTTCAACAGGAGCTCTGACAGTCGGCGCCACCTTCATAGTCAAGCGAATGAAAGGCATAAAGCGCTGTGCTATCGGAATGGTACTTCCGACAACGAAGGCACCCTGCATGGTTCTCGATATCGGCGCCAACTCAGAATGTCGTCCTGACATGCTCACCCAGTTCGCAATAATGGGCTCCGCCTATATGAACAAGCTTCAGGGCGTCGAAAATCCCAGAACCGCACTCATAAACATCGGCACCGAGCCGACCAAGGGCAGAGATTTGGAAACCGAGACCTATAAGCAACTCGGAAGCGCTCCAGTGAACTTTATCGGCAATATAGAAGCCCGTGAAATCCCACTTGGTGGCGCAGACGTCGCCGTAACAGACGGATTCTCCGGAAATCTTGTACTTAAAACATACGAGGGCATGGGCAAGCTCATTTCGGCATATGTGAAGGATGTATTCAGCGGAGTAACCGGCAAAATTGCGGGACTCTTCGTCCTGAAGAGAATCAACGCCATGAGAAAGAAGCTCGACTATTCCGAGTACGGCGGAGCGCTGCTTCTTGGCGCCGCAAAGCCTGTAATCAAGGCTCACGGCTCCTCAAACGCCACTGCCTTCTACAACGCCATCCGTCAGGCGAAGCTTTATATTGAAAACAACGTAACCGAAGAAATCGCAACAGCTCTTGAAGAGATGAAAGCGAAAGAGACTGAGGAAACACAAAATGGAACCAAATAGATTAGAAGAATTTGAACAAAAACTTGGATATACCTTCAAGGACAAAGACCTGTTGACAGAAGCACTCACTCACTCGTCCTATGCCAATGAGAGTCATCATACAAGAAATTCAAACGAACGTCTCGAATTTCTCGGTGACTCCGTCCTGTCTATAGTCGTGTCAGAATATCTCTTTGAAGAGTGCCAGGACTACCCCGAGGGCGAACTGAGTAAGACGAGAGCAACTCTCGTCTGCGAGAAGTCCCTCGCAAAATTTGCCGAGCAGATTGATTTGAAGGAGTATATTTACCTAGGCAAAGGCGAGCTCTCGAACGGCGGCAAAAACCGTCCTTCGATAATTTCCGACGCATTTGAAGCAGTCATCGCCGCAGTGTATCTCGATGGGGGATTTGAAGCCGCAAAGAAATATGTCCTCCGGTTCATTCCCGAAAACGTCGAAGAAGTCGCCGCCAAAGAGTACGACGACTACAAGACCGTCCTGCAGGAAATAATCCAGAAGAACCCGGAAGAATCAGTTGAGTATGAACTCGTCTCCGAGTCGGGACCTGCACACAGACGCACATTCACAGTCGATGTCATGCTCAACTCGAACGTCATCGGCACAGGCACGGCAAGCTCAAAAAAGCGCGCCGAACAGCTTGCGGCAAAGGAAGCCCTAAAGCTTATGGGAGCGTTGCCTGATGAGCACTGACATGCGTCAGCGTAATCACGCAAATCTGAGCATATTCGTCCCGCATGTCGGCTGTCCGCATAAGTGCTCGTTCTGCAACCAGAACACCATCACCGGTCAGACCTTCATCCCACATGCTCAGGATGTCAAAGATGTATGCGAAAAGGCTATTTCCGACGGCGTAGATGTCACTAGCACCGAAATCGCCTTTTTCGGAGGAAGCTTCACCGCAATTCCATGTAACTATATGGTAGAGCTATTGGAAACGGCGAGAAGATATGTGCGTATAGGATTCAAGGGCATAAGAGTCTCGACCAGACCGGACGCAATCAGCCACGAGATACTCTCGACACTCTACCGGCATGGCGTAACGACAATCGAGCTCGGCGCTCAGTCGATGTTCGACGATGTTCTTTCGCTCAACGAACGTGGACACACTGCCAGTGACGTTGTAAATGCCTCAAAGCTCATCAAGCAGTACGGCTTCAACCTGGGACTACAGATGATGCTCGGCTTATATGGTTCTACACCCGAAAAAGACTACGAAACTGCCCTGAGAATCGCCGAATTGGAGCCCTCGGAGGTCCGAATCTACCCGACTGTGGTTTTAAAAGACACGAAGCTCGGCGAATTCTATACTGAGGGAAAATATAAAACTTACGAATTGTCCGAAGCCGTCGAGCTCTCGGCAAAACTCCTCGATTTATTTGAGAGCCTGGGAATAACAGTAATCAAATTGGGGCTCCATTCGTCGACAGATGTCGAAGAGTCGATGCTGGGAGGAATCTATCACCCGGCATTCCGTGAACTCTGTGAGGGCATAAGGGCAAGAAACGCTATGGAAAAGCTTATGGGAGACGGTGCGTCATATACTTTCACCGTCCGTCCCGACTACTTATCAAAAGCTCTCGGTCACAAGAAAAGCAACATAGAATATTTCCACGAGAAGGGCATTGAAGTGACGATAAAACCTGACCCATCACAAGTGGAGAATATTCTCATTAAGGAATGATAAAAGCGTGTATTTGAAATCTATTGAGCTTCACGGCTTCAAATCCTTTCCGGACAAGGTAAAACTCGAATTCGGAAAAGGTCTGACAGCCGTTGTAGGTCCCAACGGAAGCGGAAAAAGTAATATAGGCGATGCAGTCAGATGGGTTTTGGGGGAGCAATCTTCCAAGACTCTTCGTGGTGGAAAAATGGAGGACGTAATCTTCGGCGGAACCGAGAAGAGAAGTCCTATGAGCTTTGCCAGTGTCACTCTGAATATATCGAACGAGGACCGTACCCTAGAAATAGATTCCGATGAAGTCAGCGTCATGCGCAGGCTTTGGCGCAGTGGCGAGAGCGAGTATCTTATAAATGGCGCACAGGTCAGGCTTAAAGACGTGGTGGAGCTTTTCATGGACACAGGTCTCGGACGTGACGGCTACTCGATAATTGGGCAGGGCAAAGTCGCCGATATTGTCAGCTCAAAGTCTGGCGACCGCCGGGAGATTTTCGACGAAGCCGCCGGAATCTCGAAGTTCCGCTATAAAAAGGCAGAATCGGAGCGCAGACTTGCTTCAGCCGAAGAGAATATTCTGAGACTAAAAGACATTCTGTCAGAACTAGAGGGCAGAGTAGAGCCCTTAAGAATCCAGTCGGAAAAGGCAAAAAAGTATCTTAAACTGGCGGATGAAAGGAAGCACCTCGAAATCTCTGTCTGGACAAACAGACTAGAAGAGCTCAAGGCAAGTGAAACCGACACCGGAAATCTCTTGCTGTCTTCTCAGGGCGAATATGAACACCTGACCAACGAAATTTCCCGCCATGAAGCCGAAATAGAAGAGCTCGCCGCAAAGCGCAGGCAATCCGCCGCGGCGGCAGAGGAATACAGAGCAAAAATTTCAGAACTCAATTCCCGCAGTACAGAAGCGGCATCCGACATCGCCGTCTACAAAAACAACATCATGCATTATGAGAGTGAAATCGCTGAAGCCGAGAAAAAGCGCCAGGAACTCCTCGATGCCGAAAAAGAGGTCGAAAAGAGCATTTCCCAGCGTTCTGCCGAATCGGAGCGAATCAAGTCTGATTTGGTTGCACTCAATGAAGAAGTTTCAGCACTGGAGCAACAGCTCACCGGTTTGAACGTAGAAGAGGACGAGAGACAGAGTGACTTAAATACCTCACGTGAATCCTTAAACCGAGCCTATGTCGAACGCTCAGAGCTGAAATTCGCAATCGCAAATGCCCTCCGGGACAAGAGCGACGCTGAGTCTGAGATTAAAGACGCATCGGCGCAGATTGACACTCTGAAGCTCCAGATAACCAGGACTGAAAACGACGAGCATTCCGCTCTCGACGGCGTTTCAGATATCTTAAGGCAGATTTCCGAGCACCAGAACCGCTTGACCGGCTTCAACATGCTCTATCAGAAGAAAACGGAGCAGCAAAAGAAGCTTTCGGCTGAATTTAACGACGCCGTGCTCAACAAGCGAGCTCTTGAATCCCGCAGGCAGATGCTGATTGATTTGGAGAACAGCATGGAAGGCTTCGCCGGAAGCGTCAAGAGTGTAGTAAAAGCCGGCAAATCGGGAAGACTCCAGGGCGTCAGAGGAACAGTGTCCCAACTCGTCTCCGCTGACTCAAAATACAGCCTTGCAATCGAGACCGCACTCGGTGGCGCCATGCAGAACATAGTCGTCTCGAATGAAGAGTCCGCAAAAGCCTGCATCCGCTACTTAAAGGAAACCAATGGCGGCAGAGCAACATTCCTCCCGATAACATCAGTTAAGGGCAATGTGTTGAATGAGCGTGGTCTTGACATGGAAGGGGGCTTCGTCGCAATGGCATACGAGCTCCTCGATTGCGACGAAGAGTATTCCGGCATCATAAAGTCACTTCTCGGCAGAACCGCAGTCGCCGAAAATATCGACCTTGCGGCGAATATTGCAAAGAAACATGGCTACAGATTCAAGATAGTAACCCTCGACGGTCAGGTAATCAATTCAGGCGGCTCATTCACCGGAGGAAGCTCCTCAAAAAACTCGGGCGTTCTTTCAAGAAAGAACGAAATCGCAAAGATTTCAACACAGCTTGACAAGCTCGAATCCGACCTGTCAAGGCTTAAAGAAAGACTTAATTCTGTCAACGCTGAAGCAGAAAAGCTAGGTTTCGACCTTGAAGGCGAACGTGACACCATCTCAACGATGGAAGCTGACAGAATCCGCTTCGAGAGCGAAGCCGAACGCCTGAGACTTTCGGCTGAACAACTTAAGGACCGTGTCTCGGATATCGAGAAATCGGTTCTCTGGAATAAGAACAAGATTGCAACCTCCGAAGAGACAAAATCTTCTTCCGAGATAAAACTCGCTGAGCTTGAAGCCGAAATTTCCGTCATTGAAGGAAAAATCAGCGCCGCCGGCGAAGAATCAGCCGCCACGAAGAACCGTCGTGAGGAGATTTCAAACGAGATTTCTTCTAAGCGTCTTCACTCGACCGAGCTTGCAAAGGACATCGAAGCGGCAAACCAGTTTATAGAACAGCTAAAGTCGGGCATCGAAAGCTCGAAGAACTCAGCACTCGAATATTCAGGCAGAAAAGCCGAGCTGGAGCACGAGATTGCCCTCGAAAACGAGAATATCGCCGAGCGTGAGCGTGAAGCCGCCGAGTCAAAGCTGACAGCCGAAAGATATGCAGAGCGAATCCGCCAGGAAACCGATGGTTCACTCGAATATGAGCGCCAGGAGAATCAGGCAAGAGCCAAATCGAAAGAAACGTCATCCTTGAAAGAGCCTGTTATGGGCGAGATTTCCCGCCTTTCAGAAAGGCTTGAAACCATCCGCCGTGACAGCTCGGACATCATCGGAAGCCTTTGGGAGTCCTATTCGATGACCGCCGAGGAAGCGGCAGCTCAAGCTGAAAAGCTCGAAGACGTCAATGATGCCAACAAGCACCTGACCGAAATAAAGAATAAGATTCGTGCATTAGGTTCAGTCAACACCGATGCAGTCGACGAGTATAAGGAAGTCTCCGAAAGATACGAATTTTTGTCGAAGCAACTCGCCGACGTTACAAAATCGAAATCCGAGCTCGAATCCCTTATTGATGATTTGACCGTCAACATGAAGAGGATGTTCTCAGAAAGCTTTGAGAAGATTAACGAGAACTTCAAGCTGACATTCTCAGAGCTCTTCGGCGGAGGAAGAGGCGAGCTCATCCTCACCGACCCGGACAACGTCCTTGAATCGGGAATCGAGATAAACGTCGCGCCTCCCGGAAAGGTAATCAAGAATCTCTCGCTTCTTTCGGGTGGCGAGCAGGCTTTCGTGGCGATAGCAATCTACTTCGCAATACTCATGCTCCGTCCGTCGCCGTTCTGTATCTTGGATGAGATTGAAGCGGCGCTCGACGACGTCAACGTCACGAAGTACGCCCAGTATCTACGGCACTTCACCGACACAACCCAGTTTATACTTATCACCCACCGTCGCGGAACGATGGAAGAGGCCGACGTCCTCTATGGCGTCACCATGCAAGAAAAGGGAGTCAGTAAGCTCCTCAAGATGGACGTCCACGACGTATCCTTCAGCGACGACGAGATTAACTAATATAAAACAAAGGAGAATAATATGGGCTTTTTTGACAAGCTGAAAGCAGGTCTTTCAAAAACCAAATCCGGACTGATGAGCGGAATCAACAGGCTGTTTTCGGGAGGAAACCTCGATGACGACTTCTATGACGAACTCGAAGAGCTCCTGATACTGTCCGATTTGGGCGGCAAGACCTCAGAAGAAATCGTTGAATCCCTCAAAGATAGGGTAAAAGAGAATAAAATCAAAGACCCGGGCGAGGCACGCCAGGCTTTAAAAGATATCATAACTGAAATGCTCGGCGAGGATGTGCCACTCGACCTTTCCACTAAGCCGTCGGTAATCCTTGTAATCGGAGTAAACGGCGCGGGAAAGACAACCACCATCGGCAAGCTTTCCTATCAGCTGAAAAACGAAGGCAAAAAGGTTCTTGTTGCGGCGGCAGATACGTTCAGAGCCGCAGCAGTCGACCAGCTTCAGGTCTGGTGCGACCGTGCAGGAGTAGACATCATCAAGCACGCCGAGGGAAGCGACCCAGCCGCAGTCGTATTTGACGCTATGGATGCCGCCAAGGCAAGAAATGTCGATGTAGTCATAGTTGACACTGCCGGAAGACTTCAGACCAAGAAAAATCTGATGGCGGAGCTCTCGAAGATTTCAAGAATCGTCCACACAAAGGCTGAAGGCTGTGCTCTTGAAGTTCTCATCGCACTAGACGCCACAACCGGTCAGAATGCCGTAAATCAGGCAAGAGAATTCAACGAAGCCGCCGATATAACCGGAATAATCCTTACGAAACTCGACAGCACCGCCAAGGGCGGAATCGTCATCCCGATTGTAAACGAGCTCAAAGTCCCGGTAAAGATAGTCACCGTCGGCGAAAAGATAGACGACATCCAGCCTTTTATCGCCAAGGACTTTGTCGATGCACTCTTTGACGAGGGAGGAGAAGAGTAATGAAGATGATACTTGCCTCCAACAACCCAGAAAAGCTCCGTGAAGTCAAAGAAATCCTGACTCCCTACGGCATAACGGTAATTTCCCAGTCGGAAGCCGGAATCAGGCTCGAAGTCGAGGAAACCGGCACCACTTTTGCTGAAAACTCTGAGCTGAAAGCAAGAGCGGTTTACGACCTGACCCATATGCCCGTAATCGCCGACGACTCTGGAATCGCGGTCGACGCTCTTAACGGCGAGCCGGGAGTCTATTCCGCAAGATACGGCGGCGAAGGTCTTAATGACGTCGACCGTTGCATGTTGCTCCTCAAGAACATGGAAGGCGTCCCGGATGAAGAGAGAACTGCCAGATTCGTCTGCGTTATAACCTATTTTGACGAAAATGGCTCGAAGCACCAGTTCGACGGCAAAATCGAGGGCAAAATCGGCTATGAGATGATAGGCAGTAACGGCTTCGGCTATGACCCACTCTTCATGGTCGGCGACTGCTCACTCGCCCAGTACACCGACGACGAAAAAAACAGCGTTAGCCACCGTGGCAACGCACTAAGAAAATTAGAAGCTTATCTCGCTGAAAACCATAAGCCAAAGAAGGTGTCAAAACTGAACTCAAAACAGCGTTCATACTTAAAAGCCTACGCCGCAAATATCGAACCCTCGTTCCAGATTGGCAAGGGTGGAATCAGCGAGGCACAGGTCAAGTCAATCGACGATTACCTTACAGCCCACGAGATAGTCAAGATAAAGTGCCTTGAAAACTCGCTTTATACTGCCCGTGAAGCCGCAGAGGAGCTTGCAGACAAGACAAATTCCGAAGTAGTAATCACCATCGGCTCGAAGGCGGTTCTGTACCGCAGAAACCCGAAAAAGCCAGTTATAGATTTCAAGTGATGAAGATAGCGATATTCGGGGGCACCTTCAACCCCATTCATAACGGACACTTAAACGTAATCGAAAACGTCCTGAAGGAACTTTCGCCTGATAAACTCATCCTGATGCCGACCCACATTCCGCCTCACAAGGCGGTTAAGGATTTAGCCTCTGACGAAGCCCGGCTTGAAATGTGTCGGCTTGTAGCAAATCTCTACAATAAGGTCGAAGTCAGCGACTTTGAGCTAAAATCCGAAGGCAAGAGTTACACCGTCACAACGATGGAGTATCTAAAGAGCCTCTATCCCGACGACGATTTGTACTTCGTCATGGGAAGCGATATGCTCAATACTTTTCTCACGTGGGTTAAGCCTGATAGAATCATGGAGCTCTGCACCTTGGTCTGCGTCTGCCGTTCAGAGAAAGACAGAAAGCAATCCGAAGCTAAAGCTGAGGAAATCCGTGAACACGGCGGCAGATGTATTCTCGTAGACTGCGAAGCGGTCGAGGCGTCTTCAACCGAAATCCGTGCGGATTTAATCGCATATAACACCTCTTTCGGACGGATTCCCGAAAATGTTGAACGCTATATTCTCAGGAATGGGCTTTATAATTTCGATAAAACGAAGTATAATAGTTATAGGGAATATCTGGCGCTACACCTCTCCGAAAAGCGGTTCAATCACTCTCTCAATGTCGCCGATGAGGCACTTAAACTCGCCGTTTTGTATGACTGCGACCGTGAGAAAGCCTATTTTGCCGGACTCGTCCATGATATTTGCAAGGAAATCCCGACCAGCGAACAGTACGCCCTGACATTGCGATGCCCACTTGATGTCACCGACGTTGAGCTTCACGCCCCCAAAACCTATCACGGAATTGCCGGTTCGGTATTTCTTAACGAGAATTTCGGAATAACCGACCCCGATATTCTCTCAGCTGTCAGATATCACACCGTCGCAAAAGGCGGGATGAATCTTTTAGAAAAGATTATCTACATGGCGGACTTAATCTCGAAAGAGCGACATTATCCCGATGTCGAGTATTATAGGGACGTCACCCATAAGGATCTGGATTTGGGACTTTATGAGGCGATGAAGTTCTCGATTGAGGATTCCATCTCGAAAACCCGCACTATCCCAACTCTCACGCTCGACGCCTATAACGAGTACACCCTCTATAAAATGAGCCTTCAAGGCGAGACGAAAAAATAGGAACCAAAGGATTCAACGCCCTTTCTGATTGTTTATGAAAGAGCGATTAAAGAAAATCCTGTCTAAGTTTGAAAGGGAAGAACGCCCGAGAATCAGATTCCGCCGTGGGGACAAGCTCCCGCTGATGATGGCGATAGCTTCCATAATATCTGCGACAGCAACCTATATGGTTTTAAGCGGCACTGCGGCATACGCAAGAAAACTCTCAGCCCTGAGAGCCGTGACACCTGAAAGTGCAGATTTCACTTTTGAAGCCTATTCTTACGAACCCGCCACCACCAAGCGAAATATTCTCCTGTCGATAACCGATGGGGAAGAGCTCTGCCGTGTCCACATCTTAACTTTCGACGAGGACAAGCACACCCTTGAAATCTCAGATATCTCGCCGGACACTCTCGTCTCCTGCGGAAGCTTTGAGGGAACGCTTGCAGAGGCATACAAAACCGAAGTTTATGATGAAATAGTCTCGATGGCACTGAGCCTGCACCTTGATGGAAGCATGGCAACTGACATTGAAACCGTTGCCGACTCAATAAATCTTCTCGGTGGAGTGAAACTGACTCTTGACAAAGAGCTGAAAATCGGCGACAATATACTAAGTAAGGGTAAAAGAACTGTAATGGGAAGTGTTGCGAAAATCATCCTGTCAGATAGCGCCTCCTACTCAGAAGCCAATTCAGACAGAATCGCCGCCTATCATCAACTTCTCATATCGTTTATCTCGACCTTGAAGGAAAAAGGTGTAGTGGAGTGGGTGAGCCTGACACTTAACCTGATTGTGAACCGTGTCGAAACCGATATGACTGTCAGTGAGATTATAGAGCTTATAAATCTCCTGAATGAGACAAGTACAAAGAACATTAATATCCAAGTGATAACAATAGAAAATTCAAAGTAAAGGAGACCGAAATGACAGAATTAGAAAAAATCACGGCAATCGTAAAGGCACTCGATTCAAAGAAAGCTGAGGACATCCAGGTAATCAAGATAACCGACCTGACGATAATCGCAGACTACTTCGTTATCGCCGGCGGCACCTCAACTACCCACACAAAAGCCCTTGCAGATGAAACCGAATTCAAGCTGGGTGAACTCGGCGTCAAGCCGGACCATATCGAAGGCGTCGACGGCGCAAGCTGGATAGCAATCGACTTCGGGGATATAATCGTCCACGTGTTCTGTAAGGATACAAGAGCTCAATATTCGCTCGAAAAGCTCTGGAGCGACGGCGAAGTTATTGACATCTCGGAAATGCTGTGCTAAAATAAGGCGCAGTAGATTAACAAAAGGGTCACACCAAGTAAAATATAAGGACTGATAACAATGAAATACGTTCGTAATTACGAATTTGCAGCTGTCGAGAAAAAATGGCAGGATTACTGGGAAGCCAATCACACCTTCGATGCTAAGATAGATCACTCGAAAGAGAAATTCTATGCTCTCGTAGAGTTCCCGTACCCGTCAGGAGCTGGACTCCACGTCGGACACGTCAAGGCTTTTTCCGGACTTGAAGTAGTCTGCCGCAAGAAGAGACTTGAGGGCTATAATGTCCTCTTCCCGATAGGTTTCGATGCTTTCGGACTTCCGGCAGAGAACTATGCCATCAAGACAGGAGTACATCCAAGAATCTCGACTGACCAGAATATCCACCACTTCTCAGAACAGTTAAAGAAGGTCGGCTTCTCGTTCGACTGGTCGAGAACCGTTGACACCACCGACGAGGACTACTATAAGTGGACTCAGTGGATATTCCTTAAAATGTTCGAGCACGGTCTTGCATTCAGAGACAAGACTCTAGTCAACTATTGCCCCAGCTGTAAAGTCGTTCTTTCAAATGAAGACTCCCAGGGCGGCAAGTGCGACGTCTGCCACAGCGACGTTATCCAGAAGCCAAAGGACGTCTGGTACTTAAGAATCACCGACTATTGCGACAAGCTCCTCGAAGGTCTTGAAGAGGTAGATTACCTCCCGAACATCAAGCTCCAACAGCAGAACTGGATTGGCAAGTCGACTGGTGCGTTCGTAAACTTCGAGCTGAAGGATATCCCCGAAAAGCTCAGAATTTATACAACCCGTCCCGACACCCTCTATGGCGTCACATTCATGGTAATGGCACCCGAGCACCCGATTATCGACCAGTATAGCGACAAGATTACTAACTTTGACGCTGTCAAGGCATATCGTGACGAGTGCGCAAAGAAGACCGAGTTTGAAAGAACCCAGCTTGTCAAGGACAAGACCGGCGTCAAGCTCGAAGGAGTATCTGCAATAAATCCTGTCAACGGCACCGAAATCCCCGTTTACATATCCGATTATGTAATGATGGGCTACGGCACCGGCGCAATCATGGCAGTTCCTGCCCACGACCAGAGAGACTATGAGTTTGCCAAGAAGTTTGGCATCGACATAATTGAAGTCATCAAGGGCGGCGACATCTCAAAGGAAGCCTACACCGGCGATGGCGAGATGGTAAATTCCGGCGAGCTCAACGGTCTTACAAACAAGAAAGATTCCATCGAAAAGATGATAGAGGTTCTTGAAGCCAAGGGTGTGGGAGAGAAGGGCGTTCAGTACAAAATGAAGGACTGGGCGTTCAACCGTCAGCGTTACTGGGGCGAGCCCATCCCGATTGTATATTGCGAACATTGCGGAATGGTTGCTGTTCCGTATAACGAACTGCCCCTGAAGCTCCCTGAAGTCGAGAACTTCGTTTCCGGCTCAGATGGCGAAAGCCCGCTTGCCAAGATTGACAGCTTTGTCAACTGCACCTGCCCGAAGTGCGGCAGACCCGCAAAGAGAGAAACCGACACCATGCCCCAGTGGGCAGGTTCGTCCTGGTACTATCTCAGATATTGCGACCCGCATAACTCAGAAGCATTGGCTTCTAAGGAAGCACTCGACTATTGGATGCCAGTCGACTGGTACAACGGCGGCATGGAGCACGTCACACGCCACTTGATTTATTCGAGATTCTGGCACAAGTTCCTCTATGACATCGGAGCCGTAAACACTTCGGAACCGTATATCAAGAGAACAGCTCAGGGCTTGGTTCTCGGACTCGACGGCGAAAAGATGAGTAAGTCAAAGGGAAATGTCGTCGACCCGCTCGATGTAATCAACGAGTATGGCGCAGACGTCCTGAGAGTTTACACCCTCTTCATGGGCGACTATGAAAAGGCGGCACCGTGGAGCGAATCGAGCGTCCGTGGCTGCAAGAGATTCTTAGAACGTGTCTGGGCACTTCAGGACACGCTTATCGACGGCGACACCTACAGACCTGAATTCACTTCAAAGATGCATAAACTCATCAAGAAGGTTTCAAACGACATCGACACGATGAAGTATAACACCGCAATCGCCGCGATGATGACAATACTTAACGACTTTGCGGCGGCAGGCTCAATCAACCGTGCCGAGCTGAGAGATTTCTTAATCATGCTCTATCCGTTTACTCCTCATATCACCGAGGAAATGTACGTAAATTGCAACTTTGGCGGCTATATCCATGACGCAAAATGGTGCACCTATGATGAAGCCCTCTGTAAGGATTCGGAAGTCGAAATCGCCGTCCAGATTAACGGCAAGATTAAAGACAAAGCCATGGTTCTGACCGAAGCGACATCTGACGAGGTTCTCCAGCAGGTCAAGTCTATAGACAAGATAGCTTCAGAACTTTCTGGCAAGATAATTGTCAAGGAAATCTATGTCAAGGGCAAGCTTGTGAACATCGTTGCAAAATAATTTCAGAAAATTGCAAATTTCTCTTGACTTACTCGGGCAATTGTTCTATAATGTAAGAAGTTACATTGTGCGAAAATGTAAGTATAATCCTCAGCCAGCCTCAGGCTAGCTGCCTGACCATGTGGCAAAGGGAGGGAACATCAAATGGCAGAAGTACACGTCGGCAAGAACGAATCACTGGACACCGCTCTTAAACGCTTCAAGAGATCATGCGCTCGTGACGGTGTTATCGCCGAAGTACGCAAAAGAGAACACTACGAAAAGCCTTCTGTAAAGCGTAAAAAGAAGTCGGAAGCTGCTCGTAAGCGTAAGTACTGATTAACTTAAAATCAAAGGCGAGCGAACGACGAAATCGTCGGACTGTTCGCCTTTGTTTTTTGGAGGAAAAATGCTTTTCAAGCCAAAATACGTATTCAACACCATCGCCGACATCGACATAGACTTTTTGAAAAAAGAGAACATCAAAGCCCTGATTCTAGATTTGGACAACACCCTGACGACCCACAACAACCCGATTCCAAATGAAAAAATAGGAAAGTGGCTCGAAGGAATGAAGGCAGAGGGACTTCCGATGCTGATAATGTCCAACAACCACTATGAGCGTGTAAAACCGTTTTCAGAGTCTTTGGGACTTGACTTCGTCTGTGACGCAGGGAAACCGCTCGGCAAAGGCTATCACGAAGCTGTCGAGCGCCTGGGACTCAGTAAAAAAGAGGTCGCCTCGGTGGGAGACCAGATTTATACCGACGTTCTCGGCTCAAATCTTCACGGAATCCGTTGTATCTTCACGTTTCCTATCGTCTATGAAACCGGCTTTTGGTTCAGAGTAAAAAGAACCCTCGAAAAGCCATTACTGCCAAAGAAAGAGAGGGCACTGAAATGACAGCAAAATTCGGACCAGCCGGAAGCTCCGAAGCCTTTTCAAAAAATTATAAGAAATCCTCGGAAATGCCGAAATATCTGAGCGAAATGGGTCTTGATGCCTTTGAATATCAGTGCGGGCAGGGAGTCAGAGTAACGGAAGCTACCGGACTTGCTCTAAGATCCGAAGCTGAGAAGTGGGAAGTAAGACTTTCGCTCCACGCGCCATACTTCATTTCGCTCTCAAGCGTTGAGCCCGAGAAGCACGACAAGAGTATCGACTACATATTGCAGTCCTGTCGTGCGGCAAGGCTGATTGGAGCAGACAGAATAGTAATTCATTCCGGCTCCTGTGCCAAAATTTCACGTGAATATGCACTTGAACTCGCCTGCGAAACTCTTTCCCGTGCAAGACGGGCGGCAATCGCAGAGGGCTATGAGGACATCCACTTCTGTCCGGAAACAATGGGCAAGGTAAACCAGCTTGGCACTCTTGACGAAGTCTTAGCTCTTTGCAAGCTTGACGATACTTTCTTACCTACAGTCGATTTCGGGCATCTGAACGCAAGAACCTTCGGAGCCGTCAATTCAAGCGAAGCATTTGCTGAGATTCTCGACAAAATAGAAAACGAGCTGGGAAGCGACCGCTTAAAGGTCTTCCATTCTCACTTCTCAAAAATTGAGTACACAACCCCAGGTGGCGAGAAGAAGCACTTAACCTTTGAGGACACCACCTATGGTCCTGAATGTGAGCCGCTGATGGAGCTTATCGCAAAGTGCAACCTGACTCCTACGTTCATCTGCGAAAGTGCAGGAACCCAGGATATCGACGCACTATTCATGAAACAAGTCTACAATAATTATTTATCGGGAGGAAAATAAACATGAGCAAATTTGAAAAACTGTTTGCAAGCGGTGTAATGCCCGAAGGCATCGACTGTGCGCTTATCACAGCAGACGTCAACCGCAGATACTTCACCGGTATGAAGTCATCCGCAGGCACGATAGTCGCCTTCAAGGACAAGGCATACCTCATCATCGATTCGAGATATTTTGAGGTAGCTTCTCTTACCGTCAAGGACGCCGAAGTAATCCTTCAGGGCAAGCTCTTCGAGCAGATTAACGAGCTTTTAAAGAAGCACGGCGCCAAGACCGTTGCAATCGAGAGCGACTATGTCACCGTCAGCCAGCTTAACAGTTTCAAAGAGAAAATCACTGCCGCAGAGGTTGTCTCTTCAAACGATTTGAGCAAGGCAATCAGAGAGCTTCGAATCGTTAAGACCCAGGACGAAATCGACAAGATGATTAAGGCGCAGAGAATCGCCGAAAAGGCATTTGACAACGTCCTTAACTTCATCAAGGTCGGCGTCACCGAGCGTGAAATCGGTCTCTGCCTCGACTACTATATGCTGAATAACGGCGCAGAAGATTTGTCTTTCGAGACCATTGCTCTGACTGGAGCAAATACTTCCCGTCCTCACGGAGTAGGTGGAGACACCAAGGTAACCGAGCACAGCTTCGTTCTGATGGACTACGGCGCAACCTACGATGGCTACCACAGCGACATGACCCGTACCGTCTGCGTAGGAACTCCTACCGACAAGATGGCGGAAGTCTATTACATCGTCCTGAAAGCCCAGCTCGAAGCAATGAAGCACATCAAGGCTGGCGTAAATGCCGCTGACGTCGACAAGGTTGCCCGTGATATCATCACCGAAGCCGGCTATGGCGATAAATTCGGACATTCTCTCGGACACGGTGTAGGACTTGAAATCCACGAAGCTCCTGCAGCGGCACCTTCGAGCAAGTATGTCTTCAAGGAGAATATGATAGTCACCGATGAGCCTGGAATCTATCTCCCCGGAGAATTCGGCGTGAGAATCGAAGACTTTGTCATAGTCAAGAACGACGGTTGCATAGACATGACAGAAGCACCGAAGTCGCTAATTGTTCTTTAAAAAGGCGCAATTCAGGCATAATATTTGCATAAAATTCACTTAAATTCGCCTTACCCTCTTGCATTATCGGCGATTATCGGTTAAAATAGAATTACTAAAGACAGAACTATCCTTTGGACACTTTGTGTGGTGTCCGAAAGAATTGGAGGAAAATTTAAATGATTTCAGCAGGTGAATTCAGAAACGGCGTAACCTTTGAAGAAGACGGCAACGTAATGCAGGTCATCGAGTTCCAGCATGTAAAGCCCGGCAAGGGAGCCGCATTCGTAAGAACCAAGACAAAGAACGTACTTACTGGTGCAGTTGTAGAAAAGTCTTACAACCCGACCGCCAAGTTCCCGACAGCTTATATCGAGAGAAGAGACATGGAGTACTCTTACTCTGATGGTGAGCTCTATTACTTCATGGATTCCGAAACCTATGAGCAGATTCCCGTAAGCCCTAACGACGTAGGCGACAACTTCAAGTTCGTCAAGGAGAACATGGTCTGCACCATCCTTTCCTATAAGGGCAAGGTCTTCGGCGTAGAGCCCCCGTTCTTCGTAGATTTGGTCGTTACCCAGACCGATCCCGGCTTCGCTGGCAACACTGCCACAAATGCACAGAAGCCCGCAACCCTCGAAACCGGCGCAGAGATTAAGGTTCCGCTCTTCATCAACGAAGGCGAGACTATCAGAATCGACACCAGAACCGGCGAGTACATGGGACGCGCTTAATCTCTTATCAACAATACTAAAATTCAAACCAGAGGAGGATTTGTTATGAATTTATCAGAAAAGGTACAGTATCTGAGCGGTCTTATGGACGGCTTGGGAATTGACGACTCAACCGACACCGGAAAGGTTCTTCTTGCAATGAAGGACATCTTAGACGAAGTGTGTGAGGCGGTTGACGGAATCGACAGCGATGTCGACGACATCGTGGATTTCTGCAACGCTATGGACGAGGATCTCCACGGAGTAGAGGAGGCTGTTTTCGCTGATGATCATGGCGAACCGCCTCACGGTCCTCATCATGGACCTCATGGACCACACGGTCCGCATGACCCTCACGACCCTCACGGTCCGCATCACGGATCTCATGGTCCCCACGACCATGACCATTGCTGTTGCCATCATCACCCCGAGGAGGACGAGCCGTTCCCTTTTGACGACGATGATGATTGGGACTTGGAAGAGGATCATAATATGCTCCCTCCGTTCTGGAAGGATGACGAAGAAGTTGATATTCCCGACGAAACGGACGCAGACGAGGATCCCGAAGCAGATAGCGAGGACAACGCCGAGGAATAACCCTTGCCAAAAGAAAAAACGCAATTTGCTCTCCTGTAATTTTGCAGGGGAGCAAGTATTGCAATGTAAACCATTCAATGAACTAAAAGGAGTTCAGGAAAGAATATAGGTGACACATGTCCACACAATCAAAAAACAGACAAATCGACACAAAAAAGCTAGTCCTGGCGGCACTGTTTTCAGCGCTTGCATATCTTATTTCATTGGTATTCAGAATTCCATTCGTCCCGGCAGTCAGCTTTCTGAAGTATGACGCAAAGGACGTTATCATAGCCCTTGAAGGCTTCATTTTAGGACCGTGGTATTCGGTCGCAACATCCGTCATCGTCTCCCTTATTGAGATGGTAACCGTCAGCTCAACCGGCATAATCGGAGCCGTCATGAATGTGCTTTCAACATTATCGTTCGTGGTTCCGGCAACAGTAATTTACAAGTATAACCGCAAAGTTTCTGGAGCAGTTTTCGGACTCGCAGTAGGCGTTCTCGCAATGACCGGCTGTATGCTCCTCTGGAACTACTTTATCACCCCGCTCTACATGGGCGTTTCGAGAGAAGCCGTCGCCGCACTTTTGCTTCCTGCATTCTTCCCGTTCAATTTCATCAAGGGACTCATCAACGCCTGCCTTACATTCATTCTGTATAAACCGATAATGAATGCTTTGAGACACGCTAAAGTCCTTCCTGCATCATCCGGAAGCGCACCGAAAAAGGGCACCGCAGTTGCAATCAATATAGCAATGGTGGCAGTCCTTGCAATCGCTCTCGGAATCGCAATCTGGCTCAGTACAAGAAGCTAATCGAAAGGAGATTCCTATGCCAAAATGGCTTAATAACGCAATTTTCTATGAGATATACCCCCAGTCGTTCAAAGACACGAATGGCGACGGAATCGGCGATTTTAATGGCATAATTTCAAAACTGCCATACATAAAAAGCTTGGGTTGCAATGCAATCTGGATAAATCCCTGCTTCAAATCCCCGTTCGGCGACGCCGGCTATGACGTCTCCGACTACTACGAGGTCGCACCAAGATACGGCACCAACGACGATTTGAAGAGACTTTTTGAAGAGGCTCACAAGCTCGACATGCATGTACTGCTCGACTTAGTTCCCGGGCACACCTCGTGGGAGCATGAGTGGTTCAAGCGCTCATGCGAACCTGAGCATAACGAATATTCTGACAGATATATCTGGACAGACTCCATTTGGGAACAGCCGACGGGGCTTGCTTGCCTCGCCGGAATCGCTCCGAGAGATGGTTGCTGTGCCGTCAACTTCTTCTCCCATCAGCCGGCTCTTAACTATGGCTATGAGGAGATAACCCGCCCGTGGCAACAGCCGACCGATGCCGAAGGGCCGAAGGCAACTCTTGAAGAGATGAAGAACGTCATGCGTTTCTGGCTCAACATGGGTTGTGACGGCTTCCGTGTCGATATGGCGGGGTCTTTAGTCAAGAACGATCCCGAAGGCAAGGGAACAATCCGCCTCTGGCAGAACGTAAGAGGATTTTTAGACAAAGAATTCCCAGAAGCCGCACTGATATCCGAGTGGGGCGACCCTGACAAATCGCTTGCCGGCGGCTTCCACATGGACTTCCTCCTGCACTTCGGACCTATGAAATATTGGGAGCTTTTCCGTAGTGAAAAGGCTTTCTTCTCTGGGCACGGCGACATCTCCGAATTCTTCGAGAAGTACATGGAGAGCTACCGAAAGGCTCACAGCAAGGGACTTATCTGCATCCCATCTGGAAACCACGATATGCAGAGAATCTCCCACGACTTAACAGAAGATGAAATCAAGCTTGCATTCGCTTTCATTCTCAGTATGCCCGGAGCGCCGTTCATCTACTATGGTGACGAAATCGGCATGAGAAATCTCGACGGTCTTGTCTCAGTTGAAGGCGGCTACGGACGTACTGCCGCACGTTCACCCATGCAGTGGGACGAATCTAAGAACGCTGGCTTCAGTACAGCCGAACCGGACAAGCTCTACATAACAATCGACCCGGACGAAAACCGCCCGACCGTCTCTAAGCAGGAATCGGACGAAAGCTCAATCTTAAACGAACTGAAACGCATTATATCGGTACGCCGAAGCCATCCTGCCCTCAGCTCCGAATCCGATTTCGAGCTAGTCTACGTTAAGAAGGACGACCCCGTAATCGCATATATGCGCAGTTGCGATGATGAGAAACTTCTTGTCGTCATAAACACATCAGACAAGCCCGAAACTATAGAGTGCAAATACAGTCCAGTCGAAACCATATATACTCAGGGCAATTCTGCTGAATTCGATGGCAAAAAATCACTTGTACAAGCTAAATCCTGCGGTTTCTACCGCATCTAAATTAAAAATAAGAAGGAAAGAACAATGCTAACCCTTGATAAGTTTGAAGAAGCTTCAGAAGTAGTAAAACAGGCGACCCAGGAAACAAAACTGGTCTACAGCCCCTACTTCTCAGAAAGAACCGGCAACAAAGTCTACTTAAAGCCCGAAAATATGCAGGTAACCGGTGCCTATAAAGTTCGTGGTGCCTACTACAA
The DNA here is from genome assembly GCA_021199855.1 of Oscillospiraceae bacterium. Classification (GTDB taxonomy): domain Bacteria; phylum Bacillota; class Clostridia; order Oscillospirales; family Ruminococcaceae; genus Faeciplasma. The sequence continues at coordinate 83,405 of JAJQHD010000022.1, forward strand.
AATCAGCACCCTCACACAGGAGGAAAGAGCCAAAGGTCTCATTACCGCCTCCGCCGGCAACCATGCCCAGGGCGTAGCCTATGCCGCCAAAGCCTATGGCTGTAAAGCGGTAATAGTAATGCCGACGACAACTCCGCTTATCAAGGTAAACCGCACCAAGAGCTACGGTGCCGAAGTCGTCCTTTATGGCAACGTCTATGACGAAGCCTGCGACTATGCTTTAAAACTTGCCGAAGAGAAAGGCTATACTTTCATCCATCCGTTTGATGACCTGACTGTAGCCACCGGACAGGGAACAATCGCAATGGAAATCGTAAAAGAATTGCCACTGGTAGATTGCATTTTGGTTCCAATCGGCGGCGGCGGACTCGCCACCGGCGTCTCCACACTCGCAAAGCTTCTTAATCCGAATATTCACGTAATCGGAGTCGAACCTGCTGGAGCGGCTTGCTTAACTGCATCGTTCAAAGCCGGCGAAGTCGTAACTCTCCCGACAGTCAGCGCCATAGCCGACGGCACCGCCGTAAAGACCCCCGGCAAAGAAATTTTCCCATATCTTCAGAAGAATCTCGACGATATCATCACAGTTGAAGATGATGAATTGATAGTTGCATTTTTGGATATGGTTGAAAACCACAAGATGATAGTTGAGAACTCTGGCTTACTTTCAGTAGCCGCTCTGAATCACCTTGACTTCAAGGGCAAGAAGGTCGTCTCCGTCCTGAGCGGCGGCAACATGGACGTCATCACGATGAGTTCAGTAGTCCAGCACGGTTTGATTCAGAGAGACCGAATCTTCACTGTTTCGGTACTTCTCCCCGACCGGGCAGGCGAATTGGTACGTGTTGCAACAGTAATTGCAAACGAGCAGGGCAATGTCATCAAGCTCGACCATAATCAGTTCGTCAGCACAAACAGAAACGCCGCAGTAGAGCTGAAGATAACGATGGAAGCATTCGGCACCGACCATAAGCAGAGGATAGTAAAAGCTCTCGAAGATGGCGGCTTCAATCCGAAGGTAATCACACCAAACCTGTAATTTTAGTCAAACTAACGAGTTTGTCCATGATTTAAGTCTTGACAAGCCGTGTGTGACTTGCTATAATCAAAACATAATAAAAACCCTTATCAAGAGTGGCGACAGGAGCCTTCGGCTCCTGGGGAATTGGCCCTATGTAGCCCGGCAACCTGTTATCAAGGTGCTAAATCCAACGGTTTAACCGAAAGATGAGGTAAGCTTAGTGTTTATCCGCGTTCGGCAACCCGAGCGCGGTTTTTGTATAGATAGTATGAAAGGAAAATTCAAATGAGAAGTTTATTCACTTCCGAATCAGTTACCGAGGGACATCCCGACAAAATCTGTGATCAGATTTCCGATGCCGTCCTCGACGAGTGCCTCAGACAGGACCCCGACTCAAGGGTAGCTTGCGAAACTACTTGCGCGTCAAGCCTTGTCATGTGCATAGGCGAAATTACCACCAAAGCGACAATCGACATTCAGAGCATAGCCCGTGATGTTATCAAGGATATCGGCTACAACAAGCCGGAATATGGCTTCGACTCCGAAGGTTGCACAATTTTAACATCAATCCGCAAACAGTCTCCCGATATAGCGATGGGCGTCGACAATTCTCTTGAGGGAAGAGACAAGGACGAAGGCGATATCGGAGCAGGTGACCAGGGCATGATGTTCGGCTATGCCTGTGATGAGACGCCGGTACTTATGCCAATGCCGATATACTATGCCCATAAGCTCACCCGCAAGCTTGCAGATTTAAGAAAGTCAGGGGAGCTCAGCTACTTAAGACCCGACGGCAAGAGTCAGGTAACGGTAGAATATGAGGACGGCAGACCGGTAAGAATCCACACGGTAGTAATATCCACCCAGCACGACCCCGACGTTTCGCAGGAGCAAATCCACAGCGATATAATCGAAAAGTGCATAAAAGCCGTAATCCCAGAGACGCTCATGGACGATAAAACCGTCTTCTACGTGAACCCAACCGGCAGATTCGTAATTGGCGGACCTTGCGGTGACAGCGGTCTCACCGGCAGAAAGATAATCATCGACACCTACGGCGGCTACTCCCGCCATGGTGGAGGCTGTTTCAGCGGCAAAGATCCGACCAAGGTAGACCGGAGTGCAGCATATGCGGCAAGATATGCGGCAAAGAACGTCGTTGCGGCAGGCTTGGCACAGAAGTGCGAAATACAGCTCGCCTATGCTATAGGCGTTGCCAGACCGGTTTCACTTCTTGTCGACACATTCGGTACAGGAAAAGTAAGCGATGATATCTTGGCTCATGTCATTGGCGAGGTATTCGACTTCCGCCCGTCGCATATCATCAGCGAGCTTGACCTCAGGAAGCCTATTTATCGCAGTATATCCGCCTACGGACATATGGGCAGAGAGGATCTGGATTTGCCATGGGAACGCACCGACAAAACCGAAGCGCTTCTTCAGGAACTGAAGTAGTAGACTTAAGCATAAATTCACCGGAAGAGGACAGAACGCTCAAGCCCCGGGAGAGGATATTCCTGTTGATTATCCTGGCGCTTGTTCTAGCCTCAATTATCGGGATATACGCCGTGAGAAGCCATAAATCCGGCTCGTTCAGCGTTCTTATAGCCGACGAAACGGAGCTATATGACCTGAGCATCATAAACAATGCTACAGTAGAAGACTTCATGGAAGTGAGTGGAATCGGTGAGGTTAGAGCAAACGCTATTGTCAGCTTCCGGGAATCGATAGGCGGCTTCACCGACATAGACCAGATAACCTACATAGACGGTATCTCAGATTCGATTTTAGAAGGCATAATCGAGTATTTCTACGGTGAAAACCAGGAAACAAAATAAAAGCATAACAAAAATCGCTCTTCCAGAAATGAAAGGGCGATTTTGTAATGCTTAGGAGACTCTTCAAAATAAAAGTGGAGCTGATACCCAGATTCGAACTGGGGACCTCATCCTTACCAAGGATGCGCTCTACCGACTGAGCTATATCAGCACCATCTGACACGATTCATCCGTGCCACAATTTGATATTATAGACTATTCGAGTCGGTTTGTCAAGACCTTTTTTGAAATTTTTTTGAGAATTCGGATATTAACTTTTACTCCTCATCAGAAACTTCTTTTTCATCACCTTCGGTTTTGCCATCAACAGCCTCCTCTGAGGCTTCAACCGCCGGAATAATACTGCTGTTTTCTCCTATATTCACTCCCGCCATTGAGTAGTAAGAGGTTTCCGTCGGCATATTCTTCCTTGTCAGATTTCTTCTCACTATTGCTGAAAGAATGTCGAATACAACCGCGAAGAGCGGAACGCCGATAATCATTCCGACAATTCCGAAGAGATTTCCGCATACGATAATAGAGATAAGAACCCAGAATGACGAAATTCCGATTCTGTTGCCTAAAATCTTCGGACCGATGACGTTGCCGTCAATCTGCTGAAGAACCAGGATGAAAATAACAAACCAGATGACCTTTCTTGGCTCGGCAATGAGAACCAATAGTGCAGAGGGAATAGCTCCGATAAATGGACCGAATATCGGGATAATATTTGTAATACCGATTATGATGGAGATAATCATGCCATAGGGCATCTGAAGTATCAGCATTCCAACTGCGCAAAGGCAACCAATTATGATGGAATCCAAAATCTTTCCGTAGATGAATCCAAGAAGTGCATGATTGGTGCTGGAGGTGAACGTAAAGAGAGAATGATATACTCTTTCCGGGAAGAGTGCAACAATAAGCTTCTTTGCCTGAGACTGCAAAAGCTCCTTGCTTGCAAGGAAGTAGATAGCTACAAAGAACCCAAGGATAAAGTTCTTGGCCGAATTTGCAAAGCTTAAGAGGCTTGTAAGGAGCGTTGACAGCTGTGAAGCAAGATTCGATACAAACGAACTCAGGTATGAATTCAGATTTTCCAGTTCGTTGCTGACAGCGGTAGCAATGCTCGGGTAATCATCAAGAAGCTTTGTGACCCAGGTCTCAACCGTCGGGTAAACCTCGTACACGAGTCCGTTGTAAATGCCCGGAATGCTCGATATAATCTGAGGGATGACCGCCATGATGACCAGAACGATAACGGCAATTATGATCACAGATGCTACAAGTATTCCAATTGCTCTTGAGGCTTTCGGATGAGGCTTTTTCTTGAAAATGGTTTTCCCGAGAATAATCTCAGTTCTTTTCACCATCGAATTCATTATGAACGCAATAACCAGTCCCCAGATTACCGGCTCAAGTACTCCGAGGATGGTTCCAAAGAACGACTTCACCGTGTCCCATTGGAATAAGAACAACACTATCAGAAGTACCACAGTGATAAAAGCAATGCAGTAACCGAATATCTTGTTGTATCGTTTGTTGTTAAAAAATCTCAAATTAATTCCTCCAAACATCAGGATGACATATTTTTTCGCTGTAACGAGCCGGTTCCTGGCTCTCACTTAAGTATAAACCATAACGGGGTGAAATGTCTAGACCCAAAAGTGAAATTTTTAGAAAAAGATAAAAATCGCTTCTGTGGTATTTTCTTTTTCATGAGTTTGTGGTATACTTAACAGGTGCAGATTTTGAACACGGAGGAAAGAAAGTGGCAGACAATTTTACCGAGCTGAAAAGAAAGGCTCTTACAAAGTATTTTTCACATCTCAACGACATGCAAAGGGAAGCGGTCTTCACAGTTGACGGACCGGTTCTGATACTGGCAGGTGCCGGAAGTGGCAAGACGACAGTTCTTGTAAACCGTGTTGCCAACATGATCTATTTCGGCAACGCATATAACGATACATATAAGTATTCCGGAGTGACTCCCGACGATGAGAAGTTCCTTAAAGATTATGCAGACGGCAGGACCGACGACAGTGAACGCTTAAGAACCATCACAGCCGTCAACTGCGTCAATCCCTGGAACATTCTTGCAATCACCTTCACAAACAAAGCCGCAGGGGAGCTCAAGGAAAGACTTCACCAGATGCTTGGCTCTGTCGCCGACGGCATAACAGCCGCAACATTCCATTCGGCGTGCGTGAGAATCTTAAGAAGGGAAATCGACAAGCTCGGCTATTCTTCGAGCTTCACAATCTATGATACCGACGATACCCAGAGAGTGATAAAAGGCGTCCTTCAGGACTATAATATCTCAGATAAGCGCTTCCCGCCAAAGGAGATTATGCGCGAGATATCTTCAGCAAAAGAATCTCAGGTTGACGAAAACGAGTATGCAAAACTCTCGATGGGCGACTACCGCAAGCAGACCATTGCAAAGGTCTATTCTGGGTATCAGCAAAGACTCCGCAATGCAAATGCTTTAGATTTCGACGACATAATTTTACTGACAGTCAGACTTTTCGAGGACTTCCCGGATGTCTTAGAACACTACCAGAACCTCTATAAATACATACTTGTCGACGAGTACCAGGACACCAACATGGTGCAGTACCGTCTGATATCCATGCTCAGCGCCAGACGTAAGAATCTCTGTGTAGTCGGAGACGACGACCAGTCAATCTATAAATTCCGTGGCGCAACAATCGAGAATATTCTCTCGTTCGAGCACCAATACGAAAACGCAAAAGTAATCCGCCTTGAGCAGAATTACCGCTCAACCCAGAATATCCTCACATGCGCAAACGAAGTGATCAAGAATAACAGAAGCCGCAAGGGCAAGAAGCTTTGGACATCCGCTGGCGACGGCGAAAAGGTAACAGTCTATGGCGCCTCCAACGAGGCAAGCGAGTCGAAATATGTCGCCGAAACGGTTTTAGGCTACATCAAGGACGGCGGCAAATATTCCGATAATGCAGTTTTGTACCGCATGAACGCCCAGTCGAACTCAATCGAAAACGCCTTCATGCGAAGCGGAATCCCATACAAAGTCATCGGCGGTTTGAAGTTCTTCGACCGCAAGGAAGTCAAGGACATCGTGGCTTACCTGTCGGTGCTGAATAATGAAAATGACCTGCTACGCCTCAAGCGTATCATCAATGAGCCGAAACGAGGCATAGGAGCAGCCACCGTTGATGCTCTCGAAAGCATCTCAAGGGATTTAGGCGAATCACCATTGCAGGTAATGCGAATGGCTAAAGATTACCCGATACTCTCCTGTTCCACCCCGAAGCTTATGAGTTTAGCCGACATGTTCGATGAGCTTCGGGACCACGCCGAGCTTATCCCGCTTCCAGAGCTTCTTGATGAACTGATGGACAAATCCGGCTACCGTGCATTCCTTGAAACCCAGGGCGATGAGGGACTGACCCGACTTGAAAACATCAACGAGCTCAAGTCCTCAATGATGAATTATATCAATGAAGCCGACGAGCCGTCACTATCCGGTTTTCTTGAGGACGTCGCCCTGATATCCGATATCGATTCAATGGACACCTCCGATAGCGTCACCCTTATGACCGTCCACTCCGCAAAAGGACTGGAGTTCAATAATGTTTTCGTAGTCGGAATGGAAGAAAACATCTTCCCAAGCTCCCGAAGTATGGATACAGAGGAAGACGTAGAAGAAGAGCGCAGACTTGCGTATGTAGCAATAACGAGAGCAAGAAAACACTTAAGCCTCAGTTACGCCCGCCAGAGACTTCTCTTCGGTTCAACCAACTTCAACCGTCCGTCAAGATTCATCTCCGAGCTTCCCGAGGAAGCAATCGAAAAGCGTGCAGAAAGGACTTCGGATGACTATCAGAGACGCCCAGTAACATCTCAGCCGAAGCAGTCATACTTACAGCAAGCCACAAAGAAGCCACAGACTCAGAAGTCAGCAGATATCGACTTCTCAACCGGTGACCGAGTCCACCATAACGTCTTCGGCGACGGAACGGTACTGAAGACGACGAAGATGTCGAACGATATGCTGTTAGAGGTCGCCTTCGACACGGTAGGCACAAAGAAGATAATGGCGACCTTCGCCAGAATAACCAAGTTGTAAACTTGTAGATTTAAGGAGAGACCATGCCATATACATATGATGATTACCTGACAGAAGACATGCTGAGCCTGCATGACGAGATGTCAGTAAAAATACTGATAAGCTACTTTCTGAGGCAGATAAACCGCCCGATAACGCCTGTTCAGCTAGCAGAGATAGCGACATCGGACGGGATAGTGAACTACTTTGTGTACAGCTCAGTAGTTGAGAGTATGCTTGAAGACGGAATGCTGACACTCGAAAAGAATGGCGATGAGGAATACTATGTCCTTTCAGAGGCGGCAAGAGCCGGAGCCGAGAGCTTCAAACAGCAGGTACCGCAGAGATTCCGCAATAAGATACTCTCAGCCGGACTCAAATTCTTCGCGCGTCTCAAGAACGAGAACGACGTCAAGGTTGCAGTTGAGCCGCAGGAAAAGGGCTACCTCGTTGGCGTCACCTGTACCGATATGGGAACAACACTCATGGACTTAAAGATTTACGCTCCCGATGAGGAGCAGGCTGATCTGTTGGCTGAAAAAATCAGACTAAATCCGACCGATTTCTATGCAAAAGTCATCGACTTTGCAACCGAAAATGAGGAATACGAACCCGAAGTAAAGGAGGTCGACGATCTCTGATGGAAAACAACAGCTTCTTTGCTCTTACTTCACGAATGAAGTACATAAACCGCTGGGGACTGATGCGTAATACCCGCAACGAAAACATCGCCGAGCACTCTTTAGATACAGCGATTATAGCTCATCTTCTGTGTGTCCTCCGCAACGACCGCTTCGGCGGAAACGTCGACCCTGACCGTGCGGCAGTTCTCGCCATATTCCACGATACAACAGAGATAATCACTGGCGATTTACCAACGCCGGTAAAATACCTGAACCCAGAAATCAGGATGGCATATAAGGATGTCGAAGCCGCCGCAGTTGAAAAGCTTTTAGGCTGTATACCAGATGATATCCGGAAAGAGTACGACGGCATATTCAAGTGTGATGACACCGAGCTTCTTAAGCTCGTCAAAGCCGCCGACAAGATTTCCGCACTGATAAAGTGCATCGAGGAGCGAAAGTCCGGCAACCGTGACTTCGAGGAAGCAGAAAAGCAGACCTACGAATCAATCAGGACTATGGGAATTCCTGAGGCTGACATGTTCCTTGACGAATTTCTGCCTGCATACGAGCTTACTCTCGACGAGCAGGCTTAACCAACCAAAGGGTGATTTTATTGCTTAAAAAGCTTTTTATCAAGGACTACCAAAATACTTCCGACGCTTCAGTCCGCATAAGATACGGTTTGGTTGCCGGAGTTTTCGGAGTTGTGACGAATGTCGTTCTGTTTCTGTTCAAGCTTCTGGTCGGACTCATGTCGCACAGTATCACGGTTATCGCCGATGCTGTCAACAACCTGTCCGATGCCGGCTCGTCGATTCTTACGATGATAGGCTTCAAGCTTTCAAGTCGCCCTGCCGACAAAGACCATCCCTATGGTCACGCAAGGTACGAGGAGATAACCGCGTTGATAGTGGCACTCTTAGTTCTCTGCGTCGGAGTCCTCTTCGTAAAAAGCTCTATCGACAAGATAATCACACCTTCGGAACTCGAAATAAGCGCTGTAACCTATGTCGTTCTGGTTGCCGCAGTCGCCGTGAAGCTCTGGCAGTACTTCACTTACATTGACTTCTCGAAAGCCATCGACTCGGACACCCTGAAAGCCGACGCTGTAGATTCCAGAAACGACGTCATTACGACCTGTTCTGTAATCCTCAGCATGGCAGTCATGCAGATTTTCAAAGTCAATCTCGACGGCTGGTTCGGTCTCATAATCTCAGCTTTCGTGATAATTTCAGCAATCAGAACTCTCTTGGAAGTCATCAGCCCGATGCTCGGCGAGCACCCGGACGAAAAGCTGGTCGAATCCATCTATTCGCTCGTTCGTGGCAGGGAAAATGTCGTCGGCTATCACGACCTGATAATCCACAGCTATGGGGCAGGGAAGTGCTATGCTTCACTCCATATCGAAGTCGACGCTTCAAAGGACATCTTTCTCCTGCACGACATGATTGACACAATCGAGCGTGAAGCGCATGAAGAACTGGGAATACTCTTAACCATCCACATGGACCCGGTCGACATGCAGGACCCGCTTCGGGCGAAGCTTCACGACATCACAATCGAAGCTTTACGGGACGAATTTGGGAGCGATTTAGGAATCCACGATTTCAGAATCGTTGCCGGTCCCACGCATACAAATATACTTTTTGACATTGTAGAGCCGTTCGGAGAACACTATGACATATCCCGCATCGAAGCCCTTTTGACGGAGAAGTTTTTAGAGGCACACGACCCCACACAATACTACTTCGTCATCAATGTAGATAAGAAGATGGACTGATGAAAAAACGTAAACTCAAAAAATCCGACATTGTTCTTATAGCCGTTTTCGTCCTGGCAATTTTATTCAACATAATCGCCCGGCTGTCGACGACTATTTCTGACTTTTATGTCCAGAAGATATATCCTATAATCTCAACTCCGTTCATCTGGCTTTCGGGACTCTTCCCGTTCTCGGTGGGAGAGGTTATGATAGTTCTCGCTGTGCTTCTCATCCTCATCGGACTGCCGGTATTCATCATCTTCATGATAGTAAAGCGAAAGAACCATAAGCTCATTTCAAAAGTCAGCAGTTTTTCGCTAAGATTCGTTGCCTGGATAGTTGCCTATGTCCTCATGACCGAGACGCTAAACTGCTTTATCATGTACCAGTGCACGCCATTTTCGGAACGCTATTTTGAGGAGACAGAACATACCGAAGAGCTCCTTATCGAGACAATCGGTGCCGTTGCCGACGGTTTGGCAGAGCTCTATACGGAGTTCGACAGGGGAGACGACGGCTATATAGTGCTTAATGACGACTACATAGACGAGTGCAAATCCGCCCTCACAGCTATTTCTGAGGACTATTCCCAGCTTTCCGGCTACTACCCGAACCCGAAGGGAATCTTCTTCTCGTTCTTCATGTCCCAGGAGAGCATAATCGGGCTGTATATCCCGTTTGCATTTGAAGCTACATATAACCGTGATACTCAGGACATCTCGAAGCCCGCAACCATCTGCCATGAGCTCGCCCACCTGAAAGGCATCATCCAGGAGAACGAAGCCAGCTTTGTAGCAATGGTCGCCTGCTTCAATTCCGATTGCGATGCTGTCCGCTACAGTGGACTTCTCGATGCCTTCTACTATCTCTATTCAGACGCTTCGGAACTAATCGGCACTTCCTATGAAAACGCTTTGAGAGAAGCTATTGCCAATGTGCCTTCAGAAGTCTGGGACTGCGACTTATATTCCTTCAAGTCGACCTATTGGGAGGAAAACGAGGATAAAGAGATAATCCCGACCGAAACGGTACAAGCAGTTTCGGAAGCCCTGACCGACGCCAATCTCAGATTCAACGAAGTTGAAGAAGGAATCGAAATCTATTATGAAGTAACCAAGCTCCTGATGGATTACTACGCCGCAGGCGGCACCTTCTGATCAAGATATACGGAGGAACATTATAATGAAGCTGAAAAGAATCCTTTCCGCAGTCATAGCGTTTGCCATATCGGCAACGGCTTTGACCTCCTGCGGAAGCACTTCGCATCCCGACTTGTACGCCTATGACGATGATGCGCCGTCTCTTTATGAAGCCTTTTCTCAGTGGTTCAAGGTAGGAACAGCCATGAACACTAGCGATTTGGTCGAAGGCTCTGAAGAGATGGAAATTCTCATCAAGCAGTACAACGTCTTCACCCTCGAAAACGAGTCGAAGCCGGACGCTATGCACCCGTCGGAAGACGTCTACAACTTTGAAGCGTTGGACAAGCTGGTCGAATTCGCCAATGAGTACGACAAGACCGTCCGTGGACATGTTCTCGTCTGGCACTCCCAGTGCCCCGACTGGTTCTTCTACGACGATGACGGCAACACCGTTTCGGCGGACGTCCTTGTTGAGCGCATGAAGGAGCACATCACCACCATTGTCAGCCACTATAAAGGCGAAGTCGATGTCTGGGACGTTGTAAACGAAGTTCTCGGTGATTCCGGCGGACTCCGTGATTCGATGTGGTACCAGATTATCGGCGACTATGATGGCGACGGCGACAAGTACGACTTCATTGAAATCGCATTTCAGACAGCCCACGAAGCCGACCCCGACGCCCGTCTCATTATCAATAACTACAGCCTTGAATCTTCAGAAGATAAAACCATCACCATGTACATGATGGTCAAGAGTATGCTTGAAGAGGGAATTCCGATTGACGGTATCGGTCTTCAGATGCACATCGACATCAACTTCGACGTCGAAACCTGCAAGAACAACGTCGAAATCCTCATGAAGCTTAAGAACATCGACCCTGATTTCGTCATCGAAATCACCGAGCTCGACCTCAGTTGCTTCTCGTGGAGCGACCAATCGACCGAGGTTGAACTCACCGACGAGTTCGTTGAGAAATTCGATAGCTTATATTCTGATATTTTCGAGATGTTCATCGATTTCTCTGAAGCCGGCTACCTCGACTCAGTAGTCATGTGGGGCTATAACGACGGCTCAACCTGGCTCAACAGCTACCCCGTCTCCGGCAGAACCAACCACCCACTCCTGATAGATGAGGACTACAAGCTAAAATCCGCCTATTGGAGCCTTATAGACCTAGCGGCGGAGAAATCCTGACATAAAAAACGACCCGGCATTATTTGTCGGGTCAAATTATTTTATCCTGCTTGTTTTGTTGCCATCCGTCTGTTTCTCTGAGCTACGGAGCACTGGAAAGCCTTTACCATCGCAGGCGAAAGCTCCGGGCAATCCTCATCAAATACAATCGGCTTCTCAGCCGCCGCCCTGATTTCCTGTCTCTGCTCATCAGTCAACGGAGTCAATTCTTCAAGAGTTACTGTTTTAATCATTTCGTGGCACTCCTTCCGCTCTTAAACATTATACAATGTTTCATCACAGAAATCAACACCCAATTGCTTCTGATAGATTTTTTGAAGTTCTGTTTCAAAATCTCATACTAACCGGGGCTTCAGAAAAAATTTCACAAAACTTTTCTTGAAAAAAGTCTGCTTTTTGGTTGACAAATTCGCGGATAAGTGCTATCATAGATATGGTTTTACACCAAAATATATTTTGGAGGAATTCACAAATGAAAAAAGTATTGTCAATAGCCATTGCTCTCTGCATGATGCTGACACTCACCGTTTGCGTTTTTGCTGACGATGAAGTTATCTTCAGTGAAGATACTATGTTCTGGTCTTCTGGTAACTGGAATGATTACACTCTCGAGAATGCTACAATCACTGAGTTCGTAGAACTTCTTCAGACTGAGGGTGCAGTTCTTGTTGTTACAAGAGACACCGAGTTTCACATTGAGCATTCCGGTAGCGAAACTTATGAGAAAATCCTGATTCTCAACTCCTGGTGGAGTGGAACCGATGTAAACTCTGGCTTGCAGTGGGTATCTCTCGGTACAGCTGGTCATACCAGTACCACTGAACCCGACGTTGGCATTATCGATTGCATCTCTGATGACGGCGTTACCGTTATGTGGGATGGTGCAACTGTTGCACAGGCTTTGATTGATGGTGGCTTCAATGTTGAAGGAAGCTCTCCTTGCATGATCATCAACTGCTCCGCAGATGGCGCTTACAAGATTTCTAATGTATCCATCATCGTTACTGAGACTGTAGCTGAAGAGACTGCTGAAGAAGAGACCACTGAAGAGGCTGAGGCTTCTGAGACCGAAGAGACCACTGAGTCTTCTGAGTCTACCGAGACTGCTTCTGCTTCCACTTCTTCTCCTGACACTGGTGTTGCACTTGCCCTCGTTCCGATGGCAATCGCTGGTATCGCAGTAGTTTCTTCTAAGAGAAGATAATCACTTTTCTGTCATAGATTAAGACCGTAGGCTCCGGCTTGCGGTCTTCTTCTTTTGCGGAATCTTACGTTAGAACGACTATCGGCTCCCTCTGACGGAGCTGGCGCGAAGCGCCTGAGGGGTGCGCCGATGCAGTCGGCGCCTTTTGGCGTCCCTTCTATTCAATATTTCTGTATGATTTTGCGGTAAATTCAGAATTTCCGGTTGACAAACATGAAATATGGTGGTATGATAAAAGAGGTTAAAAACCAAAATATATTTTGGAGGAATTGAAATGAAGAAATTCTTATCAATCGCTGTCGCAATCGTAATGGTTCTCTCCTTGAGCGTCGTTGCTTTTGCTGACACAACAATCGCTTCTGAGTCACTTTCTGGCTCTGCAACTCTTACCTGCACCAATGGTGTAGATTTCACCGATGAGAGCCTCTCTCTTGAAATCTACTTCACCATGTCCGATTCCAGCTATGTTGGTTGGGGACCTCTTGGTATCTGCGACTCTGGATGGAACAATGTTATCACTGTTGATACTGATGCTTCCTATTCTCTTAATGAGGATGGCGTTATCAGTATCCCGCTTACTGTAATTGCTGATGCTTTCACCGCTGCTGGCTATGATGTAGCTGATGGTATCGTTCTTAACTGGTGGGCAGACGGTTGGGGAGCAACCCTTACCGGTGCTGCTGTAGTTTCTTCTTCTGACGCTGCCGCTTCCGCTGACGAAGACGTTGAGGAGACTGGCGAGACCGAAGAGGATGCTTCTTCTGAGACCGTTGAGGCTGTTGAGGAGACCACTGAGGCTACTACCGAAGAGACCACTACTGCTGCTTCTCCTTCCACCGGTGTTGCACTTGCACTCGTTCCGATGGCAATTGCTGGTATCGCTGTAGTTTCTTCCAAGAGAAGATAATCACTTTTCTGTCATAGATTAAGACCGTAGGCTCCAAGCTTGCGGTCTTTTTCTTTTGGAACCCCTCAGTCTCGCTACGCTCGACAGCTCCCCTTTCAGGGGAGCCTATATCTACTTCTATGCACTAGTCAACAAAAACTGGACACTAAAATGAGAAAAATGAACGGTGAATTAT
>JAJQHD010000008.1 GCA_021199855.1 Oscillospiraceae bacterium
AAGTCGGCAAGTTCGGCGTTGCCGAACTTGCACCTCTCAGTCTCGCCTGTGGCGAGCCAGCTCCCCTTAAAAAGGGGAGCCGGTAGTGCCACCGTAAAAAGGCTCCCCTGTCAAGGGGAGCTGTCGCCGTAGGCGACTGAGAGGTGTGCGAGCCCACAGGGCGAGCACGCAGTTTGCGAAGCAAACTGCTTCTTGCACTCTCCCAAAAATCATAGTAAAATAAATGTAACGCTTTACGCAAAAACCGTGTCTATATAAGTGAAAGGGTGTGAGAACCTTGGATGATAACATGATTATTGATTTATACTGGGCTCGTTCTGAATCAGCTATCGACGAGACGGACAAAAAGTATGGCGGGTATCTCAAGACTGTCGCCTACAACATTCTTTGTAATAGTGAAGACGCCGGCGAGGCGGTCAACGATACATACCTTAGAGCCTGGGACAGTATGCCTCCGCAGAGACCGAACATTCTATCTGCTTTCCTGGCGAAAATTACACGCCACATTTCTCTTAATATGAGAAGAGCTAGCTCGGCTGAGAAGCGTGGCGGTGGAGAGATTGATCTCGTCTTAGACGAGCTCTCCGAAAGTCTCCCGTCAAAGTCCTCTGTTGAAGAAGAAATCGACGCCAAAGTGCTAACGGAAAAGCTGAATAAGTTCCTGGGTTCGCTCAAGCAACAGGATCGGGACATGTTCCTAAGGCGTTACTGGTACATGGATTCTATAAAAGACATAGCCACGATGTTCGGGTGCGGAGAATCAAAAGTCAAGACGACGCTTTATCGGCTCAGGAAGAAGCTTACAGATGAACTGGGGGTGGACTATAATGACTACCGCCATTAGTATCATTAACGCCCTCGGCGACATCAAGGATGAATACATAGTCCACGCCATGAACCCGAACCGCAGAAGGACTGTAAGCATAAGAAGAGTGCTGATTGCGGCTATTATAGTTATTCTTGCTGTGGTGTGTGCAACAAGCATTTATTCCAGTAAAACATTCAGATATGGTATCAAAACTGCTACTGATGACCCCGTTGAATCTGCTCTGAATTACCTTGAAAGCCTGGCTGATGAGGATTACGTATCGACAATAGAGGTATACGGCGGCATGATTTACGACCAGAGAACAGCTGAAGCTCTCGAATATTGGGATAACGTAGCCAGCGAGCGTGATTGGAACGAAGACAACTTTGTTGTCGTCTATACAGAGTATTACGTCGAGTACATTCACGACATGGTGCCATATGATGACGGCTACACCGCAAGAACATTCTGGATGGAATACGATGAAGTTACTAACGCCTGGTACTATTATGACGGCGGCAGTACCGCATACCAAGGCATCTTTGAACCGAATGGTCACAGTCACTGGACAAAGGACGACGTCGCCGCCTACAATGCCGCAACAGCATATCTCGAAGAAAACTTCGCCGATGTCGAACTCTGCGGTTACAAGCTTGATCACTCAAAAACCGTGGCAGTTATTGAAGATTATCCCGAGCTTGCTGAAGAGCGTGACTGGCGTTGGACGCAGTGGACGACTTACGACTACACTTTCTATATTGTCTATGCAGAATACTGCGCCAATGACGAATACTCGGCATTATGGCTCTGGATGGAGAAGGATGAAGACACCGGCGAATGGTCTTGCTATAAGGCTGATACCGGCATGGAGTTTGAGTATGTGTATGTAGATAGGGGAGCTCAGCCGGAACAGGACGAAAGGGCTCTGGAGGCGGCACTTGAAGCTATTGAAGCGTTAGCTGAAGACGAAGACATTGAAAGCGTCGAGATATACGGCTCAAAGGTTGACAGCGATCAGACCCGCTTGGTGCTCATCGACGATTCCAATCCCATTGCCGAAGAACGCGACTGGAGCCAGTCCGGCAAGACATTCTATGTCATCTATGTTGAGTATAATATCAAGTACTCCGACGGCTCAGGCGAGGACGTGATAGCCTCCATCTGGATGGAGAGAGACACGGAAACCGACGAGTGGTCATGCTATTCCATGACCGACATCACAGCAACCAAATCGAGGTTTTTGTATAAACTGGTATAAGTAACCAGGAGTAAACATGGATTCAAGAGAACTGTCGATGAGCCTCTTAGATGCTCTTAACGACATTGATGACAAGTATATAGCCCATGCCGGGCAGGTGAAGCCTAGGCGGATGGTGAGCTTACGTTCAGTACTCATCGCCGCTGTGGTTGCCATGCTCGCGGTTGTCTCTGCTATAGCGGTTTATTCGAGTAAATCCTACTCCTATGACAGATATCAGGAGCCGACTGACGACCCGGTTGAATCGGTTCTGAACCTGATTGAGAACAAAAGCCTTAAAAGCCATGTGATAGAGTTCGAGATATATGGTGCGGCTGTTGACGAGGAGGAGACGGCGAGAGTTCTCTCGGAAGAAACTGAGCTCGTCAAAGAACAGGAGTGGAATGAAGACAACTTTGTCGTCGTATATGCGGAGTATTACCAGATATTCTACAAGGTGCTTTCGGAGGAGGATGACGGCTATCAGGCTGACTGGTTCTGGATGGAGTATGACCCTGTGAACGACATCTGGGTGCTATATGACAACAGTGAAATCGGCGACTACAGTCCCGGATATTTAGGGCTCTTTGATGAGACAGGCGTCGGGCATGAGGACTGGTGCAAGGACGATGTCGGCTCCTATAATGCGGCACTTGCTTATCTTGAGGGACTGGCTTCAGAGGATTACATAAACAACATCGAAATTATCGGTTGCGAAAGCGACGATGAGAAGATTGATTCGGTGATGAGCTCAAGCTACACACTGACGAATACGCGAGTGTGGTACAACTACTATGCCATCAGAGTCTATAACTTCACCGTTTATTATACGGAATATTATGTTGACTACGACGAGAGTTTAACCGACCTTGAGGACGGCTACTATGCCGTGTGGCTCTGGATGGAAAAGAATGATGACACTGGGGTATGGAGCTGCTACTACGCCGACACCGATCAGCCGTTTGAGTATATATTCATCAGCTATTCGGAGATAGAAAGCGATGACACACAGCCGGATGAGGATGCAATAAGCGCGGCGACAAGCTGGCTTGAGGAAACCTACAACTCAGGGATCACAATCTATGGTGCAGAGGTAGACTATGACCAGACAAGAACTGTCCTCCGCTTCAACAGCTTCACCGTCTATCTCCGCGGCTGGAACCTCGGAGCAGACAAGAACTTCCTGGTCGTCTATGTTGAATATAGCCTGGATGACGCGGACAAGGCAGTCTATGTCTGGGTTGAGAAGGATGCCGAGACGGAAGAGTGGAGCTACTACTATTCGGTGGAGACACATCCGGGAGATTTATACGCTTAGTATACCCCAATTTTCAACTTCCCTGTTGAAAAGTCCGTTGAAAGTGTTGAAAGTTGGAACTTAAATTAAGCTTTCCTGTTGAAAACTCCGTTTAAAAGTTGAGAAACCGGCGATTCTACGCGATTTGGTTTTAAACCGAACATAAAGGTTCACATTTACTGAACGTATATTTAAGATATACACGCCTTTTTCAGGGAGTTTTCAATCCCAGAATTTTCAAGATGTCGGTTTTAAGCGGGTTTTGTCGATTCGTTTAAGGTGATTTATAAGTCCGATTTTAGAATAGCTTTTGCTCTAAAACCCGCAAATCAGCGGGTTTTGTTTTGCTTAAGGGACGAATTTAGGACTATTATGCACCCAATGCGTATATTCTTTCTTAACTGTTTTTACTTCCCGAAAAACGCAAAAAATATTTGAAAAAGTGCTTTTATTTGCGGAGTGTATGTGATATAATAGATTCGTATAAATATATTTAGGGGTCGACATATGGACAAAAATACAAATTACAGGAAGAATAACAGCCACAGCGGCGATAAGAAATATAATCAGAATAGAAAGCCCGACAAACGTGACAAGCGTGAAGAGATTAACGAGGATGAGGATTATCCGGTAGAGATGATTGTCGGGAGAAATCCCGTTATCGAAGCTCTGAAGGCTGAGAAGCCGATTGATACTATTTATATTGATAAAGAGACGACCGGCTCAATCTCGGTTATCGTAAAACTGGCGAAAGAAAGAGACATCGTCACTAAGCAGGTCAGCCATGAAAAGCTGACGGCTATGTCCCGCATGACTAACCATCAGGGAGTAGTCGCGATGGGCGCCTGCGCCAAATATGCCGAGATTTCTGACATATTGGAGCTTGCAAAATCCCGTGGCGAAGACCTGTTTATAATCATCTGCGACGAGATCAATGACCCTCACAATCTTGGAGCAATAATCCGAACTGCTGAATGTTCGGGCGCTCATGGGATCATCATTCCGAAAAGGCGGTCGGCGTCTCTCAGCGGAACCGTCTACAAGACTTCCGCAGGAGCCGCAAGCTGGCTTCCCGTTGCAAGAGTTCCCAATATTCCCGCCGCCATTGATGAGCTGAAAGAGAACGGAGTCTGGATTTACGGAACGGACGCAAGTGGCGAGCAGTATGACAAGGCAAATTTAACCGGTCCTATAGGGCTTGTAATCGGCTCTGAGGGCGAAGGAATGGGAAGGCTTGTCAGCGAAAAGTGCGACTTCATGCTCAGCCTGCCGCTTAAAGGCAAGGTAAACTCCCTCAACGCTTCCGTTGCCGCAGGAATCTTCATGTACGAAGTCCTCAGGCAAAGGGCACAGCAAGCTAAGAAATAGTATAAATTCTAATTTTCAATATAAAAAATCCGGAGGTCAAAATGTCTGATAAAAATTACTCTGTCGACGATATACTCGAAGAATATGCACATAAAACAGTCGGAAAGACAACCGAAGACTTGGCTTCAGCGGTTTCAGATGACAGCTTTGACCTCGACGCTCTTCTGAACGGCACCTCAAAACCGACTGCGACTCAGAAGACTGAGGTTATTGAGGACGTTCTTGAGGTCGGTGACAACAGCTTTGTTTTCGATCCGTCGATGCTTGACGAAGCGGTCGCTTCGACCGATGTCCCGAAGCCGCGCTATTCGGCGCCGGTGCTTTCCGGGTCTACAGCGGAGCTTCTTTCAAGAGAACAGGAAGAAAAGCCAGGAGAAGAGCCCGGGAAGGAGCTTTCAGATGATCTCGGTCTCCGTCATGGAAGCGAAACCGTCAGAGGCACAGTCGAGATGGAGAAGATTCTCGAGCATGAGGAGCCTGCTCCCGAACCGGAGCCTCAGCCTGAACCCACACCTAAGCCCGCTCCACAACCCACACCTAAGCCGGCGAAGAGATCATCTTCAAGCGAGCCGGAGATTCATCCGATAACCGGTCAGAATGCCGACGAGATGATAATGCAGGATCTTCTGAAGCTCAAAAAGGAGCGCGGTGCACCTAAGCCGAAGAGCCAGAATGTCGACCCGGTCAACCGTGCTTCAATTGAAGACATCGACCTTGGGATGGACAAGAAGATTATCCCAAACACCGAAGTCGGTCTTGACGAGAATGCCACCGAAGAAGAGCGTCTTGCATACTTAAACGCAAAGCGCCGTGAAAGAGTAAAGCAGTTTGTCGCCGAATCTGAGGAAGAGGAAAAGCCCGAAAAGAATTCTGTTGAGGATTTCGAAAGCTTCGACCAGGCTCAGGATATGGCGAAGAGCATTTCTTCCTTAAAGTCCAGTCTCATTGTGAGACTGTGTGCACTCGTCATAACGTCCCTTCTGTCGGCATACATATCGATCGCATCTGATATGGGGCTTTCTCTTATTTCAATACTTTCTCAGGCTACTTCACGCGTGTTTGCAAATGTTATTCTGGGGCTTGTTGCCTGCTTTGTCTCCTACACGGTAATTTCTGTGGGACTTAAAAAGCTGTTCACTATGAAAGCTGACAGCGACAGTCTTGCCGCTGTGTCAATGATATTCAGCCTTGTTTCCGGCGTTGCACTTTTAGCTGACGCACAGGTTGTAGAAACCAGGGTTGCAAGCGTCTACATAAGCGTTTCGATTCTTGGGCTTCTTATAAACACCATCGGAAAACTCTTAATAGTCACGAGAACCGAGCGCAATTTCCGTTACATTTCAGGCGGATATTCAAAATACGCCGCCATGCACATTGACGATGAGGAGGTCGCAAGCAAGTTCACAAAAGGCGCCCTCACCGACTTCCCTTCCCTTTCGACTTCAAGAAAAACCGAATTCGTAACAGATTTCATCAAGAACAGCTACTCTGCCGATCTTACCGACTCCTTCTGCAAGGTCTACGTTCCGATTGTCACGGTTATCTCGATAATCGTCGGAGTTATCACGGCGTTCATCTATCCGGTTTCTATTACCGACACAGCAGGCAGAATCTACTATGCACTTTCGTGCGCCGCTGGTTCCATGGCGCTCTGCTCCGCGATGGGAATGATGCTCGTCACGAACATTCCTTTGGCAAAGGGCTCGAAGAAGTATCTGCAGTCGTCGGCTGTCATGCTCGGCTACTCGGCGGTTGACAAGTTCGCCGATACAAATTCAGTTCTTATCGACGCTGTCGACCTGTTCCCAGACGGAATGGTCGAGATTGTGAACATAAAGCCGGTCAGAAAAACCCCGATTGAGGACGGTATCCTCTATGCGGCATCTCTTTGCTGTCAGACGGAGAGCATCCTGCGTCCCGCATTCTACAAGACCATCAAGGGCAAGACGGAAATGCTCTATCCGGTTGAAAGCTACATCTATGAGGACGGTTTGGGACTTTCCGGCTGGATTGAGAACCAAAGAGTCTTATTCGGAAACAGAACCCTTATGGAAAGCCATTCTATTGAAGGTCTCCCGACTCCCGAAAAAGAGGCTTCCTACGCAAAGGGCGACAACATCGTCTATCTCTCGATTGGCGGAGCATTGGCAATGATATATGTTGTGAAGCTGAAGGCTTCCCTGTCCGTTTCAAAGGCACTAAAAGACCTTGACAAGCAGGGCGTCACAGTTATTATCCGCTCAGTTGACTCGCTCTTGAGCATCACCAAGCTCACCGAGCTCTTCGGAGTTAAGCCGACGATATTCAAACTCCTGCCGTTCAGATATCATTCTGATTACGATGCGCAGACCTCATACGTGGCGTCGATGTCCTCGCCGATGATCTATTCGGGAAGATTCTCATCACTTGCAATGCTCCTCTGCGGAACAAAGCGGCTCCAGCGTTCAGCGACCGTTGGCGTGACAATACAGGCTCTTTCGTCTATCTTAGGAGTGATTCTTGCAGTCATCTTCGCAATAACCGGCTCCGGCACAAGCTCCTTCGGAGGAGTTCTCACGGCGACATTTGTGCTTGTGTATAATCTCATCTGGACAGCGGTAACAGCTGTAGTGCAATCGATTTCAAGAACATAAACCCTCATCTGTCTCACATTTGTGGGACAGATTTTTTTCAAAGGCGTGCAATAATTCGATTGGGAAAAGTGTATTATAGTTGAAAGGAGACTTGTACTATGAAAAGAATTTTATCAATAGCTTTAGCACTTACTATGCTTCTGTCTCTGTCTGCCTGTGCTTCGGGCGAAAACGAGCCGGAAGTCAGCGAAAATACTCTTGCAACGGAAGATGCTGTGACTGAAATTCCAGATGTCGAAGAGGAAGTGGAAGAAGCGAGCACCTTGAGAGAAGACAATGCCGATGTTATCGAAATTTTTGCCTCGAAGAGTGAATATGAGGAAATCATATACGAATGGGAAACTCCGTCAACTCCATATGAGTCAACAGGCGCATATCTTTATAGATTCGGAGGCACCGTCCTGATTTATGAATACGCTTCCGAAGAGGATGCTGCTGATGCTGCATCGCGCTTCAACGCTGATGCAACGAGATTCGATTACAGCGATGGAACCTATTCCATGGTGGAGCAAACGCCTACTCATCACCTGTGGCAGCGTGGAAAGTATATTATTGAGTACGACTCCAGTTCAAGCGAGCTTTTGCAGGAGTTCAACGCGCTCCTGGGCACAGAGTTCGCCGGAATCGGCAGCGACTATTACTATCCTGCATATGCCTCTGAGCTTTACTATGTTCTCACTATCGCTGGATACACCGTCAGCCCGAAATACTGCGAAGGAACTGGTGGGGACTACCTCACAGACATTGACAGCGCCTGCATGCTCGAAGTTTCGAACGGCGAGATTGTCTATCTGTTTGATTGCCCCGATGAGGATGCGGCAATAGAGGAGGCTTCGAGGTTTTCAGCCGATGCAAAGACATACTCCGGCGAAGACGGCACAATCGAAATTGATTATGACGAGCCCACCCATTTCTATCGCTACTATAACATCATCGCAAAGTACTCCTCTGAATCAGGAGAGCTCCTTGACATTATTTCTGATGTCTATGGCTACCAATTTGCCGGCGAGGATTATGAATACACGCCCACCGAAAGGAGTTATGAATCATGAAAAGAATCTTATCCACA
Source organism: Oscillospiraceae bacterium (assembly GCA_021199855.1). Lineage (GTDB taxonomy): Bacteria > Bacillota > Clostridia > Oscillospirales > Ruminococcaceae > Faeciplasma. The sequence goes on from JAJQHD010000008.1 coordinate 8,413, forward strand.
ATATTAGTAATAACCATGCTTCTATCCCTCACTGCTTGCGGCTCGCAGGAGAACGAGCCGGAGGTTACTACTGAGGCCACAGTCGTCAGTGAAGATACTGAGATCGTTACTTCCGTAACTGAAGAGGAAGACAAAGCGGAGCCCGGTATTGTAGGGCAAGAAGACATCGTTGCGGTGTTTGAGGGAGTTTATTCCTACACAATGAACGTATACAACAACCGTCCCTATGAGTCGAACGGCGGAACCTACTACGTCCTCGAAAACGACCAGTATGTCGACATCTATGAGTACGACTCGGAAGATGCCGCCGCACAAGCCGCTTCTCAGTTCGACGCCGGTGGAACCACATTCTATGGCAGTGACGACACCATCACCGAATATGAATACATCTACCCCGTCCACTTCTGGCTGAACGGCTCTAACATCATCTTCTACTGCTCCGAAACGGGCGAGTTCCTGCAGGACTTCAACGCACTCTTGGGCACGGAGTTTGCCGGCGCTGGATGCGACTACTTCCGTCCCACTTATGCAAACGACCTGATCTATGCCCTCTGGGACGCAGGTTATAACGTCAGCTATAAGTACTGTTCTGACACCGGTGCTGACTATCTCAAGGAAACCGTAAGCGCGTGCGCACTTGTCGTCTCAAATGACGAAACTATCTATCTTTTTGAATATGCCGACGAGTACGAGGCATTGGACGAGGCTTCAAGATACTCCATGACCGCCAGCTATTATTCCGGCTACGGCTTCACCATCTCAATCGATTACGCAAGCCCGGTGCACTTCTTCCTGCTTGACAACGTGATTGTGCAGTACGGTTCAAGCACGGGCGAGCTTCTCGATGCTATCTCCTCAGTTTACGGCTACCAGTTTGCCGGCGTCGACTACGACTATGACGGCGAGAAGCCGTGGTATACCACCGGCACGGTAGAGTATGACTACTACACTGTCCCTGCTGAAGATTCCGGAGCACTAGCTGTCTTCCCACAGTATGTCATCATCCGCTCTGCTGATGAGCTCGAAAAGGTTCACAGCGACCTGAACCTCACGATTGCCAGCTATGTCGACACCACCTGGGAGCTTCTGACTTATAAATATTCAGACGAGTGGTTCCAAAATAACGACCTGATTCTCCTTCTTCTTGAGGAGCCAAGCGGCAGTATCAGCCCCTACGTCACCGATGTCACAAGGGACGAAGACCGCAACTACACCATCAGCATCAACGACGACAAGCCCGAAGCCTACACCGACGACATGGCATATTGGTATATCCTGGTTGAGATTAACGGCACAAAGGTCAACCCGCTGACGGGGGTGGAGATTGTTTCGAGTAGGGATTAAATTTTGCACACTTCCATTGCTTATCAGAAATTCATCTGTTATAATAGGACATACGGTGATAGCAGTTATCCGAAGCACACCGTGCTTTACTCAAGCCCAATGATTTCAAGCGCATGTAAATCGGCAGAGCAATGGGCAGAAAAGGACATAATATACACCGTCGGAGTTGTCGATAAAAACACAAACGACCTTAAACGCCTTTGCATGGTGTATGGTCTTGACTACTGCGCTTCAGACGAATGCTACAGCCGAATCAAGACAACAATAAAGAACGGTGTTGAGGCAATTCCGGGAATCGAATTTGCGGAAAGTCGCGAGTTGGGACATATCAACAAGGTTGACCCACTCGGAATTACATATATTCGAGTTCGTGGAATGTGGGGAATTGAAAACCCTTGAAACGTGTTTGATTATGTTTATACACGAAACCCATCTTATAATTTCGATTTCATGTGTATTATAAATAACTCCAAATGGGAATCCTTCAATAATACCTGCGAATTGATTGCACTTGCACAAAACAGCGCTTCATTAAAAGTTACCGATGTCAGGATTAAAAATCCCGATAATCCCGCACAGCTTCGGGACGCTAAGCTTATCACTTTTGGACTATAAGGACGTTTTGAAATGAATGTAATAAGTTTGTTCAGCGGTTGCGGTGGCTTGGACTTGGGCTTTGAAAAAGCAGGCTTTTCTGTTCCTGTCGCCAACGAGTATGATCCTACTATCTACGAAACCTTCAAAATCAATCATGTAGACACTCATCTCATTGAAGGTGATATAAGACAGATTACAAGGGAAGATATTGCGCCGTTCATAACCGGTGAAGTTGATGGTATAATAGGCGGTCCTCCTTGTCAATCCTGGTCGGAAGCCGGTGCTCTTCGAGGAATTGAAGACGCGAGAGGGCAACTCTTTTACGACTATATCAGAATACTGAAAGAGTTCATGCCCAAGTTTTTCTTGGCAGAAAACGTCAGCGGAATGCTTGCCAACAGGCATAATGAAGCGGTACAGAACATATTGCGGCTCTTTGATGAAGCTGGTTACAACGTCTCGCTGACTCTTGTAAATGCAAAAGACTATGGCGTTGCACAAGAAAGAAAGCGTGTATTCTACATAGGATTCAGAAAAGACTTGAACGTAGATTTTGCTTTTCCGAAAGGGTCTACTGAGAAAGACTGCGACAAAATCACCCTACGTGATACCATCTGGGATTTGCAAAAAGCAGCAGTACCTGCTCTTAAAAATAATCAGCATAACCCTGCGGCAATAAACAGCAATGAATACTTTGTCGGTGATTATTCTCCTATCTTTATGAGCAGAAATCGGGTTAAGTCATGGGATGAGCAAGCATTTACAGTTCAGGCATCCGGCAGACAGTGCCAGCTTCACCCGCAAGCACCGAAAATGGTGAAGTACGGCAAAGACGACTGCCGCTTTGTGGAGGGAAAAGAAAGTCTCTATAGGCGCATGACCATAAGGGAAGTCGCCAGGATTCAGGGCTTCCCGGATTCTTTTCAGTTTATCTACAATGATACAAATAACGCATACAAAATGATTGGCAATGCAGTTCCTGTAAATCTGGCATTTGAAGTTGCAACGGCAATAAAGCAAGTCCTATCTTAGCACAAAATGCACCTCAAGCCGCATACCCGTTGACAATTTGTCAAAACTGATATATAATGATAGTGAGAGAGGAGGCGGGCGGATGGCTAAATCAAGTGGCGAGAGAGTTATTGCCGAGAACCGGCAGGCCAGGCACGAATACTTTGTCCTGGAGGCTTTGGAAGCCGGCATTGAGCTTGTCGGCACCGAGGTCAAGTCGATTCGCATGGGCGGCGTCAACTTAAAAGACAGCTGGTGTGAAATCCGGGACGGCGAGATTTACGCCATCGGCGTGCACATCAGTCCTTACGAAAAGGGCAACATCTTTAACAGGGATCCTCGCCGTGAGTGCCGGCTTCTCATCCACAAATCGGAAATAAGACGGCTTTACGACAAGGTTCGTCAGGAAGGCTTGACGATAGTTCCGCTAAAGCTCTACTACAAGGGCTCCCGCGTCAAAATGGAGATAGGGCTATGCAAGGGCAAAAAGCTCTACGACAAACGCGACGACATGGCGAGAAAGCAGACCGAGAGAGACATTGAGAGAGTTTTGAAGGAGAGGAACCAGTAATCGGGGGCGTAAAGGTTTCGACGGGGATTTTGAAGGCGAATAAGCGAGTAGAGAACGCACTGATCTCTTTAACCTGTGCAAATTTTCAATTTTAAACGACAATTATAGTTTAGAATTGGCTGCTGCCTGACAGTAGCCCGTCCTGCCGATGAGTACTGCGGCATCGGTCTGGGCGTCGATTAGCAGTGAACGTCTTGCGGTGACTCCGGTAGCCGCAGGATGAATTACCGGATACCGATTTCATGAGCCTGCTTGTCGGCACATGGAAGCGGGAACTTAAAAGATAAGCTACACTCGTAGAAAGTTCTCCCAAAGAGTTTTCGGACATGGGTTCGATTCCCATCGCCTCCACCAGCATCTGAAAAAATCCCCTAATTAGGGATTTTTTCAAATAAGAGGAAGAACCTCTCAGTCACGCTTCGCGTGCCAGCTCCCCTTAGTAAGGGGTGCCATAACTGCGTCAATAAAACTCCAATAGGAGGCTACAAATGCCATTCCCCAACATAGACCAACCCGAAACAATCGAAATCGAGCCGGGGCTAAGGCTCAAAAAATTTGACTGGAATATTGACAAAATGCTCGAGGGCTACCACGACCCGGTGGTCTACCAGAATTCTGAGGGTATTTTCGACGAAGACAAGATTCCGGACATGGGTTACATAAAGAGCATGTGCCGCTTTCTTGACAGTGCCGGCGAGCTTTACTTTATCCAGGTGCTCGAAAACGGCGAATATGCTTCCGTCGGAGACGTTACCGTGAAGCCAGATAACCCGCCGATTGCAATCTGGGAGGAAAAATACCAGGGTGTCGGAATAGGTTTTAAAGTGATGCAGACTGTTATCAGCCGCCTGTCAGCCCTAGGTTACAAGAAAATCACCGGCAGTACCGTCTACAAATGGAATGTGGCGTCTCAGAAGATGCACGAGCGACTGGGTTTCACCCGCGTCAGGGAGACGAATAGGGATTATATTTATAAGTATATAATTACGAACGACTAATATTTTGCAAAGGAGCTTTACCATGGCAGACGAAGACATTTATGGACTTCCCAACGAAAGAGAAGAGCGCATTGAGCTCAACAAGCGGTATCGCACAATTCCTCTCAAGGACACCACCTTCCGCACTCTCAGAAAGTATTTTTCTGCGGCGGCGAATCTCTATGGAATAATCAAGCTCCGGAAGCTTTATGAGATTATTTCCTCCCAATGCCCGAACCTTGTGACACGTGAGGAGTTTCTCAAGTTTGCAGAAGTCGCAAAAGACGAGATTGAGGGCTATGAAATTCTCGGAGAAGATGACATCTACATCAATGGCAGAAAGACTCCTCTCATGGACTGTGAAGTTGTTGACAACATGGTTTTTTTCGAAGAAGACGACAAAAATGGCAGACCTTATTATGAGACATTAAAGGAGCTTCAGGAGGGAAAGCCTTTTTACATACCTGAAAAGAAAATCTTTCTTCGGTACAGCGAGTATGGGTTTAACGACCCGACAGAACAGTCGCAAAAGCTCTATGACTTTTATGTTGAATGCCTCGGCATGACAGACTTGGATGCCGAAGAAGCTATCGGTGACCATGCCATGGCATTAAGTTGTAACTTGCAAAATCCCTTTGAAACTCTGGATTTCCTGACTGAGGAGTACGGTGCTGACACAGAATTAAGCGACAAAGACATGGAGACATTCATCCAGCTGTTTCAGGATTTCAGCAATCATTCAAGGATGCAAAGCAACCGTGGATATACCCCCACTGAAATCTACGAGATTATGCCGAGACCTAAGAATCCGACTATGGGCTTGGGACCAAATATAAGGAAACAGATTGCAAGCGGTGAAATCAGCGCCGATGAATTGAGAAAGGGTGTACTTGCGGCAAATAATATTCCCGATTCCATACGATTCTCACTATTAAAAGAAATAGCCGACGCTGAAAAGCTCGCTCCCAAGCCGAAGAAGGTCGGCAGAAACGACCCCTGCCCTTGCGGAAGTGGGAAGAAGTATAAGCATTGTTGCGGGAGATAACGCACTGCGGCGAATTCCGAATTCCGAATTCATAATTCCGAATTAAAAAATCAGGTTTCCATCCGGAAACCTGATTTTTTCTATTAATCCTCCCCAAGCTTAAGTGCCTTATTGATATTTATAGACTTGACCAACCGCGCGATTATTATGAATCCGACCACAAGCATTACTCCGATGATGCAGTAGAGCTTGATGTAGTCGCTTCTTGATGCCGCCACCACGAACGGCGGGACTTCGTCGGTGACATTGTAGAGAACCTGGAAGAGTGGGACGAAGAGGTCGCTCGCAATTCCTCCGATTATAATTGCAATGAATATCGAGACTCCCGAAACGAGGATCTGCTCATAGATGAGCATCGAGACGATCTCTCTGAAGGACATACCCATGGCTCTCAGAATACCGAACTGAAGCGTTCTCTCCTTGATCGAGAGAATCCAGTAGATAAGGAATCCGATGAAGCACATTGCCATTATCGTGATAAAGCCGAGTGTAAGCGCTCCGTTTACGCCCTGCAAAATAGCGTCGGTCTTTGAAGATGTTATCAGCTGGGAAGCAACGTCAAGTCTTGTCAGAGTTATTCCTGCGTCCTCAACCGACTGATAGAGGTCGGCAATTACGGCGTCATCAGAAAGGCTCATCCAGACTTCATACGGTTCAAGACTCGTCTGAATCGAGACGTAGTTATAGTTCATGATGATGAAGTCCTGGTACTCGCCGTTCGAGTTCTTGTCAAGAGGATTGAAGGTAGGCCAATAGTCGACAACCGCTACGACGACCGCCTCGAACCAGTCGTTCGAGCCCCATTTTACCTCGACAACATCGCCCAGCTTAACTCCTGTCTTGTCCTGATAGGACTGCGAGACAATGATGCCGTTGGTGCACTCGCTGAGTGCATTTATGTAGTAGTTGATGTGAACTGGGAGCAAATCGTCACGGAACCAGCAGACCTCGGCGAACTGCTCGGGGACTATTGCCATGATGTCGATTCCCATCTTGGTGGAGTCGTTATATCTGACTTGTGCGTTTTCTCTATTCAAGACCGGTGTCGCGACTTCTACGCCTGCCAAATCCTCATAGATGAAGTCTGGCTCGGTGTACTGAGCTTGGGTTTCCTCCTCGCCTTCGTCGTTTGTGACGGTGACACGAGAGTACTTCCAGGATTCCTCCAAAACCGCATCGGCGCCTAAGTTATAGGAGATTCGGTCTTCAGTGTTCTTGTTGATTGCACGGGCTGTGTTAGCAGAGAAGATTCCGAGAGCAACCGTCAGCATTAAGAATATCATTATGAACGATTCGCGACCGGTTGATGAGCGGCTGAGGTTGTTCATCGAGATATAAGCCGCTGGCGACCAGTGCTTTCTGCCGATTCTATAAATAAGTCTGATGAAATACGGATAGAGCCGGACGCAGAAGAGTGCACATCCCAATATAAACACGGTTGATGCCGCAAACATGAGAGGATTCATGGTTGCCGATGCGTCTGTGAAGCCCGCTTCGACGAGAACCTCCTGCTGATAGTTGTACCACATAAGCCATGCAACAGTTCCGACTATCATTATGATGTCGAAATAACCGCGCTTCCAGAGTGGCTTCTTCTGACCGTGAGCCTTCGACTGCTTGTGCTCGACGATTGTGACTTTGGATGCGCTTATCGCGGGTCCCAAGGTCGTCAGGAAGAACACTGCAACCGCTACGAACGAGTATGCGAACGCAGTTACTGAAAGCTTTGTCGAAAGTGCCGTTCTGTTGACGAACTCAAGGAATCCGTTAGATACGCCGATTATGCGGCAGAGTAAGAGTCCGACAAATGGTCCCACAACTCCGGCAATGCCACCTAAAATCAGAGTTTCAAGGGCATAAATCTTGACAATCTGCCAACGTGATGCACCACGGGACTTGTACATTGCGATCTCGTTCTTCTCAGACTCAATATGAAGCTGGGAAACCATGTAGAGGTAGAATACCAGCATAAGAACGACAGGGATATCGAGCATCAGCATGATATATCTGAGCTGTGACGCTTCGTCGGCATAGTCCTGCAAAACTTCGAGCGCAGGAACCGAGAAGGTGCAGTTTTCGCTCTTATAGAGCTCCTTCTGGTTTTCGAGAGTAGCAACGAGAATCTCGATTGTGTTCATGTCCATATTCTGATAGTCGATTATGAACGTGCAATCTACCTGCCCTAAAGTTACGACTCCCGTCAGAATGACTTCGTCGGTAAGGGTTGTGAAGTCGCAGAAGAAGGTGTTGTCGTACTCAGTCAAGCCCTCCGACCAGTATGTATCGGTGTCGCTTGCGGACTCGAATGTACCGACAACGATTATCTTGACGGTGTCGCCAGGGTTTAAGATGTTTGTAACTTCGTATTCCTGGTTGAGAACCAGCTGTGCCGTCTGCAAAGCCGCTTCGGTACAGATGACTTCGTAGCAACCGTCTTCATTGATGCCGGCTTCAAACATTCTGCCGTTTGTAATGGTGATATGGTCGCCGATGTCGGTCATGCCGCCGAGCTTAAGAAGCGACAAGTCCTCAGATTCTATACTCGAAACATAGAGGTATGAATCGGACGTGAAGCACTTGTATGTGAGGAACGGCACCATCAGGTTATTGAACCTGTCCGCCGCTGTCTGATAGACGCTATAGACGGTCGAGCGCTGTTTTGTGATGCTCGTTCCACTAACTATAGTCTTCGATACCTCGTAGATGCCGGGGTATTCGTCGTTTTCCTCCTGATACGCCTGCATGTCTTTTATTAGCATTCTTTGCAGTGAGCCCTGCATGTATATCGGGATGGCGCTCGTCATGGCAGTAGCCATAATGAATCCGACCAAAAGGCAGATGACCATCCACTTTGTGTTTCTCATTTTTCTTAACAGTAATGTCAGCACTTAAGCTTCCCTCCTTGGATTAAAGATGGTCTTCTTTTTTAGCGGATGATTACCTCGTCGCCCTCTTCGAGACCTGAGGTTATCTCAACCAAAGAGCCGCTCTGGAGTCCGGTCTCAACTGCGACCTGGACTCTCTCGTTGTCCTTGAAAACATAGACAACTTCCTGACCGTTTACTGTTTTTATGAGATTTGCGGAAATAACTATAACGTCTTCCCTGCTGTCTAAGACCAAAACCGTGTCTGCGGAGTTTCCTACAGCCGATGATTCGGGAATATCGTCGACAAATGCGATTATAACGTCATCGGTTATCTCTCCCAGAATGGCGTCGCCGTTCTCGTCATAGAGGACTCCTTCAGTCTCTTCGTCCCACTGCTCGCCTGACGAATTCGAGACGATAATTCCGTCATAATATTCGCCGTCATATCTTATCGTTATCGACCTGCCGATTAAGAACTCCGACTTCTCACTTGAGGGAGAAATCTTTATGTACAGATCTGTAAGATCGATGATTGTCGCAATAGTTGTGCCAGCTGAGACTGTCTGTCCGGGAGAAACAGTCCTGACATAAGAGATTGTTCCGCTGACCGGCGCATAAATCTTTGAAGCTTCTTTTTCGGCATAGAGCTTGTCTAAATCAATCTGGAGTAAATCGACATCAAGCTGTTCCTTAGCCTTTACAGTTTCCGATTCGCCATCTTCGATTGCAATCTGGACTTCGAGCTCCTCACGCTGCATTTCGAGCTCCATTATGTATATCTCTTCGTCAAGCTCAGTGGTTTCGAGCTCGGCAATCAGGTCGCCTTCCTCAACCTCGTCGCCAGCAGAGACGTAAACCGCCTTGATGGTTCCGCCATAGGAGGCAAAGTAGACATTCTGCTCAGTTCCCGAAGCAATTGTGCCGGCAGTTGTGACCTGCTTGGTGATGTCTTTCTTGGTAGCGGTGGTAGTGGTGTAGGAAACCTCGCTTGCCTTTACAACCGGCGGGTCGAGATACTCCTCTTCCTCCGGCAGGAAATAGCACCCACTCAAAGACATGCACATAACAGCCGCAGTGGTAAGTCCGAATAAAGCTCTTTTTATATTCATGGTAATCCTCCTATATGGAATTTATGCGCAAATAACATCACCATAGATTATACCAGATTTTCACCCAAGTTACAATAGAAAACGTCCCCAAGAACCGGTCTTAGGGACGTAATATTTTTTGGGATATTTTGTGTATAAATTGTGACTTATTTCAGAACTTTAAATCTATCGATTTCGATAGGTTTACCGCGTAATCGTCTCCGAACAATTATAGAACAGTATCCACTCCTGCTCGGACATATAATCCGTACACAATTCGTTCTCATCTGTAATCGTATACTCCCCGCTCCAGACGGAGGCGAAGAGCCAGTAGGCGTTGTCCTTCTTTATGTTTGCCGGGCTCGGAAGGACGTTACATTCACTTATCGCTATCGGCTTGTCGGTACTGAGCTCCATTATACGGATAAGAGCCGTCACATGGCTCTGATTGTCCCATGCGCCTAAACTGAAGTCGTAGACGTCAAGGGAAATTATGTCGCAGTATTCGTCCCCGACGTACCAACTGAGATCCTGCGCGTTCCATATCCAGATGATGTTGTTGAGCATAAAGTAGTCGGTGAGGCGGGTGTAAATAAGCTCATAGAGCCATATGTAGGAACCAGAGTCTTCGCCCCACCAGAACTCGCCGTTTCCGGCTTCGGGAAGCGGTCTGAACAGAAGCGGAATGTCGAGTTCGGATAATTTTGAAAGCTGTTCGGCGATGAGGTCGATTCCCTCAATAATCATGTAGCACTCTTCGCTGACGCCGCCGGTTCCCAAAAGCTCTGTAATCTTTTCAAGACTCATGTGTGCCACATCGTGGGTTGTGACTGCGCTTGAAAGGGAGAAACCGGATTCTTCAAGATAGCAGGAGCCGTTCATAGCCCAGTACCACGAATAGCCGACGATTCCGCCGTCGTTATAGTAGTCAATGGCGAGCTCGATGTCGCCGGTATCGTAGCCAGAAGAGTAGCCGGAGAGTTCACCGAGACGGATAAGTGGGTATTTTCCCGTGACAGAAGCCACGGCATATATTTCGGCATTTGAGCCTTGCGAACACTGCTGAGCCGTCAGGACACTTTCTCCGTACATCTCGCAGAGGTACTTATAGAGTTCATTAGTCGCATCCGTAGCACCCGAATTTGAGAGAACTCCGCTGACGCTGTAGTCAAGCTCACTCAAATCGGCGGCGTTTTCGAGAAGGAAGAAATCGAGATCCACTTCGCCCGATAAGTCGGAGATTGTGACAGACGACGTGTCGGGAGAAAGATAGATGTTCTCGAACTTTATCGACTCAAAATCGCCCGAGCCGGAAGTCGTGAAGGTTCCTCTTGCAAGCCCGTCGACATAGAGAGTTCCCTGAACCTGCTCGTCAGAAGACAGGCAGACAGTAACATTATAGTGCTGGGCAGACGGAATGTCGATGACGACCGTGAGACTGCTGTCCGGCAAAGAAAGCCCGGTGACATAGCCGGTGCCGGAATAGCCCTCGTGAGAAGACATAGTGGCGGTATAGCCGTCCATAGTCCCGTCCTCCGCCTCATAGATGACACAGCACTCGGTCGGGTTATAGGCAACGACGCTTATAATCGACTCGGCATGGCTGGGAAGCTCCGTGGGCGCAGTAAGCTCGGTCACCGTTTCTTCCGTCGGCGTTGTTTCGGTTACGTCCTCTGTCGCAACGGTCATGGCTTCGGTGACATCTGAGGTGGCAAGTTCTTCAGTTTTCCCTGTGTCGGTGCAGGCGGTCATCGTCAAAAGAAGCATAGCCGCCATCAGCACTGCAAGTGTTCGCTTGAGCATTTTGAATCCTTATTTTGCAGAATTTCGAGAGTAGCCCGGGATTCTCCGAAGAGCCGGGACAATTGCCGTTACAAGCGCAGAAGCCGCAACGATTTTTATGAGGTCAACTCCCAAAAACGGGATGACGCAGTATGTGAGTGCTACTGCAAGAGTGTTTCCCGAAACGAAGCAGTACCAAGCCGTTCCGAAAACATAGAGAACAGCGGTGCCCAAAACCATGCCGATGGGATATTTCGCGACAGCAAGGATTGATTTCGGATTCCACTTGCCGTCCTCTTTCTTATAAGCAACCTGAATCCTGTCGGCAAGAAGACCGACGATAAGTGCCAGAGGAATATATCCGATTATGTAGCCGCCGGTGGCACCGGCAATCTTCTGAAGTCCTCCCGAGTAGTTCGAGAATACCGGAAGACCGACCATGCCTAAAAGAATATAGATTGAAACTGCGATGGTTCCTCTGTATGCGCCGAGGGTTGCTGCAGTGAAATAGATTGCGAAGGTTGCAAGGGTTATCGGAATGGGACCAATCTGCACGCTCATCGGAGCGAAAATGCAGATAATCGCCGCCGCAACTCCTATAAATGTGATGTCTCTTACTTTCATGTCAAAATCCTTTCCTGTTTTCATTTTGTCAAGATGTGGCTTATGTAAAGCCCATGCAATGATAATATCATTTTTTGTCGTTATTGTCAAGGTGGACGGTTATCCGGTGTATTGCATTCTTATGTGAAAAGGGCTATAATAGAACAAGAATATGATTCTTGAAGAATATGATTGCGAATAAGATTCGGGAGGTGCTGTATGAGCGAAATTGAATATTACGTAAGAGAGCTTGAACGGGACGGCAGATTCGGGATGGAGAGAGCCTACCCTCATCACGGTGAAACTTCAGTTTATTCTCACAGTCTGCATGTTGCGAAAATGAGTCTTAAGATGTCGAAAATGCTTCCGGGAAAGTTCCACCGAAAAGAGCTTATCCGTGGTGCACTCCTTCACGACTATTATCTGTATAATTGGCACAACGAAAATGAGGGACACCGTCTCCACGGCTTCCGCCATGCGAAAACCGCCCTTAAAAACGCTAAGCATGACTATAATCTCACCCCAATTGAGGAGAGTATAATTGAGCATCACATGTTCCCGCTTAATCCCGCACCTCCGACCTGCCGGGAAGCGTGGATAGTCTGCGTGGCGGATAAGGTCTGCGCGGTGAGCGAATTGGTAGGTAAATAATAAAAATCCCCGCTCACATGAACGGGGAGTTTAACTATTCCTGATCCCAATACCTATAAACGCTCGGGCACTGGTTTGCCTTCACTGCGGCTCGGAGTTCCACGAAGCATCCGCATTCGCGGCAGAGACCGTTCTCAAGGCTCGAGCAACGCCGGCAGAGGTCGAGGCGGTCGGCGTAGGTCTTCTCACTTGCTTTTTCGTCATCTGGGATTGCGGCGATAAGGTCTTCGACCTTCTTATAGAGACCGTCTTTGTCAATCTCTGCGAGAAGGCATCTCTTGCAGACCGGTCTTTCATTTAGATTCAGCACAGCTCGATTGCCAATACAGAGCACTTCGGCAAGGTGAATTTAAGGCTCTCGCCGTCGAGCTTGACGTCGTCAAATGCCTTCGGAGTGACAGCATCAGGGTCGTCAAACGTGTTGCAGGTGTCGAACTTAGCAGTCAGAATCTTTGCGGTTGCGGTCTTATATTCGGTTCTCGGAAGAACGCAATCGATGTCGAAGTCTTCGTCAAGAGATGCGTTGGAAATCGTGATGTGGAGCTTGCCGGAAGCGTCTACAGAGACAGACTGCGAAACTGCCGGGAGGTATCTTCCATCAAGAATCTGCTTGTTCTCAATGTGGGAGTAGACGAGCTTCGCCTCCATGTGATCCTTATACATGTCAAAGACGTGATATGTCGGGGTCTTGACCATTCTTTCGCCTTCGGTGAGGATGACAGACTGGAGGACGTTCACCATCTGGGCAATATTTGCCATCTTGACTCTGTCAGAGTGCTCGTTGAAGAGGTTAAGGTTGACGGATGCTAAGATTGCGTCTCTCATCGAGTTCTGCTGATAGAGGAAACCGGGGTTGGTGCCTTCGATGACGTCAGTCCAGACTCCCCACTCATCAACCACGAGAGCGATTTTCTTATCTAAATCGTATCTGTTCATAACTGCGTCATGCTTTTTGAGAAGCGTCTCCATCTCCCATGTGTTCGAGATGGTGGAGTAGTACTCGTTCTCAGGGAAGCCAACTGACGAGCCCTTCTTGCTCCAGTCACCGGTGGGAACGGTATAGAAGTGGAGCGAGAGACCTCTCATGCCGGAATACTGGCAGTTGCGCATGATTGCGTCCGTCCAGTTGTAGTCGGTGGCGTTCGGTCCGCAGGCAATCTTGCCGTTTGATGGAATGTACTGCTGGAACTGCTTGTAGAGGCTGGAATAGTAGTCGGGGTTCATGCTTCCGCCACAGCCCCAAGATTCGTTGCCGATGCCGATGTACTTGACGTTCCAGGGCTTCTCTCTTCCGTTCTTCTTTCTGAGTTCGGTCATAGGAGAGACATTGGAGGAAGTCATGTACTCAACCCACTCAGCGGCTTCCTGAACGGTTCCGGAGCCGAGATTAACTGCAACGTAGGCGTCGCAACCGATGAGCTCGCAGAAATCGAGGAATTCGTGAGTGCCGAAGCTGTTGTCCTCAGTGACTCCGCCCCAGTGGATATTGACTATCTTGCGTCTTTCCTCAGGACTACCGATGCCGTCCTTCCAGTGATATGTATCGGCAAAGCATCCGCCCAGCCAGCGAAGAACCGGAACTTTGAGAGCCTTAAGTGCTTCAACGACGTCCTTTCTGTAGCCGTTGATGTTCGGAATCGGGCTGTCCTTGCCGACATAGATTCCGCCATAGATGCACCGTCCGAGATGCTCGGCGAAGTGCCCGTAAATTTCCTTGTTAATCTTGCTCCGCTCATTTGTACGGTCGATTGTCATTTTAAGCTGTGACATTGAGTAATCCTCCTAAGATTCAATTAGCCATATTTTTCTGAGAGGTCGCCCCTGCAACCCTGATAGGCTTATTTTACACTCAAACCGGGGCTGTTGTCAATAGAAATTGATTGATTAATACTGACGAGTTTCTTGATGGATGGTGAGGCTAAAATAATGCTTGCTAATGCAAGGATTTTATGATATACTGTGATGTAGTTAATATAAATGATTTCAGGACGTGATTTTCGTGGCAGAAAAGCAGATTAAGGAAACTATCCATGCAAAGGGAATTGATATTGCTATCTACACCGCTGATTTTGAAAATGAATTTATCTCGCTAACTGATATTGCAAAATATCGCAATGAAGACGACCCGAGATTTGCGATTCAAAATTGGATGCGCAACAGGAATATAATAGAATTCTTAGCCGTGTGGGAAGAACTGCACAATCCTGATTTTAACCGTGTGCAATTCGAGGCGGTTAGAAGTGAAGCCGGATTAAACAGGTTTGTGATGACTCCATCAAGAGAGACAACAATCCTGGAAGGAAAGGAAATATTCGGGATTATGCGACAATCAAGCAGCTTTTGATTTTGTCCAATATGGAGAGCTATAACGCAGTGTTAATTCAAAGTGGAAAGTCCCAATCTGAGAGAATGTTGCTGTTGCGAAATATGGTGTTGCAACAGTTGACAGCTCTTGATGAATCAAATGTGCTGAATTTGCCTCAATCAGCCGATAAGTAGTAGAATGACGAAATTATTATTCCCCGGCAGAGCCCACACCCTGCCGGTTTTCTTGTCCCTATGCCTCCAAAAAGCCTTGCAATCTTTGGCTTAATGTGCTATCATAATCACTGACAAAGTTATCACAAATCATGAATGGAGGATTCGGCTTTGGCTGAACTTGTTAGTGAAATCAACCGGCGGAGAACCTTCGCCATTATATCTCACCCGGATGCGGGTAAAACTACTTTAACGGAAAAACTGCTTCTCTACGGTGGAGCAATCGCCCTCGCCGGCTCGGTAAAGGGCAAGAAGACCGACCGCCACGCCGTCTCCGACTGGATGGAGATCGAAAAGCAGCGTGGAATCTCGGTCACGAGTTCTGTAATGCAGTTCGAGTATGAGGGCTTCTGCATAAACATCTTGGACACCCCCGGACACCAGGACTTCTCGGAAGATACATATCGCACCCTAATGGCGGTCGACTCGGCTGTAATGGTTATCGATGCCGCAAAGGGCGTTGAGAACCAGACAAGAAAACTCTTCAAGGTCTGCGTCATGCGGCACATCCCGATTTTTACGTTTATAAACAAGCTTGACAGAGACGCCAAAAACTCGTTTGACTTGCTTTCGCAGATTGAGGACGAGCTCGGCATCTCCACCTGCCCGATGAACTGGGCAATTGGCAGTGGCGTCGATTTCAAGGGAATCTACGACCGTGAGAGAAAGAAAGTCATCACCTATTCCGCAAACGGCGGTCAGCACGAAGTAGAATCTCGTGAGCTCGACATCGACGACCCGAACTTAAAGTCCGTCATCGGCGAGATAAACTACAACCAGCTGATGGAGGACATCGAGCTTCTCGACGGCGCAAGCGATGAATATGATGCCGAGAGAGTTGCAAAAGGCGAATTGTCACCTGTCTTCTTCGGCTCAGCACTCAATAACTTCGGCGTTGAGCCGTTTTTGGAAGGTTTCCTAAAGATGACTAGCCCACCGCTTCCCCGAAACAGCGACAATGGCACTGTCAACCCGACTGACGACTATTTCTCGGCGTTCGTCTTCAAGATTCAGGCGAACATGAACAAGGCATACCGGGACAGACTCACATTCATGAGAATCTGTTCGGGCAAGTTTTCACGAGACATGGAAGTCTGCCACGTTCAGGGCGGAATGAAGAAGATGCGTCTTTCCCAGCCGCAACAGATGATGGCGCAGGAGCGTGAAATCATCGACGAGGCTTACGCAGGCGACATTATCGGCGTTTTCGACCCGGGAATCTTCTCGATTGGCGACACTGTCTGCTCGCCCGGACATGAACTCCGGTTCGACGGAATTCCGACCTTCGCGCCGGAGCACTTCGCAAGAATTAGACACAAGGACACGATGAAGCGCAAGCAGTTCGTCAAGGGAGCCACTCAGATAGCGCAGGAAGGCGCAGTCCAGATTTTCCGTGAACCGGACACCGGTATGGAAGAGGTCATCGTCGGCGTCGTAGGTATGCTCCAGTTCGACGTTTTCGAGCACAGAATGAGAACCGAGTACGGCGTCGAGCTCATCAGTGAGTCGCTTCCCTACCAGTACATCCGCTGGATTGACATGGACGACAGTGCCATCGACCCGAAAAAGCTGAACCTGAGCTCCGACACCCGAATCGTCGAGGACTTCCACGGCAACCCGCTTCTCTTGTTTACCAGCGAATGGAACATCCGCTGGGCACTTGAAAAGAATGAAGGCTTGAAGCTCAAGGAGTTCAGCAGGAATTAGATATAGGCATAAGAAAACCGGCAGACTTCTTGGGTCTGCCGGCTTTTAGCGTTCATGGATTAAGATGTGAGTGATGCCTCCGGGAGATTAGGCACTTTCTTTGCTCTTATCAAGATATGCCTTTGCTTCTGACTCCGTCAAGGCATAATCCTCCATGATTTCGACAAAGATTTCACTCTCTGGAATATGGTGCTTTCTGCATGTCTTGATTGTAGTTAAAACCGCCGTCTCATTCCTCATATCTTCTAATAACTTACAGTTATTTTATTCTTTTTGGGTCACATCTCTTGACAACGCAGAATAAAATCATCGTCAAAAATCCGGAGCTTCTTGATTCTTTCCAAGTCCTGCTGGTGCATGAGTTCCTTATCAGTCATACAGAACACGCCCTCTTACTCTTCTATGGCTATATTATACCACAAAACCGCCGCATTAGCAAGCATTATTTCCCCATAAAACAGCGACGCCGACAACTGTGAGGTTGTCGACGCGCTGAAAAATGTGGAAGGGCTGAAAAGCCGCGAAACAAGCAAATTTTGATAAGATTCTCGGTAGCATACTCGGGAATTCCGAATTTCATGGGCAATAAAAAATTCCGTCCGGAAACTCTGGAGGGAATCACGAATCGTCCTTCGCAGAGCTACAAGCCCGATGTCCTTAGAGCGAGAGTTGCTTTTTGCTTTGCAAAAAGCGTTACCCCCCCACACGAAGGAAGCATATGCCGATGAGTGAAGCACCAACCGGTGCAATCCTCATTCGTATATTATATTACCACATTCCGGTTTAAAATGCAAGTCTTTTTTCCTGTTTTTCGCACTTTTTTCTCAATAAAATTTTATCTTAAAATACAGCTTTTAAGAATCGTTGTGCAAAATACAGGAGATCATTGCAAAATGGCGATTTTTCTTGCTTTTTTAGTTGAAATGTGATAACATGTTTTTATATCAAATTGAGTCCGAAAGGAGTCGTGTCCTGATTATGCCTGACGAAAACCGCAAGGAAAAACACCTGAACAGATATGAGAAGACTGGCAACGCAGTTCGTCTTAGCGAAAGAGCTCATTCCCAGGAAAGAGCGCGTCCTGCGAAGCCCTTTTCGAGAACCAAGCAGATTATGCTCGGATTTTTAGTCATTATTTTAATAGGCTCGCTTCTTCTGATGCTCCCTATTTCCACAAAAGACGGGCAGACAACCGACTATTCAGGAGCTCTCTTCACCTCCGTTTCGGCAACATGTGTCACCGGTCTTGTCGTGTATGACACCTATTCTCACTGGACGATCTTCGGTCAGCTTGTGATACTTCTGATGATTCAGATCGGCGGCTTGGGTCTCATCACGATTACGAGCTTCGCTATGATTATTCTCAGGCGGAGAATCGGTCTTAATTCGCGTGAACTGATAAGGAAAAGCCTCAATACTCCCCAGCTTCACGGCAGTGTCCGGCTTGTGAGAACCATCATAAGAGGCACCCTGCTTATCGAAGGAGTCGGCGCCGCGCTTCTTTCAATCAGATTTGTTCCCCAGTTTGGCTTTTTACGAGGCGTCTACTACGGGATTTTCCATTCGATATCCGCTTTCTGCAACGCCGGCTTCGACCTCATGGGCTATCAGGGGGAGTTTTCGTCACTGACGGCATACACAACCGACCCGCTTGTCTCGATAGTCATCATGGTTCTCATTCTCATCGGCGGAATCGGGTTCTTAGTCTGGGACGACATCATCGTCAACAAGTATCACTTCAGAAAATACCGGCTTCAGACAAAAGTGGTTCTCGTCATGAGCGCGATTTTAGTCTTCGGCGGAGCGGTTCTCTTCTTCATCTTCGAGTACTCGAACCTCATGGCGGACATGACTATCTGGGAAAAAATACTTGCATCCTTCTTTGCATCAGTCACACCGAGAACAGCCGGATTCAACACAATAAGCCTTTCTGAGATGACAAACGCAAGCAAGCTACTGACAGTTCTCTTCATGTTCATAGGAGGCTGCCCCGGGTCAACGGCTGGCGGCGTCAAGGTCACAACTATTGCTGTAATCTTCCTCTACATAAAGTCGTATCTGTTGCACACTGAAGACTGCACCATATTCAAGAGAAGGCTTGACAAGGACACGATGAAGCGCGCGAGCGTTGTAATCTTCATAAACCTGTCTCTGGCGATTGTGATGCTGTTTGTGATAATGGCGACGCAGGATTTCGATCCACTTGATGTCATGCTTGAAGTCTTCTCTGCAACAGGAACAGTAGGACTTTCGGCAGGGCTTACGCCTCAGCTCAACACCGTTTCGAGAACGGGAATCATGATACTCATGTACTTAGGAAGAGTCGGAAGCCTGACATTCGCGATGTCGTTCATAGAGAGACGGACGTCCGGCGTCGTACGCTATCCTGAGGAAAGAATAATAATCGGATAAAGGAGAAATTGCTATGAAATCAATGCTTATAATCGGTCTCGGAGACTTCGGGCACTACCTCTGCCGCGAGCTCATGCAGTTCAAAAACGAAATTATGATAATAGACAAGGACGAAACCGCACTTGAGGACCTTACCGGTCTTGTCACGAGCAGTCTTATCGGGGACTGCACCAGAGAGAGCGTCCTTCGGAGCATAGGTGTACAGAACTTCGACATCTGCTTTGTCTGCCTCAGCGGCAACTTCCAGGCGAATCTTGAGATTACGAGTCTTTTGAAAGACTTAGGCGCCAAGTACGTTGTCAGCCAGGTGAGAAGTGAATCGCACTCAAAGTTCCTCTTAAGAAACGGTGCCGACGAAGTCATCCACCCGAACAAGGTCTCCGCCAAGCGTGCCGCCGTCAACTATTCAAGCGACCGGGTGCTCGACTACATCGACCTCGGCGACGGCTACTCCATCTACGAAATCACCCCGATGAAGGAGTGGATCGGCAAGAGCATCCTCGACTCCAATATCCGTGCCCGCTATGACATGTACATAATCGGCATCATCTCCCACGATGAGGTTTCAAACTATATGCCGAGTCCCCAGACAGTAATCCAATCTGACGACCACCTGATGGTGCTTGCGCACGAGTCGACGATGGCGAAGGTTATTGCGAAGAGGGATAGGGACTAACCCCTCCACCGTGCTTCGCACGGTCCCCCTCCCCTTTCAGGGGAGGCTTTAAGTAGCTGAATCAAAAGGAGCATCATAATGGCTGAAGAAAATGCCAAGAAAGTCGAACTATTCGAGCGCACGCCTATACCGAAGGCTGTCATGACTATGGCGGTGCCGACGGTGTTGTCGAGTCTTGTTATGGTTATTTATAACCTTGCAGATACATATTTCGTCGGCTATTTGAACGACCCGATTCAGAACGCCGCCGTAACCCTGGCGGCTCCGGTGCTTCTGGCGTTCAACGCCGTCAATAACCTGTTCGGAGTTGGCGCTGGGTCAGCTATGAGCAGAGGCTTGGGCAGAAAGGACTATGACGACGTAAGGCGCGCAAGCTCGTTTGGGTTCTATGCGGCTCTATTTTGTGCGGCTATGTTTTCCTTCTTCTGCACCATCCTCAAAACTCCACTTCTGAATATCCTGGGTGCCGACTCCACGACAATCGACGCAACCAGCAGTTATCTCTTCTATACCACCACCTGCGGAGCTATTCCGGCAATACTGAACGTCGTTCTGGCGAACTTCGTCAGAGCCGAAGGCTCGACTCTTCACGCAAGCATCGGGACGATGAGCGGGTGCATCCTCAACATGATTCTCGACCCGATATTTATACTCCCGTTCGGCTTGGGAATGGGAGCCACAGGCGCGGGTTTGGCGACATTCATCTCGAACTGCTTTGCCTGCCTCTATTTCTTCGTCCTTCTGTTCATAAGGCGTGGCAAGACCTATGTCTGCATAAGCCCCAGAATGGCGAAGCCGACGAAAGCGATTGCAAAAGAAGTCTTCACGGTCGGAATTCCTGCCGGAATCCAGAATCTTCTCAACGTCACCGGCATGACTGTTCTTAACAACTTCACCGCCGCATTCGGCACCGAACCGGTCGCGGCGATGGGAATCGCCTATAAGATTAACATGATTCCTATGTACATCGGCATGGGAATCAGCCAGGGAATCATGCCGCTGGTCGGGTACACATTCGCCAGCAAGAACATAAAGCGGATGAAGGAGTGCATTTATTTCACCGCGAAAATCACCATCTGCATACTTCTTCTGATGGCAGTCTGTTGCTTTGCGTTTGCGCCCTGGCTTATCAAGCTGTTTATCGACAACGAATCGGTCATCGACTACGGCACACGATTCTTAAGAGGCATGTGCCTGGGAATCCCGTTCTTAGGCTTCGACTTCCTCGGCGTCGGCGTCTATCAAGCGTGCGGCAAAGGATATATCAGCTTGGGCTTTGCCCTGGCAAGAAAAGTAGTATTGGAGATACCTGCCCTGTTTATCTTAAATGCGGTCTATCCCCTGTATGGGCTTGCATATGCGCAACCGATTACGGAGTTTATACTTGCGATCGCGGCGGCAGTGGTTCTCAGAAGACTGATAAAAAATGCAGAGAAGAATGTTGCGTGAAAAAGAATCTCCCCGCTGGATAAGGCGGGGAGGTTCTTCCTTCTTTGCTTTGGCAAGCGCAGAAGTTTTGACATTTTGAAGAGTTGATATTGTCTGAATTATGCTACAGGCACCAGAACCTTGAAGCTGGTGATGCTGTAGGAGGCAGAGGTGTTCGAGATGAAGACGAGCGATTCGCCGCCGTCGGCATAGCCGCCGTCAACCCATGCCGCATAGATGGTTGCGCCATCATAGGTGAGGGTTGTTCCATCATCTGTCAGGCAGTCGATTACGTCGCTCTCGTCAGCGGAGGTATGACCTGCTGAACCCAGAGTGATAAGCGTATTGTTATTAGACCACCATGAATCGATAAACAGGAACTTCTCATACTCGCCATCGTCATAGGAAACTGAAGTCT
>JAJQHD010000045.1 GCA_021199855.1 Oscillospiraceae bacterium
CAGCCGGTGTTGCCACACTCGGCGATTTTTGATTGTTGGGAGTGTCCCAAACCCTGTATATTATTTTCGAAAGGGACAGCTTAGTATCTTGCACTTTTCGACAAAAAGTCTTATAATATTTAATGGGTAATTGTATCGATTTAAAATGCTTTGCCTTTAGATAAATGCAGAGGAGTACTGAATATGAACTCGAATCAGATAGTAAGCAGAATGAACACATACCTACACACATCAGCATCTGAATTGGTTCAGTGGTTGGAAAAGTTTTTGAGTCGTACTTCACCTGACTGGTGGGAAGATAGTGTCATCGGAAGTCTCAGTTATCATCAGCGTGAATTGGCAACTGAAAACGGATTTACTAAGCTGTCTGATTTTGACTTGGCGGCTCTGCTTCGTATTGCGGATAAGTCTTGGTATACTCTCAGAACCGTAGCTTATCTGCCTACGCATGAAAGAGAAGTTATCCGGGCTATGATGGGAGTCCGCAATAACTGGGCGCATTGTAGTGCAGATTTGCCCGGCAAGGATACCATTATATCTGACTTGAGTACGCTTCATGAATTCCTGACTCAGTTGGGTTGCGGTGATAAGCTTCTGAATGAAATTGACCGTATGATAGACGATGTAAAATCTCCCTCTACAGTTGATTTTGCAAGTATCAGTAACGACCAAACAGATGGCAAAAACGCAGATACCGAAGTTGATATTGTAAGTAACAATGACATTGATATTGCTGAAAATAGCATAGTGTATCTCGTCGGCAATCCGAGCGTCAAAGGAATTGTTATGTCCGTTTCTGACGTTGGTGGTACAAAAAAATATAACGTCTTTGTTGACGGTTCCATCAAGACGTTTTACTCAGGTCAGATCGCTCCGTTCATAAATGAGGTCTCATATAATTGGGTTGATGTCAATACGTTCAGAAGCACTCTGACCGCTTACCAGATAAATAATCCGTCAGGGAGAAGTCTGTACTCTCTTAATTCTGCGAGAATCGACTTTGTTCCATATCAGTTCAGACCTGCTCTGAAGCTTATACATTCGGATGAGCCGAGAATCCTTATTGCCGATAGCGTAGGCGTTGGAAAAACCATCGAAGCCGGTCTGATTATTAAAGAGTTACAGGCGAGACATGACCTTGAGAAAGTTTTAATCATATGTCCGAAGCCTCTTGTTGCGGAAAGAAAATGGGAGCTTGAAATGAAACGATTTGATGAAGATTTCATTCCCGTGGATGGCGCAACACTGAGACAGATTATATCGGATACCGACAGGGACGGAGAATGGTCGATAAGATACAATAAAGCTATAATTCCATACTCTATTCTTGACGGTCGTACATATAACGGTGAGCATAGTAAGAAATCAAAATCATTTGGTTTAAAAGACCTTGACCCTGCACCGCATTTTGACCTCGTCATTGTGGATGAAGCTCACCATATCCGAAACGGAAGCATGGAAAAAGAGAAAGCATACGAGTATAAGTGTGTAAAGTATTTCTGCGATCATGCAGATGCCGTTGTTATGCTCACAGCTACACCACTTCAAACAAGTGATGATGACTTGTATACACTTTTGAATGTTCTTCGTCCGGATGTTGTCATAGACAAAGCCACATTCAGCATGATGTCACGTCCGAACGCTTTTATTTCCCGATGTTCAAAAATCATGCGTAAAGCCGGAGATAACTGGCAACAAAGCGCCTTGGACGAATTGGAAAGGCTTTTGGAAACTCAGTGGGGCGAAAATGTCATTGCTACCAATCCCGCATATATTTCCGCAGTCAAGACTTTGCGTCAGGACAAAATCTCAAGAGAAGAACGTATAGAGCTTATATCCAAAGTTGAAAGCCTCAACAGCTTCAACACTATGCTTAACCGAACACGCCGCAAGGATATTCAGGATTTCTGCGTTCGTCGTCCCTATACCCTTTCTGTGAATTTTACACCCGAACAGCAGGAGCTTCATGACGAATTACTGAGGTTTGAGCATAATGCACTGTTGCATTTGCACGGTTCTGCTCGTTCCGTACCATTTATGATGTCCACAATC
Organism: Oscillospiraceae bacterium; assembly: GCA_021199855.1. GTDB lineage: Bacteria > Bacillota > Clostridia > Oscillospirales > Ruminococcaceae > Faeciplasma. Next base: position 2,053 of record JAJQHD010000045.1, read on the forward strand.
AAGAGACAAGCCGCAAGCTGTATTTTCGGTCTTGCTCCGCACATAAGGGACATAGTAGCCCGTCGCTTTGCACAGATAGACGATGATCCGGATACCGAGTATGAAGCTCTTTCGTTTGACAGTAAAGATTACGGTACACTTAAGGAGCTGTCTGAGAGACTTCTTCAGTTGGCAGACAATCTCCCTGATGATGATCCTAAGTTTGACCTTATGATGTCAGCGGTTCAAGAGAAGCAGAAGCAGAAAAACAACAAGATTATCATTTTCAGTACTTTCAGATACACCCTCAGCTATCTTTGCAAGAAGTTAACCGCAACAGGGCTACGTGTCGCACAAATTGACGGCAGTGTAAAGGATGACGTTCGCTGTGAATTGCGTGACAGGTTCCAGCTTCCGAAAGAAGATAAAGATGCTATTGACATTCTGCTCTTTACTGAAGTAGGTTCTGAGGGTCTCGACTATCAGTTCTGTGATATGATGATAAATTATGACCTGCCCTGGAATCCGATGCGGATTGAACAACGCATAGGTCGTATCGACAGACGAGGTCAGCAAAGTGAGACTGTCAGCATCTACAACATGATAACCGAGGGAACTGTTGATGCGGATATTTATTATCGTTGCCTCATGAGAATAGGTGTGTTTGAGAACAGCATCGGCGAGTGCGAAAAGATACTCGGAGATATTGCTACTCAGCTAGACCAGATAGCTACAGACTCAAGTCTTACCGAACAGGAACGCAGGACTAAAATTGAACAGATGACGGATAACGAAGTCCGTAACATTCAGGAACTCAACAAGTTAGAGGAAGAAGAAAAGGATCTATTCGGCTTTGACTTGTCTGAATACACCACTGCGCAGGAGATAAGAAATGCAGAAAACCCATGGCTGACTCAAAACTATCTTCAGATAATGATTGAACAATATTTGTCTGAGAAAACCGGGCAGAATTCTTCTTTCTCCGGCGAGGGCGCAGTTAAGCAATTAAGACTTTCTGCGGAAGCCAGAGCTATTTTGAGAGAGGACTTTAAAAAGCTTCCGGAAAGCAAGAATGCCGTCAGAAGAAGCTGGGATATGTACCTCAAGGGTAGCAATCAGTATCATGCAATTACTTTTGATTCCGATGCCGCCGAGCATAATAAGGATGCTTTCTTTATCACAGCAATGCACCCGTTGGCAAAACAGGCTGCGGCTTACTACAAAACAAATGAGCAATCATATATCCATTTGCAATACACAAGTGACAACCTTCCTGTTGGCAAATACTACTTCTCCGTTTATGCTTGGAGCTATGTCGGTCTGAATCCCCATTTCAAATTGGTTGTTGTCTGCAATGATGATTCCATTGCAAAAGAGCTTCCGGATATTCTTCAGGAGGCTCAGAACTGCACAAACAAGTTGAAAATACAGCCCTCCGACTGGGATTCGCTTGAGCAGAAGCACATTGCACTTTGGACAAGTGCAAAAAGTGAGGCTCTGACAGAAGCTCAGAATCTATCAAAATACAAAATCGAAAGCCTGACGAACAACTTCACAGCAAGGCAAAGGTCTTTGAATCAAAAAATCAAGGATACGGCGGATGACAAGCTCAAAAGAATGTATTTGAGCCAACTTGAATCTGCTACAAATAACTTTGAGGAGAAAATCAAAGACATCAACGACAAGAGCGCAACAACTGATATTCTTACCACAGCGATTGCAAACGGCATCTTGGAGATTGGAAATTGAAATTTAAATGATTTGGAGGTATGGGTTATGAATACAGCCGAACTTAGTCCTGCTGAATATGTAGGACAAAAACAGAATAAAGAAGAAATGCTATATCGCTCTCTGGTGAGAATCATTCAATTATACACAGATAAATCTCATTTTATCTACGAGCTTCTTCAGAACGCAGAAGACGCCGGTGCGTCAAAAATAAGCTTTGTTCAATATGATGACCGCCTTGAAGTGTTGCATAACAGTCGTTCGTTTACAAACGAGAACCTTTACGCTCTTTGCGATGTTGGAGAATCAGATAAGACTACTAACCTTAATCAAATCGGTGAATTTGGCGTGGGGTTTAAATCTGTTTACGGAATTTGCAAGGAAGTTCTTCTTTACAGCCACCCAACTGAAAATGAGATTTCTCAAGGACTCAAAAGATTCTCATATAAAATTACTGACTTCACGGATCTTTCAGATATTGAAGACCAAGACTTTTCAGATGAGTACACAACAAAATTTGTATTCTCGTATGCTATTGGGGAGAAATTCTCTAGCTTTACATACTATTTGCCTTTAAAAAACACCATCTCCAAGAGACTACAGAACTTGGGTGTAACTACACTGCTGTTTTTAAAGAATCTGAAATCCATTAACTATGAAATAGATATGGAAGATGTAAAAGCAAAGGGTTCATATTCGTTAGAGAGGCTCAGTGTCAACGATCACTGTACGCTTATTAGAGGAGTCGGTATCGGCAACGAAAATGATGATGGCAATAAGATTCCTTCATATCTTGTCTTTTCAACTCCGATTGATGTCTCAAATTCACAGCGTACTGTTGACATTGCTTTTCCTGTTACCAAGACTGACGAAGGAAAGTATATTTTTAGGAAAGCTAATAATTCCAATATCTCTGTTTACTTTCCAACTGGCACAGAGAGTAAGCTGAACTTTATCGTACAAGGATCTTTTCGCACTGCTCCAAATAGGTCTGACGTTCCGGCAGATAACGAAGATAACAAAAAGCTTGCGAATATCGCCGCTGATTTGCTATGCGAGAGCATCCGCGAATTGGCAGAGAGAAACGAGCTGAATTACAGCCTGATTGAAATACTGCCACTTGATGAAAGTGCATTTGAGAACTATGCGCTCTTTAAAGTGATGTATGAAAGGATGTGTCAACTGTTTTCAACCGAGGAATTGATACCATATGATGGCGGATATACAAATGCAAAGTCTGCTTTGATTGCAAGAGGCAAAGACCTTTCTACCGTTTTCACAGATGAATTGATAACAGAGCTTTGGAATGATGGGAGAGAATATCACTGGCTTCCGGCTAACCTAAACAGCAGATATGGGAAGGCTTATGAATTCCTTACGGAAAAGCTTCTTGATAAATTCAATGTTAAAGCCCCTACTCTGAAAGACTTACGCGACAAGTTTGTTGCTAATCCGAAGTTCATGTATAACCGTGATGATGAATGGCTTATTCAGTTTTACGACCTGTATACAAAACGACCATATGCTGGTGAGTTCGAGTTCTCAGGGGCGGACTCTAATATGTCATATGTTCCGATTATCAAGACTGATGACGGTAGATTTGTTCCGGCTTTTAAGAGAAATTCCGTTACATACGGTCATATTCAAAATGTCTTTCCTCCGTGCGAAAATGAGTCTACTCAAAATGAAAATAACCTTGTCAACAAATATCTTTATGACAAATGTAGAGATTTCTTCAGTAAAATACTTGGTTTACATGAACCAAATGAATGCGAACTCTTTATGTTTGATTTCAAGAAAAGGTATAAGGACGTTTCTAATATTGAAGATACGCAGTACAAAAAGGATGTCAAAGCCCTCTTAAGATATTATGATTATAATTATGGTAAGTATAGGGGAACGTTAGATGAGCTGTTCTTCAATTATTTGCCGATAAGATGCTTCCAGAGTCAAAGAGATCCTCGCTATATTAGGATTAACAAAGATGACAACTCCTACAAAGGACGACTTTTCTTTCCTGTAAGCGAAGATGGATTAAATATTGAAGTCTACTACAGAGGTGTACGCAACAACAATATTTATGTAGATTTCGATTTCTACGATGACATCATCCTTTCTTATTCGGAGATGGATAAGCTTAAAAAGAATTTAAATTCGATAGGATTTAAAGACGATATTTCCATCGACAGTGATAAAAGAGACGGAAACAGGAAACCCGGTGAATCAGACAAAAGTCCAAGCTTCAAGTGGGCAGCTTTGGATGGCTTCGCTTGGGCATTAACTTTAGACCATCTTACTGATGTAGTAGCGTATATTCAAAGGGATAGTGGCTGTGATGATGCTTCGAATACAAAGAAGAAAAAGTCATCAATAATCTTTAAGTTTCTGAAAGGCAACGAGAATAGGTTGAGCGGCAAAATAAGGCATAAAAAAGACGGTTCGGTTGAGCTGGTAGATGAAAAAGCTCGAATCATCACCCAGCTGACCCCTGCACCAAGAAGATTTATGCGTGGTGGCATTATAGAGGAATTACCATACAGATTGCTATACACGAAAGACGGAAGATTCGTTGCTCCTTGTGAAATAACCAAGTATGAGCTTGACGAGACATTGTACGGGAAAGTCGATGAAGACTCGCCTTTATATGACCTTCTGGGATTCAAAAAGGATGCCCGCAGAGAAAAAGATGAAGCGATTAAGAAGAAGTATAGTGTACTATCTGACGATGAGAAGTCCAAATACCTGGAAATGGCTTTGGAAGAACGTGGAATAGCATTTTACGAATTTGATGAGTTCATAAGACAGCGAAGAAATCAGAATACGCAAAGCAATCAAAGTTATTTATATGCTGAAAATGATGATTTTGATTTTCCATCGTATAAGGTCAGAAACTGGGAATCATTGCGAAAGCACGTTGCAGAAGTTGTTTATACTGCTGATTCCGTTAAGTATGAATATGTGATGAGACATATACGCACAAGCAAGCCGGAAAGTCAAAGAGCATACCTAAAAAGTATGTACAAAATTGACTACAGTGAAAAATGTGCTTGTCAGATGTGTCACAAACCTACGAGCAGCTTTTATGCTTGTCAACTTGAGAAAAAGCCGACGATTGAGCTTGACCCGATGCATTTGTGTCTATGTCCGAATTGTGCAAGTAAGTTTCAGCAGATACGGAACGATGAATCTGATGATTTCCTTAAGAGAATCAGAAGATTGTCGAATAGCGAAATGGAAAGCCCTGAATGCGTTAAGATTTATCTGACACATGATGCGGAAATCTGGTTTAATCAAACTCATGCCGCTGAGATAAGGGAGATTCTTGCTTTACAAGATGAGAGTGGCGTAGGTAGTGACGTTATTGACGATACAAAAAATTCAAATAGTGAAAAATCGTCACCTGTTGTAATTACCGATGTAGTTGAAGAAGTACCGGAGACAGAAAGTAAATCTCAACCCGAAAAAGCAAACAAGAAGAACATTTTAAGGAAAGTATCCGATTTCAATGGCATAGAAGGAAAAAGAGTATATCATTCTGGAATCAAAAAATACGCTGAGGTGAAAGCATGTAGAGGAAACACTATAGAGCTGATATACGAAGACCCACCTTACGAAATACACAAATTCAGTATTGAAGCCGCTATTGAGAAAAAGAATATAGAAATTGTTGATGAATAAGATGTAAAAAAGGAGGCACCCCATGTCCAAACCCGGTAAATTCCGTATCGACACGAGTTTTGAAGGCACGTTCAACAAGTTCTTCGACCTCACCGGCGACGGGAAGGCTACGTTTGAGGACTTCTTTATCTGGAAGCAGATTTTAGACCACGATGTTCCCGATACCAAACCTGCAAGCACGCCTATTTTCAGTTCGTCTGTTTCCAAGCACGATTGGCAGTCGGAGGCTTCCGAGGGCGACGATTACGACATCGACCCGTATGACTACGATTCGCCGGAGGAATATTATGAAGAGGTAGAGATGCGTGAGCTTGAGGAAACAGACACCAAGCCGAAGGATGTTTCCGACAAGTCGGTGTCTAAGCCGCTTTCCGAGAGCGATTTTCCGAACAAGAGAAGCTACGATGCCGCCTATGTAGTCCGGATGTATGAGCATTATCCGGCTGACAGTGTCGATGAATCGAAAGAACTGAGGGTTTGCAAATACATCTCGGAGGGTTCAAGCATTGCCTCAAAATATCTGACCCGTCACGGTGCTTTTCTGTTCACTCAGGCAATCAAGGAGAATTTCGAACTGCCGATTGAGCTTCCCGATGAGGACGAGTTTCGTGAAATTGACCCGTGCAATTCTCTCAGAAAGATAGCAAGATACGATGCGGATTTGGCTCTGAAAGCGTGGAACTGGATCCTCGACGAGTTCATGCCGCCTATGAAAGAGCTTGAATTGGAACTGGGAAACTTTCTTGTCTGCACCGAGTACGTCCTGTCCAATCTTGATGAGTACCCGAAAGGCTTTATGCCGAAGTTCAAAAAGTACATCGTTGAGCATCCGGATTTTGCCGAGTTACTTTTCGGCTCTCTTAAAAGGGTGAATTTCAACCTTGTGGGATGGGTTATAAACTCACTTGAAAAAGGTAATGTCGATGAGGCTCTGGGACTTCTCACTCCGATTTTAAAGAATCCGAATTTTGATGGAGATGACAAAGAGCGGCTCTTGGAAAGCGTCTTGGATGACTGCTACAACTACAATGAGACCGACACAATAAAGCGTTTTCGTGACTATGTTCTACCTCTTTTTATGACCTATGCCGACGAGCCGATGAAAGCTCGCAAGCCCGACTGGGACCTCGACGTTGAGGACTATATCAAGGACATAGACGGTCGCAAGCTCAAAGCCCAAGCCAGAGCAGAACTTCAGAAGAAAGAGTCGGAAGTAACGAATAATCCGGACAAACTTGCCCTTGCAAACGCTTTCCACACCGGCGAAAATCTCCCTGAAGTTCACGAGTTCTGCCGGGTGCTTCTGAACCAAAGCGGCATGCCGTATTCTTATCTGACCAATGGACTTGACCTCGGCATCGGCGACAGAGTAATCGTCCCCGTCGGAGCGGACAACAAAGAGCTGACCGGCATCGTCGTGTCGATAGAGAAGCACACCGCCCTGACCGCCCCGTATCCGGTGGAGAGGGTGAAGAAAGTAATCCGAAAGCAAAATAGCTAAAGAAATGGCTATAACTTTTCAAGAAATCGAGGTAATAAAATACCCCCGATTTTTTCCTCTTATCGTGAGAGAAAAAACACGAAAAATCGACTAGAAAAACGGGTCGGAAGAGTACATATATAGTAGAAAACGAGATGTTTGCAACAATGCGGACATCTCGTTTTTAATAAAAGTCAGGAGGTAAAAATTCATGACAGGTGACGAAATACTGCACGAGCTGATGCTGTGCGACGGGTATGTGGTGAACCAATTACAGATGGAGAGATTCAAGCGGATTCTTGACTTCTTCGTGGACATCACCGCGGAAGGAGTGAACAGGATTGAATCTGTTGAGCTTCTGCCTTACAAGCGAGACGGAGTGATAACCGCTTCGCTCACTGCGTTTGATGTCCGGCAAGAAGAAATCGAACGTCTCTGCGAAATCTCAACCGGCATCGCATCCATTGCGATTGAGGTGACGGAGGATTGTGCAGTGCAAATCACGGCAACAGTGGCAGATGTATTTGTTCTGAAAGATTGAGAGGTAATAGTATGACAGACTGGTATGAGAAACTGAACAACATGACCGAAGAAGAACATGAAGAACTCTGGCAGAAAACATTACAAGACATAGCAAACATGAACGATGAGCAATACGGAATGTTTTTGAAAGTTCTCGAAGATGTATCCGATTCAATATTAACGATGGCGGTATGGGATCAGATTCAGGATGAGATAGCCTCCAGAAAGGATGAAGACTACGAACTGAACGAGTCGCAATACTCGAAGTTCTTGATACTCAATGCTTACTTCTGCAAGCTTGCCAAAGAAAACGGTGGAAAATTTGAACCAATCCCATTAAAGCCGAAGCTGGGCGTCGGGTACATATCTTTAAAGGTGAAAGTTCTGAGGCTTGAGGGCGAAAAGAAAACCGAGTTCTTCAACGCAATCAAGATGTTCAGCTCCTTTGGAATTGATGCAATGACTGATGGCACACTTTGTATTGAGGGCGTTGTGCCGGAGGTGTTTGTGAGGAAAGACGTTGTGAATTTACAGTAGGAATAAAGGTCGAAAAATGCCACTTTTTTGCGATGTAAGGCGTTTTTAGCTGTGCATACGGTAATAGGTCTTGGTTTCTGCCATCCTCAAATCTGACGCAAATTTCGAGCAGTTTGTTGATATACCGTTTCTTGTCCATGCAATAAGAGGTATGCACCTTGCAGTGCATACCTCTTTGTTTACCACCTCGTCAGGCAGACGCCCTGATATTGATTTTTCTAAAACCTGTCTTATGGGTGGCTGGCTCAGGGGAGCCTTTTTGTATTCTTCCGAAAGGCTTTGGCGGAGGCAGTCATAGCCTCCCCTGAAAGGGGAGGGGGACCGTGCGAAGCACGGTGGAGGGGTGCGTGAGCCCGAAGGGCGAGCGCTTTTGGGCACGAATTCGCCAATTCTCGCCCTTTTCCGCTAAAGAAGATTGTGCAAAAAATACTTTGATTTAGCCTGCGTATTGTGCTATACTTAATAACTAATCAGAAAAAACTCTTTAATTTTCAGGAAAGAAGTGGGTCAAAAAATGGAGGAAGTTCTGATATGTTTAGCGCTCGCTATGATTTGCGGGCTTCTGATGACGAGGGTGGCGAAGATTTTCCACCTTCCGGCTGTAACGGCGTATCTGGTAACAGGCATTTTGCTCGGTCCGTTCTGCTTAGGCTCTCTCGGAATTGAGGGTCTGGGCTTTACGTCTCTCGAAGAGGTCGACAGCTTTTCAATTATTTCACAGGTAGCACTGGCGTTTATCGCATTTTTAATCGGCAACGAGTTCAAGGTCAAAGAGCTCAAAGAAATGGGTAAGCAGGCGATAACGGTCGGTATTTTGCAGGCAGTAGTCACAACTATTGTCGTAGATATCGGACTTATTGCTTTGCACTTCATCTTCCCGGACGCAATTTCGCTTCCGGCGGCGATAACTTTAGGAGCAATCGCTTCGGCAACGGCACCGGCGGCAACGCTGATGGTCGTAAACCAGTACAAGGCGCACGGACCTCTGACAAAGCTTCTGCTGATGGTCGTCGCAATCGACGACGCTGTGGGACTTGTCCTCTTCTCCGTCTCATACGGAATCGCGGACGCTCTGGAGCAGGGCAGGGTTTCAATCGTAAACATCGTTCTGGAGCCGGTTATCGAGATAGTTCTTTCGGTAGTTCTTGGAATCCTGATGGGGCTTCTCCTCAGATGGTTCGAGAAGTTCTTTAAGTCGAGAGCAAACAGAATGTCGATGTCGATTGGCATTGTTGTTCTTGCGGCGGCGGTTTCGATGTCGGAGTTTGAGATTGGCGGAGTCAAAATTGGCTTCTCGCTTCTTCTCACATGCATGATAACAGGCGCAATCTTCTGCAACACAAGTGAGCTTTCGACCGGTGTTATGGAGAACGACGACCGCTGGACATCGGCACTTAACGTCCTCTTCTTCGTAATTTCCGGTGCGGAGCTTGATTTGAGCATCCTGACTCAGCCGCTGGTTCTGCTGGTCGGTATCACATACATCATCTTCCGTTCGTTAGGAAAGATTTTCGGGGCGTTCAGCTCCACCAAGATGACCGGCTGTAGTCCGGAGATTCAGAAGTACTTAGGCATCACGCTTCTCCCGCAGGCAGGAGTTGCCTTAGGAATGGCGACGACAGCCGCCAATCTGCAGGACGGCGCACTTATAAGAAACGTAGTTCTCTTCTCGGTAATGGTCTATGAGCTCGTCGGACCGACGCTCACGAAGATTGCTCTCAAGAGAGCAGGGGAGATTGACCCCGATGCGGATAAACCGGCGAAGAAAGCGGCTAAAGCATGATGTAGGGGCGGATATCATCCGCCCGAACCATTTATTGATAATCTTTAGCGGGCGGATAATATCCACCCCTACAGACTTCTCCCGGAGGCTTTGATATGATAACAACAGTCACTTTGAGTCCTTGTCTTGACAAGACGGTGAAGACACCGAAGCTTGATTTGGATTCCATGAACCGGGTTGAGCAGGTGAGTCTTGATATTGGCGGGAAGGGAATCAATGTAAGTCGGGCTCTGACTCGGCTTAATGTCCTGAACCGGGCGGTTGGATTTAATTTCGACGGCGGGGATAAGATTCCTGAGACGCTTGAAGACGAGTGGGTCGTGTGCAGATTTACCGATTGTCCGGGTTCGCTTCGCACGAATTTAAAGATTATGGAGACGGAGCTCGGGCGGACTGTTGAGATTAACGAGTCGAATCCGGAAGTGGCGCCTGAAAAAATCGAAGAGCTGAAAGCTTTGGTAGCCGAATCCGCCAAAGACAGCGAATATCTAGTCCTTGCGGGAAGCGTCCCGAAGGGAGTCGGCGCCGATATTTATCGCCAGCTTGGCGAAATTGCGAGCACGAAAGTGATCTTAGACGCACAGGGCGAGCTTCTTAGCGAAGGCTTGAAGGCGCATCCATTCATGATAAAGCCGAATCAGTTTGAACTTGAAACCATCGTCGGGAAGATTTCTTCGGAGGAGGAGATAATCGCCGCCGCAAGAAAGCTGATTGCCGAATACGGCGTGCAGTTGGTTCTCGTCTCCCGAGGCGCAGACGGAGCGGTTATCGTCTCAGAGTCTGAGCATTACAGCCATCCGGCAGTAAAAGTCCCTGTCAGGAGTACCTCCGGAGCAGGCGACAGCATGGTAGCAGGAGCGATTCTGGCGCTGACAAAGCAGAAGCCGCTTGAAACTGTCCTTAAATACGCCGTCACGGCGGCGGCAGGAGCCATTTCGCATGATGGAACCACCTTTTGCGGGATTGATGAGTTTGAGGAATTGCTGAAAAAATAAAAAAGCCGTTGACAAACGGACGGCGATGGGGTATAATATTGGTAGCAAAAGGGGACAGCTTCATCTGAAGTACCAGTTCAGATAATCGAGCGTCTCCGTAATAACTAAGTATGTGAGAAGAGCCGCTATCTTTGCTAACTACGAGATGCGGTTATTTCTTTCGGTGACAACCAATTTCATAACCCAGGGATACAGCCGACAGAAGTATGTCGAGAAGCAAAAGAACCTCTGTAATACTCATTTGCCATCACCCCCTTCTTTTCAGAACGGAGTGTGCCCGCATGTCCCACAATTGCCACAAGTATTATATCACATGCTTGCACATATTGTCAACAAACAAATCTGCAATGTGGATTGGCTCATCCGAAAATTTCTCAACAAAATTTCATTTTCCTCTTGCATTTTTGAAAATCTGTGGTATACTATAATTAGTAACTCTTATGAAAGGCTGGAATCTCGTTCCGGTCTTTTGTTTTGAATAGCCTGAAAGGGGTGAAAGTATGTCTGTAATTAAATCCGACAGCCCGACAGTCGCAAAAGTCCGGGAGATTGCGGAGCCTTTGTGTGAGGAGCTGGGGCTTTATCTCTGGGACGTCAGATATGAAAAAGAAGGAGCTTCGTGGTACCTCCGGATTATCATCGATAAGGACGGCGGAGTTGACATGAACGACTGCGAGGCGCTTCATCGTCCATTGAGCGACAAGCTCGACGAGATCGACCCGATAAAGCAGTCCTACATCTTCGAGGTTTCAAGCCCGGGACTGGGGCGGGAACTCCGGCGGCTCGACCACTTTGAAGTCTGCATCGGCGACCCGATAAAAATCCGTTTCATCCGCCCCCGGGACGGCGAGAAGGAAATCCTCCGTGTCCTCACCGGTTATGACAAGGACGGAATTACGGTTCTTGATGAGAACGAACAGGAAGAACGAATCGAATTTGAAGAGTGCGCAAAGATTACGCTTTTCGATGACGACGATTTGGAATTAGATTGATTACTACCAAGAAAGGACTGGTTAAAACAATATGAAGAGAAGAACTAAGGCGGCTCAGAGCCATGAGCTTAATTTAGACGAGCTTTTTGGTGCTATTGACGGATTGCAGGAAGAGAGCGGAATAGAGCTTTCCGAGCTTCTTGAAAAAATCAAGCAGGGCATCCTTAAAGCAGTCAAGAGAGACTATCCTGGAAACGAAAACGTCAGGGTTGACCTTGACCCCGAAACGAAGAAATTTGAAATCCACATCTTGAAGACAGTTGTCGAGGGCGAGCCGGAGGACCCGGCTAACGAGATAACTCTGGAGCAGGCAAGAACCATTGACGCAAATGCTTTCGTGGGCGGCACAGTTGAAATCCCCGTTTCTCCATCGGCTTTCGGAAGAGTTGCGGCTTCTTCGGCAAAGCAGTCGATTCGCTCAGATTTAAAGCAGTTTGAGAGAGACCGCCTCGTCTCCCAGTACAAGGACAAAGAGCACGAAATCGTCTCTGCGACCGTTCAGAAGGTCGAGCCGGCAACCGGCAATGCGATTTTGTCCATCGACAAGGACGAAATTTACTTCCCGAAGGGAGAACAGATCCCTGGGGAGGAGCTCAGACCCGGCGACATCATCAAGGTTTACGTCGTCGGAATACTTAACCCAGACAGAAAGCCGTCCGTCAAAGTTTCAAGAACTCACCGCGACTTTGTCAGAAGGCTGTTTGAACTCGAAGTTCCCGAAATCTACGACGGAATTGTCGAGATTAAGGCTATCGCAAGAGAGCCTGGATCACGTAGCAAGATTGCAGTAAGCTCCAACGACGAGAATGTCGACGCCATCGGCGCCTGCATCGGTAACCGCCGTTCGAGAATCGGCGCGATTGTAAGTGAACTCGGCGGCGAGAAGATAGATCTCATCAAATACAGTGACGACGACGCAGAGTTTATCAAGCAGGCACTTTCACCTGCTGAGGTCTTAAGCGTTACCATCGACAGTGACGAGATCAAGTCGGCTCAGGTCATTGTCCCCGAGTCACAGCTGTCGCTTGCTATAGGCAATCGCGGACAGAATGCGAAGCTTGCGGCTCGTCTCACCGGCTACAAGATCGACATTCTCTCACCAAACGCTCTTGCTCAGAAGGAAGCGGAAGAAGCGGCTGAAGAACCCGCGGAGCCGGCTTCCGAAGAGGAATAATATGGTTAAGCAGAGGAAAAAGCCGATAAGAACCTGCCTCGGGTGCGGTGAACCCAAGGAAAAAAAGTCGCTTGTAAGAATTGTGAGAACCCCCGAGGGCGAAATACTCGTCGACCCGACCGGAAAGAAGTCCGGAAGAGGCGCTTATATCTGCCCTAAGTCTGAATGTCTTGAAAAGGCTAGAAAGAGAAGAAGTCTTGAGAGAAGCCTTGAATATGAAATCCCGGCTGAGATTTACGAAAGACTCTCTCACGACATTTCGGAGGTTGAATCACTGACAGTGGAAGGCGGCGAAGATGGCTGATATAATGAATTTACTGGGCATTTGCCGCAAAGCCGGCAAGCTCACCCTCGGGATGGACGAAGTGAAAGGCACAGTCCACTCCGGGAAAGCATATATCGTCCTTGTCACAAAAGACCTGGCGGAGCGCTCAAAAAGCGAAATAACTCGCGTATGTAAGGAGCACGAAACTCCGATATACGAAATATCTGAGAGCATGTACGACGTTGGTTCGGCTCTTGGAAAGGTCTACGGAATCATGTCCGTTACTGATGCGGGATTCGCAAAAGCTGCCGTCAAGCGGTTACAAGGAACCAGTCCGAAATAAGGAGATTTGCCTATGATTACGAAATACAAATTATCAAACCTTGCAAAAGATCTTAATGTCCCGGTGAACGATGTCATCGATTGCCTGACTCCCGTTTATGGCGCCAAAAAAGGCTCGACAATTCTTATTCCGGAGGAGATAAACTACGTTTTCGAGGTCTTCACCCACAAAAATCAGGTGGAGAGCTTCGACAACTATTTCTCCTATCGTCCTGTGAGAAAGCCTAAGCCGGTGAAGCAGGAAGCCCCCAAGCCGGAGCAGGCTAAGAAGCAGGAGACCCCGAAGCAGGAAGCGAAGACTGAAGCTCTGAAGAAGGAAGAGCCGGCAGTTGAGGTTCAGAAGCCGGAAGTGAAGCCGGAGCCTGTCAAGGAAGAAGCACCCAAGGCTGAGGTCAAGCCTGTCGAGGATAAGAAAGACAAGCGCAGAGATGACAAGAAGCCGGCGAAGAAGAAAGAGCGCGGCGAAAGAATCCAGCTCGTCACCGGCAAGACTGAGAGCACTACTTATGCCCAGCGTGAGAACACCCACGTTGTCGACACCCGTGGTAGCTATGTAAATATCGACAAGTATAACGAGCACTATGACAATCTGGCTGACAGTAAGAACCGTGGCGGCGACAACTATCAGAAGAAGCAGAAATTAACACAAAAGTCCCGCCAGCAGAAGAAGGAGAAGCTTTCGACAAAGCGTGAGACAGAAGCTGAGAGAATGAAGCGCATGGAGCTCGAACGGGCAAGAAAGCTCAAAGTTCGTGTTCAGATTCCTGATGAAATCACCGTTTCCGAGCTCGCAACGAGATTAAAAGCCACCGTTACCGACGTTATAAAGAAGCTCATCGGCTTGGGCGTCATGGCATCCCAGAACGAGGTCATCGACTTCGACACTGCGGCTTTGGTTGCTGAAGAAATGGGCGCTAAAGTAGAAAAAGAAGTCGTCGTCACCATTGAAGAGAGACTTATTGTCGACGAAGAGGATACTGCCGAGAATCTCCAGCCGAGAGACCCCGTTGTAGTTGTTATGGGTCACGTCGACCACGGAAAGACCTCACTTCTCGACAAGATTCGCCACGCAAACGTAACCGCAACCGAAGCAGGTGGAATCACCCAGCACATCGGTGCTTACAGAGTTTCCATAAACGGCAGAGATATCACCTTCCTCGATACGCCCGGTCACGAAGCGTTCACAGCTATGAGACTCCGTGGCGCTATGGTTACCGATATCGCAATACTTGTTGTTGCCGCTGACGACGGAATCATGCCGCAGACGGTTGAAGCAATAAACCACGCAAAGGCGGCAGGAGTTTCAATAATCGTCGCCATCAACAAGATGGATAAAGAGGGCGCAAACCCTGACAGAATCATGCAACAGCTCACCGAGCACGACCTGGTTGTCGAAGCATGGGGCGGCGACGTCATGTGCGTTCCCGTTTCGGCAAAGACAGGAGCAGGTATAGATGAGCTTTTGGAAGACATAATTCTTGTAGCTGATGTTCTTGAACTCAAAGCCAACCTGAACCGTCCGGCAAAGGGCTCTGTAATCGAGGCAAGACTTGACAAGGGTCGTGGACCTGTTGCAACAGTTCTTGTCCAGAACGGAACACTCCATTCGGGTGACGTCATCATCGCAGGAACTGCTGTCGGACGTGTCAGAACGATGACCGACGACAAGGGAAGAATTGTAGAGACGGCAGGACCGTCAGTTCCTGTTGAGATTACCGGTCTTGCGGAAGTCCCCACGGCAGGAGACACATTCAACGCCGTTGCCGACGAAAAATTGGCAAGAGAACTTGTCGAAAAGAGAAAGCAGGAAGCGAAGGAAGAAGTCTTCAAGCAGGCTCAGAAGGTTACTTTAGACAACCTCTTCAGCCAGATTAACGAAGGCGAAATCAAGGAGCTTCCTATCGTCGTCAAGGCTGACGTTCAGGGCTCTGTCGAAGCCGTCAAGCAGTCTCTCGAAAAGATTTCTAACGACGAAGTCAAGGTCAAGGTCATCCACGGCGGCGTAGGCGCTATTTCCGAATCGGATGTCATGCTCGCAGGAGCTTCGGGTGCAATTATAGTCGGATTCAATGTAAGACCCGACCCTGTTGCAAAGGAAAACGCCGAGCGTGACGGAGTGGAACTGAAGACCTACAGAGTTATATACGAAGCCATCGAGGAAATCGAAGCCGCTATGAAGGGTATGCTTGCGCCGAAGTATGTCGAAGCAGACACCGCACGTGTCGAAGTAAGACAGGTTTACAAGATTACCGGTGTAGGACAGGTAGCAGGATGCTATGTCCTCTCGGGCAAGATTTCAAGAAACGATCTGGTACGTGTCGTCCGTGATGGTATCGTCATTGCTGAAGACAAGATGTCCAGCCTAAAGCGCTTCAAGGACAATGTCCGTGATGTAGCACAAGGCTACGAATGCGGCATCACCCTTGAAAAGTTCACCGACTTTAAAGAGGAAGATATATTCGAGGCGTATCAGCTTAATCAAACCGAAGTGTGAGGGATATTAAATGGCTGACCACAAATCCGAACGATTCTCTTCTGACTTGCAGAGGATTCTGAGCACCATGCTCGGGGAGCTTAAAGACCCGCGAATCAAGGACAGAATGCTCACCATTGTCCGTTGCGAAGTCACTAGAGACCGTTCAAGTGCAAGAGTTTACGTTTCCAGTTTAAACGGTATTGAAGAAGCCAGGGAGGCTGTAAAGGGACTTGAAAGCGCTTCGGGGATGATTAAGCGTAGAATCTCCGACAGCCTTCACATAAGAAAGGCTCCTGAGCTAAAATTTATAGCGGATGATTCGAGCGAATACTCCGCACACATTTCCAAACTGCTAAGGGAAATGAACATCGAGGAGGATTAACACAAGAGATGGAAAATACGAAAATTACAAGCTATGATGAACTGGCGGAGATAATCCGCGGCTGTGACAATGTCACTATCTTAACCCACAAGAGCCCGGATGGCGACTGCATCGGCGCGGGAATGGGCTTGTGCCTCTATCTGAGATCACAGGGCAAGCACGCAAATGTCGTCAATTCGGACGGCTTCCCGGATAGATATGACTTCCTTGTCGGAGACTATCAGCCGGAGGAATTCGAAGAGAAGTTTGTCATCTCTGTCGACATCTCCGACACAACTCTTTTGGGAGACGAGCTTGAGAGCTATTCTGACAAGATTGATTTATGCATCGACCACCACGGTTCAAACAGATTCTTTGCTAAAAAGACCTATGTCGACCCAGAGGCATCCGCCGCTTGCCTTATTATCTTCGAGCTACTTGAGCATATGGGAGCAGAGATAACTCTTCCGATTGCAACAAATCTCTACACCGGTCTTGCCACCGACACCGGTTGCTTCAAGTTCCAGAACACCACACCTTCAGCTCACATTGCGGCGGCAAAGCTTATGGAGATGGGCGTTGATTTCGAGCACATCAATAGAAAGATGTTCGACATCAAATCGCGTAGCAGAGTTTTAGCCGAGCAGAAGCTCATCAGCGACATGCGCTTCTTCGAGGACGGACAGATTGGCATCATGACCGTCACCAACCAGATTGTAAGCGACTACCTGGTTGACCGCTCGGAGCTCGACGCATTCGCTCAGATTCCTCTTACAATCGAGGGCGTCCGCTTTGGCTACACCATCAAACAGCAGGAGGACAAGCCGAATACTTACAAGATTTCTCTTCGTACTACCGATGCTGATGCCGCGGCTATCTGCGGAGAGTTCGGCGGCGGCGGACACTTAAGAGCTTCCGGTTGCACCATTGAGGGCAAATTAAGAGAAGTAAACGCGAGAATCCTTGAAGTCACAAGGAAGTATCTGTGACTACCGAAAATCTCCCCGGGGGAGTGCTTCTTATAGACAAGCCTTCGGGGTACACATCCTTTGACGTTATCGCCGTTCTTCGTGGGCTCCTCCACGAAAAAAGGCTCGGTCACACGGGAACACTAGACCCGATGGCGACCGGAGTTCTGCCGGTTTTAATTGGCAAGGCAACCGGCGCCAGTGACATTCTCCCGATTGATGAAAAGTCATATCGAGCAGAGTTTGTTCTAGGCAAGTCCACCGACACTCAGGATATAACCGGGAAGGTGCTGTCTGAATCTCTGAAACCGGTTTCGGAAGAAGAGATTTTGGAGAAATTGCCTCAATTCAGAGGCGCCATCTCCCAGCTTCCTCCGATGTATTCGGCAGTGTCCGTAAATGGGAAACGGCTTTATGAGCTCGCCAGGCAGGGAGTCAGCGTCGAACGGACTCCACGTGAGATTACTGTTTACAGTATCGAACTTGAAAGATATGACGAATCCGGGAGAACCGGAACGCTTCTCATCTCCTGCTCGAAGGGAACCTACATACGCACTATTATCAGTGACTTGGGCGACGCTTTGGGCGTTGGCGGCTGTATGACGGCGCTTCGGAGAATCTCGGCGCACGGTTTCAAGGTTGAAGATTGCCTACCACTTGAAGAACTCAGGGCGAGCGAGAATCCGCTTGAAATGGCGATTCCTAGGATTGTTCCCACCGACAAGCTTTTTGGGTGCTACCCGAAGCTGAATCTCTCGGAAGCCCAGACCCGGATGTACAAAAACGGCGTCAAGCTTGACGCAGGGCGAGTCCGGGGAGCCAAAGAAGACGGGATTTTCAGAATCTACGGAAACTCAGGGTTCTTAGGGCTTTGCAAAGTCCAGAACGGCGAAATCAGAATAGTAAAGAATTTCTGGTGATTAGTATTAGCAGTGATATAAATGTTAAAAAGGCTGTGCTTCTGGGGCTTTTCGACGGCGTCCACGTCGGTCATCAGTCGGCGTTGAAGGTGTTGCGCGACACGGGAGCGGACGAAAAGATAGTCTACACCTTCCGCTCATCCGAGGCCGACACCAAAGGTCACCGGAGCTTTGTCCTGACTGATTCGGAAAAAGAGGAAAAACTCAAAGAATTCGGTGCAGACAGGGTTTACTTTGCCGACTTTGCAACCGTCCGGGACACCAGTCCCGAGGATTTCGTCCGGATTACTCTCAAAGAAGAGTTCGGTGCCGACATTGTTCTCTCGGGCGAGAATTTCCGGTTCGGAAAGAATGCGGCAGGCGATTCGGAGCTTCTTAAATCGCTTTGTGAGTCAAACGGAATGATGTCGAAAATCGTCGAACTTGTCCATATTGACGGCGAGACGGTTTCTACAACCAGAATCCGGAGTCTTATCGAGCAGGGCGAAATGGCTGAAGCGAACGAGCTTTTAGGGTATAAATACTTCTTCGAGGGCAGAGTCATGCACGGGATGAGTCTCGGGCGTGAGATGGGAATAAGAACCGTCAATATTCCGGTGTCGGGGAAGAAAGTGATTCCAAAGTTCGGTGTCTATTCGAGCGATGTGACTGTCCTTCCGACCAAAGAGAAGTTCAAAGGCATTTCAAACGTAGGAGTGAAGCCGACTGTCAGCGATTCGGGAGAAATCGGTCTTGAAACGCACATTTTAGGCGACGTCGGCGATTTATACCATGTGGATATAAAAGTGGAGCTTAAAAGGTTCTACCGCCCGGAAAGGAAGTTTTCCGGGATAGAAGAACTCACGGCTACTATAAATAAAGACATAGACAAAAGAAGGGAGGAAGACTGATTATTCAGTCGACCGGAAAATGAGTGAAGTAAGAACGAGGTTTGCGCCATCACCTACCGGCTATATGCATATAGGAAATTTAAGAACCGCACTTTACACCTATATCATAGCCAAGAAGTACGGAGGAAAGTTCATTCTCCGTATTGAAGATACCGACCAGGAAAGATATGTCGAGGGTGCCGTCGACACCATTTATCGCACTCTCAAAGCAGTAGGTCTCAACTGGGACGAAGGACCGGACGTCGGGGGAGACTATGGACCTTATGTACAGTCGGAGAGAATGGGCATTTTCAAGAAATATGCGCTGGAATTAGTGGAAAAGGGCGGAGCATACTATTGCTTCTGCGACAAGGACAGATTGACAGAGCTTAAAGCCGTTCAGGAAGCGGCAGGAATCAGCCCGATGTATGACAGGCACTGCAGAAACCTCTCCCCTGAAGAGATTCAGGCGAAGCTTGATGCAGGAACGCCCTATGTCATCCGCCAGAAGATTCCTCTTGAAGGCACAACTACATTTCACGATGAGCTCTTCGGCGACATCACCGTCGAAAATTCGACCCTTGACGACCAGATTCTTCTTAAAGCCGACGGTATGCCTACCTATAACTTTGCAAACGTCGTCGACGACCATCTGATGGGAATTACTCATGTAGTCCGTGGCAACGAGTATTTGGCTTCCGCACCGAAGTACAATCTTTTGTATGAGGCGTTCGGCTGGGAGGTTCCGAAGTACATCCACGTCGCACCCATCATGAAGGACAAGCACAACAAGCTTTCAAAGAGAAACGGCGACGCTTCGTTTGAGGATTTGGTTCAAAAAGGGTATCTCAGTGAAGCTATCATAAACTACATCGCACTCTTAGGCTGGGCTCCGAAGGGCGAAAGAGAAATCTTCACGCTTCCGGAACTTATCGAAGAGTTCGAGATTGACGGGCTTTCAAAGTCCCCGGCTATCTTTGACCCGCTGAAATTAAGAGCCATCAACGGCGAATATATCCGTGCACTCACTCCTGAGAAGTTCGCAGAATATGCAGAACCGTATATAAGACAGGTAGTCAAGAAGGACGTGGATATTTCAAAGATTTCGGCGTTACTTCAGAACAGAACCGAAGTATTCTCGGAAATCCCCGAGCAGGTCGACTTTATCGACGAAATGCCCGATTACGACCTTTCACTCTACGAGAACAAGAAGATGAAGACCAACCGTGAAACGGCTGTCGACGCTCTGACACGTGCTCTTCCCGTTCTCGAAGCCATCCCTGAGAGTGAATGGAACTTCCAGAACATCCACGACAGGCTTTTCGAGCTCATCGCCGAAATGGGAGTCAAGAACGGATATGTTCTCTGGTCTCTTCGTGTCGCCATCAGCGGCAAGCAGTTCACACCCGGCGGAGCCTTCGAGATTGCCGAAATCATCGGTAAGGATGAAACTGTTGCAAGAATCAACCGCTCACTTGGAATGCTCGGATAGTGTTGCATTTCTTCAAAGAGTCACAGAGTGTACACAAAAACGGTGTACAATGTCTAAGACATATATCGGAATTTACCGGAAAGGACGTAATACCCGATGATTGAGGTAAAAAACCTTTGTAAATCCTACGGCGACAAATTGGCGGTCGACAACATAAGCTTTGAAGCTCACAACGGTGAGATTTTGGGCTTTTTAGGACCGAACGGCGCAGGAAAATCCACGACAATGAACATCCTGACGGGCTATCTCTCCTCCACAAGCGGAGAAGCGTATATAAACGGAAAGGAAATTTTGGAAGAGCCGCTTCTTGCGAAGAAGGAAATAGGATATCTCCCCGAGTTCCCGCCGCTGTATCTTGACATGACCGTCAAAGAGTATCTGAACTTCATGTACGAGCTGAAGGGCTGCAAGATTCCGCGGAATACTCATTTGCAGGAAATATGCGAGCTTGTCAAGATTGAGGAGGTCTATAACCGCCTTATCAAGAACCTTTCAAAGGGATATAAACAGCGTGTCGGTCTGGCTCAGGCACTTGTCGGCAACCCGAACGTCCTTATCCTTGACGAACCGACAGTAGGTCTTGATCCGAAGCAGATTATCGAGATAAGAACGCTTATAAAGAAGCTCGGAAAGAACCACACGGTTATTCTTTCATCGCATATATTGAGCGAAGTCCAGGCTGTCTGCGACAGAATCGTAATCATAAATAACGGTAAGATTATCGCCGACGACACTGCAGACAATCTTTCAAACACCCTAACCGCCGACCACAAGCTTATTGCGAGAATCGACGGACCACGTGAAGAAGTAATAAAAGTCATAAGCTCGATTCCGGGCGTTGTTTCCGTCCTTGCAGATATGCAAAGAGAAAAGGGCGTCTGGGAATACAACATCGAAGCGGTTGAGGGAACGGATATAAGACGGGAGCTCAACAAGAGACTTTCTCAGAGAAGCTGGTACATCATGGGACTTCGTCCTTCGGAGCTTACTCTTGAAGACATCTTCCTAAGGCTTACGATGGGCGAAAGCGTCGACGAGTTTATTAACCAGAAGGCAGAATCGATGGACAACATAAAAGACAAGAGCGGGGAGGCGAAGAAGTCATGAAAGCAATATTCAAAAGAGAATTCGGCGCATACTTCAAATCGCCTATAGGCTATATCTTCCTGACGGCTTTCTATGCTGCGTCCGGCGTTCTTTTCGGAATTACCGCCGTATCAACGAGCTCACTTGACGGGCTTTTATATCTGACCCCTGACATGTCCACCATGTTCACGCTTTTATTCTATGTCCTGATGGTTCTCATTCCTATCTTAACGATGAGAACGATGTCGGAGGAAATGAAGAACAAAACCGACCAGTGCTTGCTCACTGCTCCTATAGGTCTGGGTTCGCTGGTTGTGGGAAAGTTCTTAGCGGCATTCTGCGTTTATGCGATGGGCGTTGCGGCGACATTTGTCTATGCTATAGTCCTCAATTTCTTTGTTGAGGTACATTGGCTTGAAGTTATGGGAACAATCTTAGGGCTTCTTCTCATAGGTGCGGCATTTATAGCGATATGCATGTTCGTTTCGTCACTGACTGAAAACCAGGTAACGGCCGCTGTCGGCGGATTTGCGGCGATACTCGTTATGTATCTCATCTCTTCAATAGCGTCCATCATCAATGTAAACTGGATTTCAAATATCCTGTACGAGCTGTCTGTTCTTTCGAGATACTCCTACTTCACCTACGGAATATTCGACTTTTCAAACGTCATTTTCTTTGTCAGCATGGTGGTTGTGTTCCTGTTCCTGACCGTCCGTGTTGTCGAAAGACGCCGTTGGAGCTAAGGAGGGATTGCTATGAAAGATACAAAAAAGAAAAACGAAGTAGTGGAGACGGAAGCTACTGGGGTAGAAGCGGCTGAAGAAAAGGCTGAGAAGAAGTCTAAAAAGTCGGCTGCAGGAACGGTAGTCAAGCCGAAGCATGAGAGAAAGCCTCTTAACAAGCGCAAGCTCAGGCACGGCTCCTTCGCAACTGCGATGACAGTTCTGTTTGTTGCGGCAGTTGTTCTCGTCAATATTGTAACGACAATGCTTTTCGACCGTTTCCCGATTACAATCGACCTTACGTCTGACAGCATCTACTCCATTTCTGATGAGACTATTGAGTATATCGAGGGAATCGACGTCGCGGTTTCGATAACCGTTATGGCTACCGAGGACGAATACCGTTCTATCAGCGACTATGCGGTTCAGTGCTCGGAGCTATTAGATAAGTACACACAGTACAATCCACTTATAGTTGTTTCCTATAAGGATCTGAACTCGAACCCTGACTTTGTTGCGAACTATTCCCAGTCGCTTGAGACGGGAGACATCATAGTTGAGCTTGCTGATGGCGACCACACAAGAGTCAAGATTGTATCTTTAACGGATATAATCGAGGTTGCCGAGGACTATGAGAGCTATCTGAGTAGCTATGCCGACTATTATGGCTCGCTCTACACCCACGAAATGTTCGACACTTACGGTCTTATAACCGGTTCAATTGCCGAGCAGGCTCTTACAAGTGCCATCATGGCTGTAACCGATGCTAACCCGGTAACGGTTGCAACGCTTACCTATCCCGGTGCAAACGAGTCGGATGTATCCGGTCTTACCGACCTTCTTGACAAGAACGGCTATATCCTGACTGAGATAAACATCCAGACTGAGGACATCCCCGACGATGTCGACCTAGTCATCATCCCGGCTCCGAAGATTGACTACACAACCGACGAGATTTCAAAGATTGAAACCTGGCTCTATAACAACGGTCAGCTCGAGAAGGATCTCATCTATGTCGCGTCTGTTGAGCAGGCTGAAACGCCGAATCTTGACGCACTTCTCTATAAGTACGGCTTGACTGTCGAGTATAAGGTAATCTACGAGACCAGCACAAGCTATTACGCAAACTATCAGAACTACACCTTCCAGACTATAGTTTCCGAGGACTACAGCGACGATATCGCTAACCCGTATCTCTCGCTCTATGTCCCGAATTCAAGGGCAATTTCCACGAGATTTGACGACGGCGACGGCTACTACACCTGCCAGATTCTGGTTCAGACCTCAGAAAATGCGGTTTTGAAGGACATGTACGACACCTCCGACGACTGGACTACCGATGACGCTACCGAGCGTGGAAGCTTCTATTCAGTTGCGATGGGAGTTTACAAGGTTCTCAATCAGGACACCCACATTTCCGGCTATACTCACGTTATAGCCGTAGGCTCCGACCAGATGCTTCTTTCGACGCTCATGTCCAGCTCTCAGTTCAATAACGGCGACTTCTTCATAAGTCTCATAAACGAGATAACCGAGAAGACGGAGGGCATCACAATCACTTCCAAGACAATTTCTTCGAGCGGAGTTGTAGTTTCGGAATCTGTCCAGAACGGACTTAATATCGCTTTTGCTGGAGTTATCCCGGTAATCACAGCTATAATCGGAATTGTCGTATGGGCTAGGAGGAGACACAGATAATGACATCCAAGAAAAGAAGCCTTATAATCGTAGCTGTTTTTGTCCTCAGCCTGCTGGTTGTTCTGGGAATACTTCTTCTGACACAGGTTGACGTCAGCGTTTCATCTGACGACGAAACGGTCGACACGACGACATACGTCTACAGTGGAAGCCGCGACGACATTGCAACTATGGTCATCTCAAACGAGTACGGCGAATACACCGTCACCCAGGACGACGGAACCTTCACCATCGACGAGCTTGAAGGGCTGAACCAGAACTCCACCACACTTGCGGCGGCTGGAAACTGCATTTCATCCATCACAGCGCAGTCACTAGTTGAAGAGAACGCCGAAGACCTGGCAAAATACGGACTTTCCGAGGACGACCCGACGGCAAAAGTCACTGTCACACTTACAGATGGCACCGTCTACACCGTCTACTACGGAATTGATTCGGCTGACTCGACAAGCTCTACTGTTTATGTAAGACTGGGCGACTCTAACGATGTCTACACAGTACTCTCGAACTCGTCAAGATACTTCTACTACGCGAAAGAGGACTTTATAAGCCTCATAATCTTAAGCGAGCTGACATCCACGAGCACATCTCCGACTATCGACTACATGATAGTTACGAGAAAGGATCTTGACTACGACGTAACATTCGAGGACGACACCAAGAACTATGCCACAGATGAAGTTTCGATGGCATCTTCGCAGGTTATGACTTCGCCGGTTTACGCATATCTTGATATCACCAACTCGAACGACGTTATCTATGGCTTGTGGGGACTGACTGCTACTGACGCCGTCTGCCCGTTCCCGACTGAGGAGGACTGGGACTACTACGGACTTTCCGACCCGTACTGCACCGTTCTGATTGAGGCTGAGCTTCAGACCTACTCACTGATAATCGGAAATGTTGCATCATATGCAACCGACGATTCCGGAAACGACACCAGCGAGCCGGCTTACTATTACGGCTACTATGAGGGAATCGACTGCGTATTCACTTTCGCCGTCGACGACCTTCCGTGGGTTACATTCATGCCGATTGACATTATGTCGAGCCTGATGACGTCGAACTACATCTACAGAATCGACTATATCAACATCGAGTTCTATGAGGACGGCGAGACCACCGATTACTACTTCGACGTAACAGCCGATGAGGATGAAGACTACCTCGTTGCGACCTATAATAACGAGTTTGTCGATATTGATACTTTTAAAGTGCTCTATCAGTTTATCCTGAAGTGTCCTATCGACGACCTCTGCCTTGAAGACCCCGACGAAGACGCCGAGCTTGTCTGCAAGATGGAGATTATAACCCAGACCGGAGGAGACGTACTCGAATTCTACGACGACGGCAACAACCGAGTTACGATAAAGATGAACGGCACCACCTCATTCAGCCAGCCGATAAGCTATATCCAGACGCTGAAGACGAATATCGAGACGTTTATTAATGGCGGGACGAGTGATGATATTTTGATGGCTTGGTAAGAAAGGATGAATATAATGGCAGAACAATTCTTTGAATATAAAGGCTTTCCTCTTGTGAGGAAGGGCAATGAGCTCTATTATGGGAGCATGGGAGATAAGGAAGTTGTATATGTGCAGATTGCGGCTTCCGAGAAAAAGGGCGATGTCGATGTCGCCACGAAGGTCAGGGTTTACAGAATGCTGACCGACGAAAACGTCCCCGTCATGGAGCGCATAACCAAGACCGCCGAAAAAAAGACACTCTTTGAGGCGATTGACCTGGCGCATGATTGGTTGGCGACGAGGTAATAAAAACGAAATCCCCGTGTTGAACGGGGATTTTTTGTATGCAAAAACTAGCAAAACAGGAAAGTTTGAAAAGTGGCTATTTTTGGGGTAAAATTATATTGAAAAGTGGGTAAAAATTGCTTTGGAAAGTATTGAAAAGTGGCTTGGAATGGGGTATAATACTATTGAAAAGTCATCTTTGAGTCTCAGGAGGTGTTTTTATGCTATATCGTAAAATTGAAGATGTGATTCGGGAGCACCTGCTCGGGGATTCCGGGAAGATTCTTCTTATCGACGGCGCCCGGCATGTCGGGAAGACCTATATTATCAGGCATGTGGGGAAAGAGCTGTTTGAGAACTTCATCGAAATCAATATGGTTGAGGATTCTCTCGGCGAGCGGCTGTTTGCCGAGGTGAAGACGGTTGACGATTTCTATCTTCGGCTTAGTATGACCGAGGGTGACAAAATGCACGAAAAGTCGGACACCCTTATCTTCATCGACGAGATTCAGGCATACCCACAGCTTCTGACGCTTCTCAAATTCCTGTCGCAGGACGGAAGATATACATTTATCGCAAGTGGTTCGCTTCTTGGAGTGACTTTGTCGCAGACGACTTCGATTCCGATGGGAAGTATCAGAAAAGTCAGGATGTATCCACTTGACTTTGAGGAATTCCTCTATGCCAACGGCATGAATGAGGCGGCGGTGTCGGTTCTAAGAACAAAATTCGAGAATAAAGAGTCCCTTGACCCAGGACTGCACGAAAAGATGTTGGATTTATTCCGGAAGTATCTTCTGGTCGGCGGACTTCCGGACGCCGTGAACACGTTTCTTGAAAGCAAGAATATCCAGCGTGTCAGGGAGATTCAGTCGGAGATTCACGACTATTATGCCGCTGACGCCTCAAAATATGATTCTGAGAAGAAGCTTAAAATCCGCCGGGTTTACGACATGATTCCGTCAAACATGGAGAACAAGAAGAAGCGGGTTGTGGCACAGAGCATTGAGGGCAAAAAGGGCAAGACTTTCCTTGACTATCAGGACGAGTTTGAGTACCTTATCAGTGCCGGAATTGCCTTGAATGTTCAGGCAATCTCGAACCCGCAGTTTCCGCTTTCCCAGTCTCAGGGAAAGAATCTTCTGAAGCTATATCTGAATGACGTCGGGATTCTCTCGGGAATCCTTTATGGCAACAATATGCGTGCGATTATGGACGAAATTCGCTCGGTTAATCTCGGGTCGGTCTATGAGACGGTCGTTGCGAGCGAGCTTGCGGCGCATGGGCACAAACTCTACTACTACGACAATCGTGTCAAAGGCGAGGTCGACTATCTCATCGACGACTACGAAAGTCTGTCCGCCGTCCCAATTGATGTCAAGTCCGGAAAGGATTATAATGTCCACAGTGCTCTGAGCGCCTTCGTCTCAAATGAGGACTACCACGTGAAGAAGGCGTATGTTCTTTCAAACGAAAGAGAGATTCTGACTGACGGCAGGATTACCTATCTCCCGATTTATTTCGTGATGTTCCTTGGTACAGAAACCGGCACGGAAAATCTGATTATTGAATAGTTACAGCCCGGGCTCAAATCAATGAGTCCGGCTTTCTTTTTGTCTGATTCTCCAAAAATCCACCCCACAAAATCCCGAATCTTCTCCGAATTAAATTCGAGCTTTTTCGGGGGATGGTGGCATATTTTTTCATTTACAATCGGTATTCGCTGATTTTTTTGTTGAAAACCCTGTTGAAAATGTTGAGAACCTAGCTTTTTCGGGCTTTTCTTTTCAACAAACTCACAGAGTTTTCAACATTCTTTATTTTCGTGAATGAGGGTATACTGAGGGTAATATTCGGAAACCCCTCAGTCACGCTTCGCATGACAGCTCCGGAAGTTCGCTTGCGAACTTCATTTCAGATGGAGCCTATTTGCGTTTCTATGTAACAATTCAGGTAGAACAAGTAGCCTCCCCTGAAAGGGGAGGGGGACCGGCGCCGAAGGCGGTGGTGGAGGGGTTTCCGAGGAGGACAATATGAACTGCTATACTAAAACTGGACACAGAGGGGGTAGAAAATGGACAGGGGTTA